>DATHQY010000542.1:0-11122 GCA_035482215.1 Polyangiaceae bacterium | reverse complement strand
GACGAGCGGTGCGTCGTAGCGGTCGCACAACTCGACGAACTCCTCGAGCTTCGCCGTGTCGCCGTCGAGCGAATACACGCCTTCGCAGACGACGAGCGCGTTGGGGCGCTCGCGCGTCTTCAAGATGCGCTCGAGGCTCTTCGCCGAGTTGTGGTTGAAGAAGCGAATCTCCGGGCCATTCTTGGGCACGCCCGCGGCGAGGAACGACCCGTCGAGGATGCACGCGTGGCTGTACGCATCGAGGACGAGCGTCGTGTCTTTGTCGGCTAGCGAGGCGAGCGTGCCGAGCATGGCCTGGTAGCCCGTCGTGAAAAGGAGACACGACTCGAAGCCCATCCACTTGGCCATGCGCCGTTCGAACTCGACGTGCTCGGGCGTGTTGGCCTGAAACCGGGACGACGAGAGGCCGCACGCGTACTTGTCGACGGCGCGCTTGGCCGCCTCTTTCACGCGCGGGTGGTTCGTGAGGCCGAGGTAATCGTTCGAGCTGAAGTTGACGACGGGCTGGCCGGCGATGCTCGTGTGCAGGCCGCCGGTTTCGAGCTCGCGGCAATACGGATAGAGCTGCTTGTCGCGCGCCTTGCGGACGCGCGCGAGCTCCGTGTGGGCCTTGGCCTGGATCCAGCTGACCTTTTGCTCGACGTTCACGGCGCTCGCCATGCTCCGTCTCTAGCTCGCGGGGCGCTTCATGACGAGCGCCGCTGCGTTGCCGTAATACCCGAGCGCGGTGACCACCACGGTTCGCACGGGGCCGCGAAGGGCGCCACGCACCGCGTACGCGCCGCCGTCACCGCGCATGTGCGCGATCGCCGTGAGGATCGCGAGCGCGCCGCCGGCTCCGAGCGTTTCACCGTGGGCCAGCTTTGGCGCGGAGACGAACCCGCTCGCGCCGACCGTGCGGTCGATCGCGGTGAGCTCCGCGGCGTCGAACGCGCGAATGCCCGAGATCCCCGAGACGACGGCATCGACGTCGCCCGCCGGCACACCGGCGTCGTCGAGGGCGCTCTGGATGGCTCGCTCGAGCGCAACGGGCGCGGCGTAGAGAAGGGCCTCGGCGCGCTTCGGAGGTTCGAACGACGCCCCGTACCCGCAGATCGTCGCGAGGGTCGCCGGCGCCGCCAGGCCCTGGGCTTTCGCGCGGTCGTGCGCGCCTTTTTCCGTCTCGAGGGCAAAGAGCACCGCGGCTTCGCCGAGGCGCGCCTCGCCCGGAAATACGCCTACCGGAGATCGTTGCCATGGCAACGATCTCGCCTTGGCGTCCGGAGCGCGCGCGCGGTCGCCGAACGCGTGGAGCCGATCGAACGCCACGAAGAGCGCCTCGCTCATCGCCTCGGCGCCGCCCACGAGCAGGAGGTCCGCCCGCTCGCCTTCGAGCAGCGCGTCGGCGCAGGCCACCGCGTCGAGCGCCCCGCAATTGCCGTCGCTGACGCTGACGTTCAGCGCGCGGAGCTCCTCCCAGATGCTCGCGTAGCCGGCGGCCGTGTTCGACACGGTGAGCGGAAAGCGCGACGGGTTGATGTACCGCGCGTCTTCCAGGATCGCGATCCGATCGAGCTCGCTGATCGCCTCGAGCGAAGCGTACGCGTTCGACACGACGATGCCCGTGCGCTCCGACCACGGCGTCACGCCCTCGGGCACCGGGATCCACGCGCCGTCGCGCTTCAATCCGATGTCGTGCAACGCGAGGCGCGCCGCCACGACGAGCAGCTTCGAGAGCCGGTCGAGCGTGCGCAGTCCCTTTTCGCCGAGGTACTTCGCCGCGTCGAACCCGGGGACTTCCGCGACCTTCGCATGCGGATACGTCGATACGTCGAACGAGGCCGTCGGACCGTGGCCTTCCGCCCGCGCGCCCGCGTGCATTGCCTCGAAGAAGGCCTGGCGCCCGATCCCGACCGGGGAGACGATGCCGGCGCCCGTGATGAGGCGCGGATTCACGCGTTGCCGCCGGGCATCGTAGGTGGGGGCGCCCGCGTCCCCGCCGCGCGCGGCGGCGGGAGCACGCCCGGCTTTGCGAAGACCGATACGGCGTTGTAGCCGCCGAAGGCGAGGGAGTTGTTCACGACGATGTCGTTCTTTCCGAGCTGCGCGACGTTGGCGACCACGTTGACGTTGCACTCGGGATCGGGCGTCTCGAAGCCGATCGTGGGCGGGTAGAGGCCCGTCTCGAGCGTGAACACGCAGCCGATCGCCTCGAGCGCGCTGGCCGCGCCCATACAGTGCCCGAGCATGCTCTTCATGCTGGACACGGGGATGCGACGGTCGCCGAAGACGTCGCGAATCACTTTCGACTCGGCGGCGTCGTTGTGCTTCGTGCCCGTGCCGTGCGCGTTCACGAAGTCGACGTCGCCGGCGCCGATGCCGGATCGGGCGAGCGCTGCGCGCATCGCCGTGATGCTGCCGCTCGCCTCGGGGTGCGGCCGCGTGATGTGGTAGGCGTCGCACGAGAGGCCGTAGCCGCCGACTTCGGCGGCGACGCGTGCGCCGCGGCGCTTCGCGTGCGCTTCGCTCTCGAGGACGATCACCCCCGCCCCCTCGCCGAGGAGCAGCCCTTGGCGATTCAGATCGAACGGCTGGCATTTGAGCGAGGCCATCGCCGCGAGGCGCACGAACCCGCTGAATTGCAGCTCTTGCACGAGCTCCGCCGCGCCGGTGATGACCACGTCGGCCCGGCCCGCGCGAATCAAGTCGGCGGCGAAGCCGATCGCGTAGTTGCCCGCCGCACAAGCTGCCGGCAACGTCAGCACCATTCCGCGCGCGCCGAGGGCGCGGGCCACGTGGATCGGCAGCAGCGTCGACCCGTAGCGCGGCAGCTGCGCGCGCGTCACGGCGCCCGCGCCGCCCAGGATCCACTCCCGGTCGAGCGCCGCGAGGATGCGCGCTTCGCCCATCGTCGTCCCGAGGACGACGGCCGTGCGCGGCCCCGCGAGGTGGCTCTCGCCGATCTCGGCGTCGTCCACGGCCATTCGGGCGGCCGCCAGCGCCATCGCGGCGCAGCGCCCGAGGCGGTGTTGCTCGGCCCGCGTGAGGTGGTCGCGGGCGTCGAATCCTTTGACCTCGCCCGCGTAACCGCGGCCCATCGCCGCGCCGTCGAACGCGGCGACCGGCGAGATGCCGTTCTTTCCCCGGGCGAGGGCCTGGAAAAATTCAGTGCGCCCGAGCCCGATCGAGCTCACGACGCCCAGGCCAGTCACGAAGACACGATCGACGCCCACGAGGAGTGGGGGGCTATTTAGCGCCCCGCGGAGGGGTGGGGCAACCCGAGTGGAGCGAATCGTTCTTCGCGGAAACGGTATTACGCAACGCTGCAACCCGATGCAGGCGATCCTGTCGAGGTGCGGCGCCATGGACGCCGCTCCGGGCACGCCGCGCGCGGACCCGCGTTCCTCGGCCTTGCGCATCCGCATGGCGCGCAGTACAGCGCGGGCGGCGTTCTCGCCCGTAGGCCATGAGTGCTCTCTCCCGCCCCGTCGCCCCCACGCTCGTCCGAGCCGTGCGCGACCTCGCGGGAGATGACGCGCGCGGCTTCGTCTTCTTCCGGTCCGACGGAACCGAGCGCTTGTACACGTTCGCGCAGATCGAAGCCGAAGCGCAACGCCGGGCCAACAGCTTCGCCGCGCTCGGTCTCGCGAAGGGCGATCGGCTCGCCCTCGTGCTGCCGGACGGGGAAGAGTTCGTCCTCTCGTTTCTCGGCGCGCTCTTCGCCGGGGTCATCCCGGTGCCGATGGTCCCGCAGCTCTCGTTCAAGAACATCGAGAGCTACCACGCGACCGTCGCGCACGTGGCGAAGGCGTCGGGCGCCGCGCTTTTGCTGACCAGCGCATCGACGAAGTCGTTCGTCGAGCCCGCCCTCGCGCAGCTCGACGCAACTGGTTCCGGCCGCGCCGGTCGGCGCGCCTCGGTCATCACGATCGACGAGCTCCCGGCGGACGCTCCGCGCGTGAGCGTCGACGTCACGCCCGACGACGTGGCTTTCTTGCAGTTCACGAGCGGCAGCACGTCGCGACCCAAGGGGGTCGTCGTCACGCACGCCAACCTCGCGGCGAATGCCTCGGCGTTCATGCTCGAAGGCATAAGCGCCGACCCCGCCGTCGACAAAGGCGTCAGCTGGCTGCCGCTCTTCCACGACATGGGCCTCATCGGCTTCGTCGTGGGCCCGATCTTCACCAACATTCCCTGTGTGTTCTTGCCGACCGCGAGCTTCGTGCGCGCCCCGCGGCTCTGGCTCGACAAGATCCACGAGCACCGCGGCACGATCACGTACGCACCGAATTTCGCGTACGCGCTCGTCGCGAAGCGGCTCAAAGACAAGGACGTCGACGGCCTCGATCTGTCGACTTTGCGCGTCGCCGGCTGCGGCGCAGAGCCGATTCAAGCCAAGGCGCTGCGCGATTTCGCAGCGCGGCTCGCCCCGGCGAAGTTCGACCCGCGTGCATTTGTGCCGTCGTACGGCATGGCCGAGGCGACGCTGGCCATCACGTTCGTGCCCTACTGGGATGGACTGCGGACCGATGCGGTGGATGCGCGCGAGCTCACGCACGGCCACGCGATCCCCGCGGCGGCCGACGCGCCGATCGAGCTCGTGGACTGCGGGGTGCCGTTCGCGGGTCATGAGATCGCGATCGTGGACGACGCCGGGCGGCGCGTCGGACCGCGCACGGTCGGCCAGATCGTGTTTCGCGGCCCGAGCATGTCGAAAGGCTACTTCGAAGAGCCGAATCTCACGGCGGAGGCCTTCAAGCCGCTCGCCGGGGAGCCGGACGACGGCCGCGGTTCCTGGCTGCACACGGGCGACCTCGGGTACCTCGTCGACGGGCATCTGTTCGTGTGCGGCCGCGTGAAGGACGTCATCATCATCCGCGGCCGGAACTACTATCCGAGCGACATCGAGTGGGCCATCAGCGCCCTCCCGAACGTGCGCCGCGGGAACGTCGTTGCTTTTGGTGTATTCGCGGATTCACAGGGGCGCGTGACGGCGGACGTCCTGGGCGAGGAACAGCTCGTCGTTTGCTGCGAAGGCGCGGCCGCGGATACCGAGGCGATTCGCACGTCGGCGTCGGCGTGTGTCGCGGCTCAGTTCGGGCTCACGCCCCACGAAATCGTGGTCGCGCCCCTCGCGTCGCTGCCGCGCACCTCGAGCGGCAAGCCGCAGCGGGGCAAGACGCGCGAGATGTATCTGGCGGGCACGCTCGCGCGCGCACGAAGCGTGCATGATGGCGACGGCACGCCACAGGAAGCCATCATGGAGAAAAGCAGCGCCTAGCAGGCAGTAAGCAGCGTGCCGTGAGTGCGGCAAGCGAGAACAACCCCACGCGGCCGCGTATTGGCGTACGCGCCCGTTTTTTGACACACGACCTCGGGAACGCGATTCAATGACGCCGACCATGCACCGGACCGGAAATGATGCGGAAGGGCCTCAGGCTCGGCCGACTCGCGAGCAGCTCCTCGCGATGTTCTGCGAGACTGCGAGCGAAGTCGTCGAGAAGGACTTCCAGCTCATGACGGAGCAAACGACGATCAGCGACCTTGCGATCGATTCGCTGGGGATGCTCGAAATCATCGGCTCCCTCGAGCGCCGCCTCCGGATTCAGATCCCCGACGAGGGCCTCGCAGGCATCGAGTCGATTCGTGATCTTCTTGACGAGGTCGAAAAGCGGCTCGCGTGAGAGCTTGCCGACGCGCGTAGTCCGCCCGAGCTAGAGAGCCAGGAGAATTCAAGATGCCGAACGAGACCTTGAGAGAAGATCTGCGAGCGCTGGTCGCGGAGATCGCCGAGAAGGACGAGATCCCGGACGGGGCCACGTTCAAAGAGCTCGGCATCGACTCGATGATGGGCGTGGAGATCGTCGCGACCGTCGAGCGCCAATACCAGATCAAGATCGAGGACGCGGAGCTCGTGGAGTTCCAGGACCTCGACGGCGCGTATGCGCTCGTCGTGCGCAAGCTCGAAGCGAAGAGCGGCAGCGGTAGCGCGGCGGCCGAATAAGCGGACACGCGCCGGTTCGTCCCGTTTGCGCCAGCGCGTGCTAAGGACGCGCCGATGGCTGGGCCGGTCTTTTCGAAAGTCGCGTCGGAGCTCGATTTCCCCAAGGAGGAGCAAGAGATCCTCCGGTTCTGGAAAGAACGGCGGATCTTCGAGAAGACGCTGGAGCGGCCCGCGCCGAAGGGGCCTTTCGTGTTCTACGAGGGCCCGCCGACCGCGAATGGGCTGCCGCACAACGGCAGCGTCCTTACGCGCGTCATCAAGGACCTGTTCCCTCGCTACAAGACGATGCGCGGCTACTCGGTGCCGCGCAAAGCGGGCTGGGACACGCACGGGCTCCCCGTCGAAGTGGAGGTGGAGAAAGAGCTCCGCATCCACGGCAAGGCGGCCATCGAACAATATGGAGTCGAGCCCTTCGTCAAGAAGTGCATCGAGTCCGTCTTTCGGTACACGAAAGAGTGGGAGTGGCTGACCGAGCGCGTCGGCTTCTGGGTCGATCTGCGCGACGCGTACGTCACCTACCACCGCTCGTACGTCGAGAGCGAGTGGTGGGCGCTCTCGGAGCTCTTCAAGAAGGGCCTCCTCTACCAGGGCCACAAGATCGTCTGGTGGTGGGCGCAAGGCGGGACGGCGCTCAGCGCGGGCGAGGTCGGGCAGGGGTACCGCGCGGTCGACGATCCGAGCGTGTACGTCGCGTTCCCGCTGCGGACGAACGATCCCGCGCTTCAGGACGCGTCGCTTCTCGTGTGGACGACGACGCCGTGGACGCTGCCCTCCAACATGTACGCGGCGGTGCATCCCGACTTCGACTACGTCGTCGCGAAGGGGCGCGACGGTACGAACGGGCGGCGCATCGTGGTGGCCGAGGCGCTGCTCGAGGGCCTATGCAAGAAGATCGGCGTGCATGGCGTGGAGCGACGGCTCAAGGGCCGTGAGCTGGAAGGGTGGGAGTACGACCCGCCGTTCGATGTGTACAAAGAGTGGGGCGAGCTCCGGCTGGCGCGTGCCGGCACGCCGGCGGATACCGTTCGCGCCGCGTGGCGCGTCGTCCTCGCGCCGTTCGTGACGCTCGATAGCGGCACGGGGATCGTGCACATCGCGCCGGCGTTCGGCGAAGACGACCACGACGTGTTTCGCAAGGAGCTGGCGAGGCTCTCCCCGTCGGCGTCCTCCGGAGCGGGCGAGCCGTTCGAGGCGCTCAAGCTCTTTTGCGCAGTGAAGCCGGACGGCACGTTCGTCGGCGAAGTCGAGCGCCCTGACGGTACGATGAAGGCGGTCCTCGAACGCTACGCCGGGCGCTGGGTCAAAGACTGCGACAAGGAGATCCAGCACGACCTGAAGGACAAGGGCCTGCTACTGCACGCGGAGCAGTACCGGCACGACTATCCATTCTGCTGGCGCGCCGACAGCGATCCGCTCATCCAGTACGCGCGGCCCGCCTGGTACATCAAGACGACCGCACGCATCCAGGGCGCGATCGCCAATAACCAGGAAGTGCACTGGCTGCCCGAGCACATCAAGAACGGGCGCTTCGGCGACTTCCTCGCGAACAACGTCGACTGGGCGCTGTCGCGCGAGCGCTGGTGGGGCACGCCGCTCAACGTGTGGATCTGCGACAAGGACGCCGACCACAAGGAAGCCCCCGCGAGCGTCGCCGAGATCGAGAGCCACAATCCGCGCGCGTTCGAGCATTTCCACGTCGCGCGCCGCGCGGATCCGTCGCTCAGCGAGCACCTTGCGGTCCACAAGCCGTGGATCGATCAGGTCACGTTCGCGTGCAAGCACGCGGGCTGCGGCGGGACGATGCGGCGCGTGCCCGAGGTCATCGACTGCTGGTTCGACTCGGGGTGCATGCCGTTCGCGCAATGGGGCTATCCGCACGCCCCTGGCTCGAAGGAGCAGTTCGAACGGAGCTTCCCGGCCGACTTCATCAGCGAAGCGATCGACCAGACGCGTGGCTGGTTTTACTCGCTGCTCATGATCTCGTCGCTCGTCTTCGACGCGCCGTACCCGCATCCCTTCAAGACGTGCATCGTGCTCGGCCACGTCAGCGACAAGGAAGGCAAGAAGGAGAGCAAGAGCAAGGGCAACTACACGCTGCCCGAGATCGTGCTCGACAAGGTCGCGATGGAGTTCGCGGTGTGGCCGCGCGGCGACCGCATCAAAGTGGCGGACGACGACGCGACGGCGTTCATCGCGCAAGAAGACTTCGACGGCATGGACCTCGGCGATCACGTGAAGGGCGCCCGCGTGCGTCTCTACCGCGCCGATGCGCCGAGCAACGCGATCGACGTCACGCTGCGGCCGTACTCGGGGGCGATGCGCCGGCGCGTGATCGTGCTGCACCCGGACCACTGCCAGGCGCTCGGCCTCGTACCGACGTCGAACACGGTGTTGCCGACGGAAGTCCCCCGGCTTCCGCCCGAGCAGCGCGTCGTCGTCGAAGATCCGGAGTCGCCCGCGCCGGGCGCCGACGCGTTCCGCTGGTTCTTCTATGCCTCGAGCCCGCCCTGGTCCGCCACGCGGCACTCGCTCGCGAACGTGCGCGCGCTGCAGAAGGAGTTCGCGGTCAAGCTCCGCAACGTGTACTCGTTCTTCACGATCTACGGGTCGATCGACGGATTCCACCCGTACCCACGGCATGAGCTGCCGCGCGAGAAGCGCCCCGAGCTCGATCGCTGGGTCCGGAGCGAGCTCGCGATCACCGTGCGCGACGTCACGGCGGCGCTCGACGCGTACGACGTGTTCGGCGCGGCCCAGAAGCTCGTCGCGCTCGTCGACTCGCTCTCGAACTGGTGGGTGCGGCGGAGCCGTTCGCGCTTCTGGAAGGCGGGGTGGGACGAAGACAAGCGCGGGGCCTACGAGACGCTCTACGAGTGCCTCGTGACGATCGCGAAGATCACGGCGCCGTTCACGCCGTACGCGTCCGAAGTGATGTGGCGCAACCTCGTGTGGGGCCCGGCGGCGGCGCCCTCGCAAGCCAGCGTCGCAGCCGCCGCGCCGTATGGCGACGCGTCGGTCTCGGGGAGCTTCTCGGGGGCCGTTCCGGAGAGCGTGCACCTCGCCGATTGGCCGGACTTCGTGGAAGCCGACATCGACGAGCCGCTCTCGAAGAAGATCGCGACGGTGCGTGCGCTCGTGTCGCTCGGGCTGCAGGTGCGCACGCAAGCGAAGATCAAGGTGCGCCAACCGTTGTCCACCGCGCGGATCATCACGGCGGCGCTCGGCGACTTCGGCGAGTCCGAGACGCGCCAGATCGCGGAGGAGCTGAATGTGGAGGAAGTGCGGTTCGTGCCGATGGGCGAGGCGGAGCAGTTCGTCGCCGTGCGCCTCAAGCCGAACTTCCGGTCGCTCGGCCAGAAGGGCCTCGGCAAGCAGGCGCAGGTCCTCAAAAAGACCATGGCGGCGCTCGCGTCGGCGGAATCGGCCTTGCTCGCGGCGCGTATCCTGGCGGACGAATCGGCGTCGCTCGACGGCGTCGCGCTGGAGCGCAACGACGTGGAAGTCGAGTTCGTCGCGCGCGAAGGCTTCGCGGCGGCGGGCGATCGTGCAGGGGTCGTCGTCCTCGACACGCGCATCGACGATGCGCTGCGCGACAAGGGCCTCGTGCGCGAGATCGTCAACCGCGTGCAGACGGTCCGCAAAGAGATGGGTCTCGAATACACCGATCGCATCCGCCTCTCGGTCGTCGGGAGCGCGCGCGTTTCGCGTGTCGTCGAAAGCGCATCGGAGCTGCTCGCGGCCGAAGTGCTCGCCGTGGCCGTGCTCACGGAAGGCATGCTCGGCGCGGTCGAGCGCGAAGTCGATCTCGACGGCGAGGGCGTCAAGATCGCTGTCGCGCGCGCGTGACTTTTTTCCTTCGTGGCGCGCGCGCGAAAGCGGGACGAAACAAGAAGTTGAGACGGTCCATGGGCTTGGTAGCCCGTCGCGCTATTCGCGGTCCGTTTTTCCGAGTGATCGGCCGCTGGCCCGCCACTGCCTCTGATATGGTCGAAGCGATGGGCGTCCGCTCGCGACGGGGGAACACGACGTGACGAAAGTGAAACGGCTTGCAGCGGACGCGGCGGCCCGACAGACTCGGTCGATCGCCTGGGGCGGTCCGATCCCCGGAACGCCGCTCGCGAAGGCGAAAGCCCGCCCGGATCAGACCTCGCGGCCCGCGCGGGAACCGCACCCGCGCCTCGCGCGCACCGAGCTTCTCGACAAGGCGACGCGCGTTCGCCTCGACGACGAGGTGGACGCGGCGCTCAAGCGCCGGCCCGCGAACGAGGGCAAGCTCGCCGGGGCGCTCCGCGCGATGGCGCCGCTGAGCCCCGCGCTTCGCACTTCTCTCGGCGAGGCCACATCGGTGCTGCTGCGGCGCGGCGCGCACCACCGTGAGCTTTACGCGTGCGGCATTCGTTCGCTGGCCGAAGCGCAGGACCGGCAGTCGGCGTCCCTCTTGCGGAACGCGCTGGCGACGGACGACGCGGGCGGCTCCGCGGCCTTGAGCGCCGCGTGCTTTTCGCGCGATGCGGAGCTCTCGGCGCCGCTCGCGAAGATCGCCGCGAGCCGCCAGTCGCACCTCGCGTTCGGGGCGGAGCTCGCGCGTGTGGCGCGCGGCGAGTCCAACGGCGCGCTCCTGGCGCAGCTCGCGCCGATGATCAAAGAGAGCCATCGCATCGCGATGTGCATCGAGCTGTTCGTGCCGCTGACCCGCGCCCAGCCGCTCGCGAAAGAAGTGGGACCCGCCCTGGCGGTTCTGCGCGGAGCCGAGCGCCACCTGGGCCGCTGGCTCGTGCTCGCCGAGGTCGCGGTCATGGCGGGGGATTTGTCGCCGCTGCAGGAAGCGGAGCTCAAGGCCGCGAGCGGCCCGCAGAGCTCGCGCGCCGCATGGACGCTCGTCGCCTGGGCGTTGCGTACGACGAGGGCCGGCGCGCACGGCGAGCCGCAACCGCCGGCGCCGGCGACCCGCCCCACGTTGGAGCTCATCGCGCGCCTCTCCGACCGGCCGAGCGCCGATCGCGATACGACCTTCCTCTTTCGCATGGCGCGGGCGGGCGCACCCTCGGCGCGGCCGATGCTCGAAGGGCTTGCCCGCACGATCCCACTGGCGGACGAGACGAGCGTTCGCGCCGCGCGTTACCTCGCGCGCGACCGGGC
>DATHQY010000541.1:0-11454 GCA_035482215.1 Polyangiaceae bacterium | reverse complement strand
GGTGTTGAACATCACGCCATTACGCGCCGACGAGAACACGAGCCAGTAGTACGTACTCCCGTTGCAGGTCGGGTACTCCGGCGACCAGCGCGGCCAGCTATTCGTAACGCCGGGGCTCTTCGCTCCCGTGCACGCCGGCGGGTCGTTGGCCGCGAGGCGCGTCGCCGTTCCCCCGGCGGACGGGACGACGTAAACCTCCGCCGCCGGATTGTAATACATTGGATTCGTCGGGTCGGCGCGATCGTACGCGATGTATTTGTCGTCCGGCGAGAACCAGGGATAGTACTCATTGGCCGTCGAATCCGCCGCGCCCTGGAGGGGCTTTGCCGCGCCTCCCATGCCGTTGTTGAATGGCACCGTGTAGAGGTCTGATTTGCCTTGTGCGAGCCGCCCGTCCTGCGTTGCGGTGTTCGACGCGTAGACGATCTTGGAGCCGTCATGGCTCCAGGTCGGGCAAGCCGCGCTGCCGTTCGGGTCACCCGTGGTCGCGAGGTAGCCGTAGCTCTTGTTCAGATTCGCCGTGACGAACTCCATGTTCTGGCCCATCAGATTGGCTTCGGGGCCTCCGTCGGGACCAGCGAAGAAGAGCGGCTGCGTCGTTGACATGTCGATCCATACGAGGCTCGACGGGGACGCCGTTCCACCGCCCTGCCACGGGACCTCCGTGCTCGACACCTGGAGGCCGGCGACGACCCAATGCTGTCCCGCGGCCCACATCTGCGGCGAGAACGTCATCATGCCGATCCACGGCAACGCCACGGCTTCCTGCCCGCCTGGCGTGAACCATGGCGGGATCGCACCGGCAGCACCGCCGTCGCCCGTATTGACCTCGGCGGCAACGCCCGGCCAGGGGTAGAAGTCGTGGAACGCGACGCTCTCCCCGTCGGGGACGGCCACGTGGCAGCCGATGCACTGCACCGATCCTGTGCCGTTCGCGAGCTTCGTGCCTCCGAGGGGCGGATCGATATACGTGGTCTGGAGATTGCCGCCGGTATCGCGCGACATCTTCTCCTGGACCTGGTCGACGGTCAGCACTTGCGAAACGTTGTCATCGCCCACGCGGAAGCCCTCGAGCCACGAGAAGCCGCCGTTCTCGTCCCCGACGGCCGCCCAGTAGATCATCGAGCCGTTCGCGTTCGCAGGCGCAATCTGGAACTTCACCGGCGTTGCGGTGACCGGCAATCCGCCGTTCTTTCCGACCGCGCTGACGGTCACCGTGATGTCTTCGCCCCATGTAGACGCGGCGAGATTCTTCCAGATATCGTCCGGCAGCTCCCAGGTCTTGCTCCCGGTGTAGACGACGAGATCGTTCTGCTGGCGATCGGCGTGGATGTCGATCCGGAAGTAGACCTCGCCCGTGGGCGCCGTGTACGCGATGCGCGGGCGCAGCCAGTTGTTCGGATAAATCGCGCCGTTCTGCGGCTCGGTGACGCACGGCGGCCCGCCCGCGGTGTCCGACGTGGCGACCATGCCCGTGAAGAGCGTGGCGACGTTCGTCGGGGGCAGCTGCGACCCGTCATCCGGGTTCATCTCCGTGTACGAGTGCACGCCGTTCTCGATCAGCTGATCACACATCGGATCGCACGTTCGGCCGACGACGCATGTGCCGACCACGGAGCCGTCTGCGCTGAGCGAGAAGCCCGCGGCGTCAACCCCGGCTTGCGTCATGGTGCCCGAGCCCGAGTCGTTGTCCGCCGAGGTCAACCCGCCGCCGAGCGTCGCATCGCCGTTGTCTTGCGAGAGACCGCCGCCGCTGACGCTGCCGCTGTTCGAGCCGGCAACGGATCCCGAGCCCGAAGAGCTGCCGTTGTTGGCTCCCGAGCCGAACGTGTCTGGTTGCTTTTGGCTCGTGGCACACGCCACCGCGGCGGCGACGCCGGCGACGGCAAGAAAGCGAAGCGTATTCTCTGTCTTCATCTCGCGATCCTCACGCCCATTTCAGAAGCGGGCAGCCTAGGGTAGCGCGCGGCCGACGCCGAGACACGCTTCCAGCCCGTATGCGTGAATGGCGCGTTCCCGACGCTTCCGTCATGCTTCCGTCATTCGATTATCGTGAAAAATGCCGCCCAACACGGAATGGGCTCGGGTCGCGGAGGGCTCGCGTCAGAGCCTTCCTAGCCAGAGCACCGTGTCGTACTCGAACAGGAAGCGCCGCTCCGCGCCGTCGCCTTCGGCATACGCGTGGAAGATGCGGTCGAGCTCGTCGTAGATCGGCGTATGGGACGGGCTCTCGGGCGTCGGGGCGTATGACGACGACGCGAGGCGCCCGCGAAGGCCCGCGGCGTCGAAGATCTGGGCGTTGGCGAAGGTCCAACTTGCGGGGGTTTCCGGGGCGAAGAACGCTCGGATCCGCGACTCGGCGGCGCGGTCTTTCTCGCGGACGCGCGCGTACGCCGGCGCAAAGCGATCGAGCATCGCCTCGTACGCACGGTTGGCGGCGTTGTCTTTCCGTTGGTTCCAGATGAGCGCGACGAATCCGCGCGGCTTCAGGATGCGCCGGAACTCCGTGCGCGCCGCGACGGGCTCGAACCAGTGAAAGGCCTGCGCGGCGGTCACGGCATCGACGCTTGCATCCGGGAGGCCTGTCGCCTCGGCCGAGCCGTCGCGGCTCTCGAAATGGGCCTCCCGCGCGAGCTCGGCTTCAGCCGCGTGGCGCATCGCCGCGTTTGGCTCCAACGCGATGACGCGCGCGCCGGTCGCAAGAAGACGGCGCGTGAAGAGACCCGTGCCCGAGCCAACGTCCGCGATCGTGCTGCCGGGGCCGAGTCCGGCCGTCTGGGCCAGTGTTTCCACGAGCCCAGCAGGGTAGTCAGGGCGGTACTTCACATAGTCGGCGACGCGATCCGAAAAGAGCTCCTTCGAAGAAACCATCGCAACGACTTAGCCCGTGCGGCGGGCCGGCTTCGCCGCACGGATGCGGGTACCCGATTTCGGATGCTCGTCGTTGCCGTTCTGGCGAGGGGCGCCGAAAGAGCCGAGCGTGCGCTGCCGCTTGCAGTCCGCGTGAACCAGACGCCCGTCCGAGAGGACGTCCGGGCTGACGACAACAGGCTTTTGGCAGAGCGCGCAGGACGACATGGGCCGGCGCATAGTGCCCGGCTCGGCGGTTCTCGTCAACGACCCCATCCGTGCAAACGGCAGCTCTTCCGCCTGCGCGGAAGACGCCTGCTCCACGGCGACGTTCGGAGGACGTTCGCGGGTCGCCGGTCACTTCGCGAGCATCGGGTTGCCTTCGTGCGCCACGAGCAGGTCGTGCATGTCGTTTGCGTGCTCTTCCTCCTTCGCGAGGATGTGCTCGAGCATGCGCCGGGTCGAGGGATCGTGCGTCGAGAAATAGCGGATCATCGACCGATAGCTGTCGATCGCGATGCGCTCCGCGACGAGGTTTTCTTTGATCATGTCGACGAGGTTGTTTCCCTCGACGTACTGGCTGTGCGACCGCGCAACGAGGCCCTCCGGGTTAAAGTTGGGCTTGCCACCTAGCTGATTGATGCGTTCGGCGATCTGGTCGGCGTGCCGCGCTTCTTCTGCGGCGTGCTCGACGAACTCGGCCTTGACGCCTTCGCTCGAAATCCCCGTCGCCACGACGGCGTGGTATTTGTAGCGGAGAACGCACACGAGCTCCGTCGCGAGGGCGCCGTTCAGAAGGCGAATCGTCGTCTCGACGTCGCCCTCGTAGGTCTTCGTGACCGCGCCGTCCGTGAGATTTTCGCGGGCTCGCCGGCGAATCTCGGCAACGTTGAGGTCGAATGCGTCGGTCTTGTTCGGCATGGTCTCTCTCCTCGGGCTTCGATGCGGGGGGACTATCGAGCCGAGCGCGCCGATCGCAAGCGGTGCAGCGGCGCAAAAAAACGTAACGGTGGCTTCGGCCGTCCGTAATCGTAGGGTCCGGGGGTCCTTTCCTCCGGCGTTCCCGTCCCTATTATCTCGACGACCCGACAAGGAGATTGCTCGTGGCCTCTCGCAATTACTCGAAGCCGTCCCAAGACCAGCTCCGCAAGACCCTGACGCCGCTGCAATACAAGGTGACGCAAGAGGATGCGACGGAGCCTCCGTTCCGCAACGACTTCTGGAACCAACATGCGCGCGGCCTCTACGTCGACATCGTGACCGGCGAGCCGCTTTTCACCTCTCTCGACAAGTTCGATTCCGGCACGGGGTGGCCCAGCTTCGTCCGTCCCGTCGAAGACGGCCGCGTCATCGACCGAGTCGATGCAAGCCACGGCATGCGCCGGGTCGAAGTGCGCTCGGCTGCAGGCAACTCCCATCTCGGGCACGTGTTCGACGATGGCCCGGCGCCCACGCACCAGCGCTACTGCATCAATTCGGCGTCGCTCCGCTTCATTCCCGAAGAGCGCCTCGAAGCCGAAGGGTACGGCGAGTACCTCGCACGGTTCGGAAAGGGCGAAGCGCCGATCGCCGCGCATACGGACAACGCGTGCGCCGTCCCGGCGAAGGGCGAAGCGCCGTCGTGCGAAGCGACGCTGGAGACGGTGATCCTCGCGGGCGGATGCTTCTGGGGAATGGAGGAGATTCTGCGCGCAGTGCCCGGCGTGCTCGAGACGGATGTGGGCTATTCCGGCGGAGCGACGGCGAGTCCCACATACTCGGACGTGAAGACGGGGCGCACCGGTCATGCCGAGGCGATTCGCATCGTGTTCGATCCGAAGCAGATCTCTTTTGCGGACTTGCTGGAGAACTGGTTTTTCAAGATGCATGATCCGACGACGCGGAACCGCCAGGGCAACGATATTGGTACGCAGTACCGATCGGCGATTTTCTATGCGTCCGAAGAGCAGCGGAAGGTCGCCGAAGAGGTGAAGGCCAAAGTCGAGGCGAGCCACAAGTGGAGCCGCCCGGTCGTGACCGAGATTCTGCCCGCCGGGGCCTTCACGCTGGCCGAAGGGTACCACCAGGATTATCTGCAAAAGAATCCTGGGGGGTATACTTGCCACTTCATGCGCGAATAGCGCACGGTCGGGCATCTTGCGCGGCCCGGCCCGCGCCGCGCGCGTGCCGCGTCCGGGGAGAGAAAGTGGTAATCATGGAGGCTCGAGGTAGCCTCTCCATGAAGCTCGATTCGTTCGGCGTCGCGCTCGTGTTCGGCCTGGGCGCCGTGTCGCTCGTCATTGGTTGCTCGTCGTCGTCCTCCAGCACCGCCGGAATGGACGGCGGCGGCGCGTCCGGCGAGAGCGGCGGCAGCGGGACGGACAGCGGAGGTACGCCCGACAGCAGCGCCTCCGGCGCGAGCGCGAGCAGCGGTGGATCGGGCGGTGGCTTCGACGCCGGACGCGACGGCGGCAACGCCACGAGCGGCGGTAACTCCGGGAGCGGTGGGAGCGGGAGCAGCGGCGCGAACGGCAACAGCGGCTCGAGCGGGACCGGCGCGAGTGGTAGCGGTGGCGTGGGCGGTAG
The DNA here is from genome assembly GCA_035482215.1 of Polyangiaceae bacterium. Lineage (GTDB taxonomy): Bacteria > Myxococcota_A > Polyangia > Polyangiales > Polyangiaceae > Palsa-1150. The sequence goes on along the minus strand of DATHQY010000541.1, from coordinate 6,039 downwards.
CAGCGACGCGGGCGGGGTCGGCGCGAGCGACGGCGGGTCCGGCGGCGGTTTGCACGTCCACGGGGGCCTCATCGTGGACGGGCAGGGAAACACGGTTCGACTCCACGGAGTCAACGAGACCGGCTCGCAGACCAATTGCACCTACCAGGTCGGCGGCGCCGCCGGTGACGGATATCCCGGGTTCTTCGATATGGCGCCCACGCAGGCCGGCGTCGATCAGATGCTCGCCTGGAAGGTCAACGCCGTTCGCGTTCCCCTCAACGAAGATTGCTGGCTCGGCATCAACGGGCTCCCGTACGGCGACTCCACGTCCTCCGATTACCAGTCTGCGATGAGCCGATTCGTGAGCTTGCTCACCGCCAACGGACTCGCCGTCATCGTCGATCTCCACTGGGCGGGGCCCGGCACCGATCAGGCGAATGGATCGCTCGGCCAGATTCCGATGGCCGACGCGGATCATGCCGTCGCCTTCTGGTCCTCCGTCGCGTCCACGTTCAAGGGCAACGGATCGGTGCTCTTCGATCTGTACAACGAGCCCGGGATCACCGATTGGACCTGCTGGGTCAGCGGGGCGACCGCGAGCGCGCAGTGCGCGCAGGCCAATGGGACTTCGTATGCGGTCGCGGGCATGGCGACGATGCTTCAGGCCGTGCGCAGCGCCGGCGCCTCGAACATCGCGATCCTCGGCGGCCTCTCCTTGTCGCAAGACTTCTCGAAATGGGTCACCTCGGTGCAGAGCATCCCGACGCTGCCTGCGCCGCTCGACGGGATTTCGATCGACAACGTCGCCGCGTCCTGGCACGCGTACGATTTCAATTCGGCTTATACGCAGTGCCCCTCGCAATACAATCAACCGCCTTATAGCGTCCAAACCTGCGCGACGGCGGAGCAGTTCGCCACGAGCTCGGGGATTGCCGTCGTTCTCTCCGCGGGGTTTCCCGTCGTCATCGGAGAGATGGGGATCTCCGCGTTCTCGGCCTCCACGGCGAGCAACTTTTCTTCCGCGCAATTGACCGTGCTGCAAAGCTGGCTCGACGGGGTCATGACCTACATGGAGAGCCGGCAGCAGGGCTATCTCGCTTGGTCCTGGGATCTCGACCAGAACCCCGTGCTCATCACCGACTTTGCGACGGGTGCGCCGACGCCGTACTTCGGTGCGACGTACCAGATGCACCTGCAGTCGACGTTCTGAGTCGGTCGTCGCGGGAGGAGCCTCGGCTTATTGGCGACTGGCGGCGAAGAGCGCCGTGCCGCCGTCCGCCGGCGCCGAGTAATAGAGCGTGGTGCAGGTCGCGTTGGGCTGCGCCCCGGCCTTTGCGCCGATGGCCGATGGATTGGCGAATGCGCCGTCCGCCGTGGTGCGCCAGGCCATCATCTCGCCGGCGGCCGCGTCGTCCCAATAGAACAGCGTGAGCGCGTCAGCCGAGATTCCGCTCGGCCGGCGCCGGACCTCGCCGTCGGTTTCCTGGATCGCGTCACCGTTGAGCGGAGTGCCGTCGTTCCACGGATCGATGCCCTCGCGTGCGGCTTCGAAGATCGTCGCGATGCCTTGCGCCCCACCGACCGGGAAGCGCGAATAGAAGAAGGTTTGCCCGTCGGCGCCGTACACGGGATCGCCGAGCTGCACGACGGCCTCGCTCGCAGCGATCTCGCCGTTGAGCTCCGCGAACTCCGTGGTGTCCACGGTCGGCCCGAAGGGCGAGCTTCGATCGGGCCGCGTCACGGTGAAGAACGTGGTGTCGGCGGCTTCGAGCGCCAGCCGAAGCCCGTCGGGGCTAATCGCCATCGGGCCCGCGATGACGTCGATGCTCGAGAGCACGAGCGAGACCGGATTCGCGAAGGGTACGGTCGGGTCGGTGCGGTCAGCGTAAACAATCGTCGCGATTCCGCCCGTCGCGGTGGTCGTCCAGACGAGGGTGCGCTCGTCCGGAGTTACGGCTCCAAACTGGTCCGCGCCTGTCGATATCGCGAGCGATGTCCCGTCCGCCCAGGCGATGCCCGGAGCGCACAGAGGCGGCGCCGGCGCGGCTCCGTCGCCGCTCGAACCGGTTTCCTGGGCCGCGTCGCCCGCGCCGGTGTCTTCCGCGCTGGCTTCCGGGGCGCTGGGGGCGTCCGTTCCGCTATCCATGCCGGCGGAGGCGTCCCCCGAAGCGTCGCCGGCCGCGCCGGTGCTGCCCGATCCCGATCCGGTCGCGCCGGTGCTGCCCGCGCCCGATCCGGTCGCGCCCGATCCGGTCGCGCCCGAGACGCCGGAGCCGCTCGTGGCCGCGCCCGAGCTTCCGCCGAGGCTTGCTTGCCCAGGCGGCGGATTCAGCGTCGAAGGGCCGCACGCCGTGGCGGATACGCCCGCGAGGAACGCCGCGAGCGCGGCCGCGAACGTAGCCCCGGCGGTCCAGCGGCCCGGTCTCATTCGCTCGGCACGCAATCGAAGGCCTGGTCCCAGTCGTAGAGCGTCGGCGTCTGAAGGTAATCCGACGATTGCACGAACGTCATGGTCACCTGGAGAACGCTTTGCCCGGCGGTGGTGGAGCCCGCCGCCTTGTACGCGTTCTCGACGTTCGCGTATTCGTAGTTCGTAATCGGGTTTCCCACCGGGGGATTCGAGTTGGCGTAGTTGGCCGTCGCCAGCGTGACCGTGGGGCCGGTCCCGAGCTGGGCGGCTGTGCTCGCGGCCGTCGCGGTGAACACGATCCGCGCGCTCGTCGACGTGCCGTTCGGCGCGGGCGCGCTCGCGTTCCACTGGAGGTTCTCCCAGACGACGTCGTTGCCCGCCGGACAGCTACCCGTGAACGTGCGCGTGAACGGCGTCGTCGCGTACGTCGTGACGCTCACGCACTCGCCGTTGCTGCACGTGCTGCCGCTGCAGCAGTCGGCGCTCGTCCCGCAGGAGCCGCCCGTCGCCGAGCAGCTCGTGGGCGCGGCTTGGCAATGCAGCGTCGGCGGGGACGTCGCCGGCAGATCGATACGGCAGGTGTCGCTGCAGCAGTCCGAGTTCACGTGGCACACCGAAGCGCTGGTGGTGCCGCTCACGACGCACGCCGACGGGACCAGGTAACCGCGTTCGTTGACGTACTGCACGGCGCTCGTGCCGGCGATGATCGGTTCGTAGAGCTGGTTCGGCAGCCAGAAGGCCGGAAAGCTGCGATCGGCCGACCCGCTGGTCGCGTCCTGAATCGCCGCCATCCAGAGCTGGCTGGTCGCGCAGCTCGGGTCGGTCTTCTTGGCCCCGGTGACGTTGTAGTTGTTCACCTGGTTGCCGTAGGCCCGCGGGCTCGTGAAGATGATCCAGCGGTATCCCGCGCCGGTCGTGGGGAGCACGGTGGCCTGGTAGGCGAGGTTGTCGTCGTTGCCGGACGCCTGCGAGAGCCCCTTGTTCAGATGGGCCAGCGCGACGGGGGTCGCCGGCAGCGTGCCGCCCGAGTCGAGCGAATAGAGGCTGCCGGGCCACGCCCCGCGGGAGGTTGGCTCCATTCCACCGTAAGGATTGTTGTAACAACCGACACTGGTCGCGGTGCTCACGTTGGTCGACGAGCAGTACGCGCTCGAGGACGTCTCCTGAAAGACGATGCTTCGGTTATCCGGCTCGAAGAACGGCCACTTCATCGGGCTCCCGGTCCCCGCCGAGCTCCACGTGTTGTAGAGGAGCTTCTCGCCGCTGAACGTCAGCTTCGTCGAGCTCGTCTCGGCCACGTTGAACATGCTGAGGCCTTTGCGCCAGCCGGTGGTGCCCGACACGCCCGTGTCTCCGTTGACGTAGACGAGGTGCGTGCCGTCCGGCGAGAACGACGGCGTCATGATCTCCCGCCCCGACGGAATGCCCGAGAGCGTGATCGCCGCGGCGCTGGAGCCGGTGATGTTGTACCCGATGTAGTTCGCGGCGGGGGAGTCGGGGGCCGATGTCGCGTTCGCGCTCGGCCCTTCGGCGGCGGTGTTTCCCCAGAACTCGGAGCCCTGGAGAACGTAGCTCCCGTCGGGCGTGACCGCGCCGTACGAGAATCCGCGGGGCCCCTCGAAGTTCGACGGATTCGTCGTCGGGACCGCCTGCTCGACCGCGGTGAAGGCGCCCCCCGAGCCGATCGTGTTGACCCCGACCGTGGCGGTGCCCCCGTATTGCAATCCCCAATATTGATTCACGCCGACGTAGGTCTTGCCGTTGGCGGAGACCGAATGGCACACCGCGCAAGTCGCCTTTCCACCGAACGGATCGGAAGGGGCGGTCTCCGTCGACGCCACTACGTTGAGAGACCGCGTTCCTGATCCGTTGCCGCCGCTGTACACGTGCGTCCCGTTTCCCACGGGGCATACGTTGCCGATCGTGTACGGCGTCGTCACGTTCGTCACCGCGGAATCGTTCGCGTGGGCGTTGGTGACCGTTCGTTGGTATTGGACGAAGTACACCGTTCCGTTGAGAGGCGTGGCCGCTGAGAAATTGACGGGAATCGCTACCGCTGGATAGAGGTGACCGCTCACGTAGCGCTGGAACGAAATCTGCGCTCCGGAATAGGGCCCCGACGGCGAAATCGCGGTCGCGGAGCTGGCGCTGAGCTCGAAGCTCGACCAGATGCTCTGCGGAATCTGGAAAGCGGGCGCGTGGTGATACGGGCCCGGCACGTTGCCCGCGGCGCTGTTCGTGAGGCCCTGTTCGGGCTCGCCGGTGACGATCTGTGACCAGTGGAAGTGGCCCGTCGTGGAGTCGAGCGCCATCTTGACCGCCGTGGCGGTGGTCGTCCCGGTGCCGATATCCCACTGCACGAGCGGAGCGGGCAGATACACCGGAAACATCGTTTGCGAGTACGGATAGAGGGGGATCGCCGAATCCGTGCCGCTCGCGGTTCCAGTGAAGTCCGACTGGATCGAGGACGTGGCGCCGTTGGGATCGTCGATGTCGACGACGATCGTGACCGTCGCACTCGCGATGAGCGAGCCGTTCGTCGCGGTGACCGTCAGCGGTCCCGAGATCGGGCTGTAGATCGTGAGCTTGCCGGTCGAATCGACCGTCCCGATCGTGGCGGCCGTGCCGGTCGCATTGGAGAGCGACCAGGTCGGAACCGGAAACCCCGTCGTGCACGCCGCGGCGAACGACAAGCTCGCGGGGCTGGTGGTGAACGGGCTCAGCGACGTCACGGTGATGGTGCCCGACGTGGGCGACACCGAGAGCCCGGCGCACGCGGGCGGGCCGGGCTGCCCCGCGAGAACGAGCGCGCCCGCATCCGTAAGTTGAATTCCCGTGGGGGTCGTGATGCCCGCCGGTGTGTCCACGAAGTTTTCGCAATAGGGGTCGCACGGGTTGCTCGTGCACGCGCTCTGGGCGCCGAGCGCGAGCGTCTTCAGGCTCCCGGTGGCGGAGAAGTCTTTCGCGACCAGCGTCTCGCCGACGCAAGCACCCCAGGTGCCGCCCGTGCACACGCGCGAACCTTCGGAGCAGAACGTGTACGTCCCGTCCTGACCGTGCACTTCACCGCAGTCCACGACGCTCCCCTCGGCGCTGCAGGGGCATCCGGTGGCAGGGGTGCCGCCGCACGTGGAGGGTTCGGTCGGAGTTTCGGCCGTGCCGCCTCCGAGCGTATCGGGCGGCCCTGCACTACCGCATCCGAGAACGCCACACAGAACGATCAGCAGCGCGACTGTTGCGGAATGCAGCCATGCGTGTTCGTTTCGGTTGGATCCGACCATGGGCTCCGATTGCCTTGTTCTGGGCTACGGGTCGGATCGCCCCGATGAAAGGACGGTTCGTCGGTACGAAGTGACCGCTCGTAGGAACGGTTTCTTGTTGCGTGTATTGTCCCCGTGGTGCGCCGCAGGCGATGACGGGAGCGGAAGAACCTACGGGTGCACGTTCACGACGCTGCCGTTGTTCGCGGCATGCGCGCCGTGCCATTTTCCGGGCACGTTCGGCTCGGTGAACGAGAACACCCACCTGGCGTCGTCGGGCGCCAGGTTGATGCAGCCGTGGCTTCGCGGCGTCCCGAAGTCGTCGTGCCAGTAGGCCGCGTGGAGCGCGTAGCCCTCCTGGAAGTACTGCACGTACGGAATGTCCTT
>DATHQY010000540.1:0-17327 GCA_035482215.1 Polyangiaceae bacterium | reverse complement strand
TGCTCGTGTCGAGCGCGACGAGCCGGCCGGCGCGGCCGGCGTGGCCCGCGTGAACGAGTCCGCTCAAATCCCGAACCTCCCGCTGCGAAACGCCGCTTCGAGAAGCTGATCGACCCGGCCGATGAGCTCGAGCGCGCGGGGATCGGTCGAAGACGAGAGCGCCGTCTTCGTCTCGCCGAGCGCTTTGAGCTGGCTGAAAAGCTGGACGTCGGTCACGCCCCCCGGCCCGGTCAGCACCTGGCGGACGCGTTCGATCTCGCCGGCGAGCGCTTCGATCCCGACGCCGACGGCCCCGACACGGCGCGTGTCCGGGTGCTCGCGGTAGTGCGTCTCGAGCACGGGCGTGACCAGCGCTTCGAGGATCGGCGCTTGGTCTTCGCTGTTCCACACGTGTTTGAGCACGAAAAAGTCGCCGAGGTCGGGCTCCTCGCGCCCGTCCAAGAACGCGCTCGCGGCGAACAGCTTGAGGAGCTTCACGACCCGCCGATCGCTGATCGTCACGCCTTCGGCGCGGATCTGGAAGACGAGACCCTTGTAGGTCGAGAAGAACTCTTCGCGGAAGCGCGTGCGGGCCAGGAGCGTCGTCTGCAGCTCGGCGAGCTCGCGCGCCTCCACGAGCGGCGCCTCGTCGATCGAGCGCGCGCGGATCTCGTAGTCGAGGCCCTTCTGGAGCAAATCCTGGAAGTGATACGCGTCGAGGTTGTCGCTCCGGATGCGCAGAAGGAAGCGATCGTAGACGGCCGCCAGCGCTTCGTCGGTCGGCACTTCGTTCGCCGCGCCGAACGCGCTGAGAAGCGGCGACGCGAGCACGCGCGCGCCGCTCGTGAATTTGCGCTCGTTGAGGAGCGTCAGCAACGCGTTCAGGATCGCCGAGTTCGACTTGAAGACCTCGTCGAGAAAGACGATCTCCGCTTCGGGAAGCATCCCCTCGGTGCGCCGCTCGTAACGACCTTCGCGGAACGCAGCGAGGTCGACCGGGCCGAAAATCTCGTTCGGCTCGGTGAACCGCGTGAGCAAGTACTCGAAGTAGCGAGCGTGGAGGAGCCGCGCGAACATGCGAATGAGCGCGCTCTTGGCGGTCCCGGGAGGTCCAATGAGCACCGCGTGCTCGCCGGCAATGGCCGCGACGAGGAGCAGGCGGATCACCTCGTCCTTGCCCAGAAAGCGCGATTCGAGCGTCCGTCCGATGTCCGAAAGGCGATGGCCGAGGTCTTTGAGGGCCGTTGCGGGCGCGGTGACCGGAGACGTGGCCGGAGAGACGTGCATCGGCCCGGGGAGCCTACCGTTAAGCGAGCGTGACCACAGCGCGATTCATCTTGCGCTTTCGGTGAGTTGGCTCGACGCTCTGCCCTCCATGAGACACCTTTCGCTGGCTTCGGTGGCGCTGTTCGTGATCGCGGGCGCGCTTGCAGTCCCCAAGAGCGCCTGGGCGCTCGGCCCGGTCGACCTCGAAGTTGCGGCGCGGGGCGGCCTCGGGTTCATCGCGAGCGAGCCCTCCGGGGCGCCGAATCCGTTGGGCTTTGGCCTGGGGGGACGGGCCGGCGTCGATCTCTTCACCTCGTATTACGTGGGGGTTACCGGCCTGTACTACTTCGGTTCGAGCAGCGACGGCATATCGACCCACTCCGTTCAGTACGGGGTCGACGTCGGGTACAACATCTACCTCTTGAAGCTCATCGGGCTTGCGCCCGACGCCGTGGGCAAGCTCCTCGACATCCGCCCGCAGGTCGGGATTGGCAACCTGACCGTCACAAGCGAAGTGGACGGCGTGTCGCAAGATGCGAGCAATCTCTACCTCGAGCCGGGCGTCACCGGCCTCGTCTCGGTGGGACCGCTCCTTCTCGGGCTCGACGTGAACGCGCTTTGGATCCCGAGCGCGAACGGCCCCAACACCGGCGTTACGGTGCACATCCAGCTCGGAATTAAGCTCTGATCGGGTCTTTACGAATTCGCACGAAATCGCCGAAGCACCCGCGAAAATCGAGCTACGCTTCCGAGCACGATGTCGTCAGGCTCCGGCAGCGCCAAAGCAGGCTCCACGAGACTCGCCATTGTGGAGCAGGCGCTCGTCGACACGCTCGAGCGCTTGCGTGACCAACCCGCCAGCCCGCGCGTGCGCGAGCTTCGCGCGAAGGCGGAGGGCTACGAACGCGCGCTTCGCGCGTGGTCGATGCGCCCGCCGACCGAGGAGCAGCGTGCGGCACTGCTCCGGTTGGTCCTCGAGCTCAACGTCGAAGTCATCGCGCTGGGTCGATCCGCCAGCTGAAGTCTGCCTGCCATGCGGGTTCTTGCGCGCGCGCTCGGCGTCGTCGGGTCTTTCGTCGTGGGCGCGCTGCCTGCCTCGGTTGCGGTCTCGCTTGCCGCGTGCGCGATCCTCGCGCCCAGCCCGAAGGTGACGCCCGCGCATCTCGCACGCGTCTCGCCGCCTGAACCGAGCACCCACGCGATGCCCTCCGGCGCGGAGCCCGGAGCGCCCAAGGAGGAGCTCCCCTCGCCGCCCTCGCCTCGCGACGACGGGCGGCTGCCGAACACCGCGGTGCCCCAGGGCTACTCGCTGAAGCTCACCGTCGATCCGCACAAGCCCCGATTCTCCGGGGTGACGACGATCGCGATCGACGTGCCGGCGCCGACACAGTACGTGGTCCTTCACGGACGCGGACTGCACGTGACGCGCGCGGTCGCGCAGCCGGCAAACGCGACGACGACTGCGACGGGCGGACCCGAGACGAGCGCCGGCGCCGCCAAGTTCACCGCAACCGCGACGACGCGCATGGCGCACGGCGGCGTGGAGCCCGACGAGCTCGTGCTCGCGTTCGACCAAGCGCTGCCGGCCGGCCACGCGGACCTCGAGATCACCTACGACGCGGCGTTCGCGCCGGACCTCGCGGGTCTCTACCGCGTGACGGAGGACGGGCGCGACTACGCGTTCACCCAGTTCGAATCGACGGACGCGCGGCGCGCGTTCCCTTGCTTCGACGAGCCAGGATTCAAGACGCGCTACGACGTCACGCTCATCACACCGCGAGGGATGACCGCGCTCGCCAACACGGCGGAAGCCAAAGCGCAGGACGTGGCGGGGGGCCTCGTCGCCCACACGTTCCAGACGACCGTTCCGCTTCCGAGCTACCTGCTTGCGTTCGCGGTCGGCGAGTTCGACATCGTGAGCGGCCAGACGTCTCCGGTTCCGATTCGCGTCGTCACGACGAAGGGGCGCGGCGAGCTCGGAAAGGCAGCGCTCGAAGTGACGAGCGCGCTCCTCGCGCGCCTCACCGACTACTTCGGCATCGACTACCCGTACCCGAAGCTCGATCTCGTGGCCGTTCCCGACTTCGACGCCGGGGCGATGGAGAACCCGGGGCTCATCACCTTCCGCGATACGTTCTTGCTGCTCGATCCACGGCGAACGACGACGGCGGCGCGCCGGGGCCAGGCCGAGGTCATCGCGCACGAGCTCGCGCACCAGTGGTTCGGCGACCTCGTCACGATCAAGTGGTGGAACGACATCTGGCTCAACGAGGGCTTCGCCACGTGGGCGGAAGGAAAGGCCGTCGATCTTTGGCGGCCCGCCTTTGGTGCGACCATGGAGCAGGTGGCCGGGCTCGAGCACGTCATGGACGCCGACGCACTCGCCTCCGCGCGCGCCGTGCGCCAACCGGTGCGATCGACCGGCGAAGCGATGGAGGCGTTCGACGAGATCACCTACGAGAAAGGCGCCGCCGTGCTCCGTATGCTCGAGGGATGGCTCGGCGCGGACATGTTCCAGCGCGGTATCCACCGCTATTTGCGCGAGAACGCGTGGAAAACCGCGAGCGCCGACGATCTGTTCAAGGCGCTCGAGTACGTGTCGACGCAGAAGATCGGCGAGCTGGCGCGCGGGTTCCTCGAGCAAAGCGGCGTGCCCGAAGTCTCGCTCGGGTGGACCTGCAAGGCCGATGGCGCGAAGCTCGAGTTGCGCGAATCGGAATGGAAGCCGCTCGGCGAGCCGCCGTCGGCGGTACCGCGCGAATGGACCCTGCCCGTGTGCCTCACGGGCGAGGGCAGCAAGACGAAGAGCTGCTTTACCCTCGGGCAAGAGCCGATCGTGCGCGCGCTCGGCCCGACCTGCCCGCAGTGGGTGTACCCGAACGCCGAGCTCGCAGGGTACTACCGCTTCGTCCTCGATCGGCCGAAGCTCCTCGCGCTCGCGCGCGCGGCGCACTCGCTCGATGCGACCGATCGGCTCGGCCTTCTGACGAATGCGTGGGCCGCGGTGCGCGAGGGCACGCTCGCGCCCGGCGTGCTCCTCGACATGCTGCCGACGTTCGACAGCGAGACGGACCGTTACGTCCAGGGTCAGGTCATCGACATTCTGCGAAGCATGGACCACGCGCTCGTCGCGGACGAAGCGCGCCCCGCCTTCCGCCGGTTCGTGGTCGCCCGTTTGTCGGCACAGAAGCGCGCGCTCGGCTGGGAGTCGGAGTCGCCGCGCGCAGAGGACGATGAGCACAAGCTCGAACGAAGTCGCGTCCTCTCGGCGTTGGGCGACCTCGCCGGTGACGAGACCACGCTCGACGAGGCCGACACCTTTGCGACGCGCTGGCTCAGCGATCCGACGAGCGTCTCGAACGACGTCGCGGCGATCGCCGTGCCGCTCGCGTCGATCCGCCAAGGCGCCGCGCGCCTCGTGGAGCTCCGCGCCGCCGCAAGGAGCGCGAAGCTGCCCCAGGATCGCGTGCTCGCGATCCGTTCGATGGGCATGTTCGACGACCCGGTCGTCCTGCGCGCCGCGTTCGATCTGACACTGACCGGCGAGATCAAGCTATCGGAGCTGAACTACGTCCTCGGCCCCGCGGCGGGCCGCCGCGCGGGCCGCGCGACGCTTTACGCCTGGGAGAAGGACAACTGGGCCGAGCTCCGCAAGCGCTTTCCCGGTTCGCTGACGCGGGGGCTCGTCTCGGCGGCGAGCAGCGCGTGCGGCGCGGCCGAACGCGACGACGCAAAAGCGTTCTTCACGAACGCGATGAAAGACGTCGAAGGCGCGCAGCGCCCGCTCGACGAAGCCATCGAGCGTGCCGATTTGTGCACCGCGCTCCGCGACCACGGCGCGGCGGACGTCACGGCGTGGCTCGCGGCCTGGCAGAAGCATCATTCCGGTTGAGGCGTTCCGCGAGGGCCAGGACGAGGGGGCCCATCTTCGCTTGCGCCGGCACGACCTGGGGGGGCGCGCCCAGCTCCATGAGCGCTCGCTCGCACGTCGGGCCGACCGCGGCGACGAGCACCCGGCCGCCGAGCGCTTCGCGAAGCGCATCGCGAAGTCCGATCGAGGACGCGACTTCGAACAAGTGCTTCGCCTGGACCTGCGTCGTGATCGCCAGCGCGTCGACCTCCCCTTCCACGAGCGCGCGAACGAGGCCTCGGAGGGGCTCGAGGTCCTCGGGCAAGGCCCAGCCGTAGGGTTGAATCTCGAGAACTCGTGCCCCGCGCCCCGCGAGCGCTTCGGGCACGATGCGGAGCCCGCCTCCGTCATGCACGTAGATGACGTCCCGGTCCGTGACGTCGACGCCCGAGAGCGCCGCCAGGAGTTCCGTGGTGGTGTGCGGGGGCTCGGCGCGCACGTGCACCGGGAGCCCTTCCCGCTTGAGCACGGCGATGGGCTTGGGCCCGCGGCAGATGATGGTCGACCGCGAGAGCCCCTGGCGTAGCGCTTCGCGCGCGCCACTCCCCTCCGCGAGCGCCAACCATCGCTCGAGCCCCGCCCCCGTCGCGAGGATCACGAACGGGCCTGGCTCCGTGCTCCGTCCGAGAAGAGCCGCGGCTTGCTCGACCTCGTGCCCGCAATTTCGCTCGACCTCACGAAGCGCCGGAACCGCGATGGGTTCACCTCCGTGGCGGCGGACGAGCGAAGCCAGCTCGCTTTCGCGCCGGACCTCGAGCAATGCGATTCGCGCGCGGCCCAGGGTCGGCGCTCGTCCGTCCGGAGGATTGCTGAGGGAACTCATGGTCCATACCGTAGACGGTCGGGGGCCCTGGACGGCATCCGAACGCCGCTGGGCCCGGTCTGCGTCACGCCGGTGACGGCCACGACTGGCCGAAACCGAAATGAAATATCGCATTGGGCAAGAAGCCCCACATTCGCTCGAACCGGCGGGCACTGCCTAAAAAAAGTGTAACAAAGGGGGCAATTCGCCCAACTGCCGACATTGAAGCGAAACAAATCGCGTGACACAGTTTATTCCCGTCAATCAACACCCGCGTTCTCGCGAGGGAGGGTGACAATGTTGCAAGCACCGGTGAGCGGGCGCGTCGCGTCGATTCGACCCACCTCTGAACGACCGGAGGCGGGCGTGCGTGTCGAAGATGCGGGGTCGATACGAAAGATCATTCTCGATCGGCCCAGCAAGAAGAACGCAATCACACGCGCGATGTTCACGACGCTGACCGAAGCGTTGTTCGTTGCGGCCCACAGCGAAAACACGGACGTCGTCCTTCTGACATCCGCCGGCGGGGCCTTCTCCGTCGGTGTCGATTACAGCGACTTCGTCGACGACGGTCCGGGCAATCCGGATTTCATTCGCACGGCGGGCGGGTTCTTCCGCGCGCTCGCGTCGTTTCCCAAGCCCATCGTCGCCGCCGTCGGCGGAATGGCCGCGGGTACCGGCGCGACTCTCCTCTTGCACTGCGACCTCATTGTCGCGGCCCGCACGGCCGCGTTCGAATTTCCCTACGCGAAGCTCGGCATCGTGCCAGACGCCGGGGCCAGCCTTCTCCTTGCTGCGCGCGTCGGGCTCGCCCGCGCGTCCGAATGGCTCCTTTTCCACGATCGCATCGACGTCGACACGGCGCTCCGCCTCGGCCTCGTGAACGCCGTCGCTCCGCGCGAGGAGCTCGAAGGAGTCGCCCTCGCGCGCGCCGAAGCGCTCGCCAAGCTGCCGCGCGAAGCCGTCCGCGAGACGAAACGCCTCTTGCGCGAGCCGCTTCGCGCAGCCGTGGAGGACGCCATCGCGCGCGAGCTCGCGGCTATCTCGCCCACGCTGCCGCTGCCCGAGGTTGCCGTCGTCTCGTCGGGATTCTTTCCGCGGATCTTCTGAGCCGCAGCCCCTATGCACGCGGCGCCGTCGATCCGGCCGCCACCGTATGCGGCGACGTTCGACGCGCCTGCGGGCGATGATATCGTCGCGAGGCTTTGAAGCGTGCCCCGCTCTTGTTGGTCCTCGCCGCGACGACTGTCCTTTGGCCTGCCTGGCCTGGCGCCGCCTTCGCTGCACCGCCCGCGCCGACCGCGGCATCCGCTCCCATGACCGCGCCTTCGGCGACCGCCCCGGGCGCCGATAGGACGGACGCCGCACCAGCACCGAACGGTGCGGCTCCGGCTGTTGCACCGACGGCATCCCCTGCGTCCGCCGCCGACGTGCCAGGCGCCCCGGCACCGACGGCCGGGGACGCCACTTCGGCGGCGGGAGGCGCAGAGCCCACCGCGGACGCGCCGGATCGAAGCGAATCGCGCACGAAAGCCGAGTCGGACCGGCGCGCGCACCAGCGAGGACGCACGTGGGGCTATGTATCGATCGCCATGGGCGGCATCGGAGCGCTGATCGCGGTCGGCACTTCCATTGCGATGCTCGACGAGCTCGATCAACGCAACCGGGGCTGCAACGCCGACAAGGTCTGCACGGTGGACGGCCTCTCGGCCAACCAGTCGCTTTCGCAACTCGCCCCATGGAACGTCGGGGCCTGGATCGTCACGGTCGGCAGCCTCGCTGCGGGCACCTATCTGCTGCTCGCGAATCCCCCGGACGACCGGAGCAAGGACAGCGCGAGACTCACCGGAGTCGGCGTGACGGCGCTGGGCTCGGGTGCCGCGCTCTCGGCGCGAGGGTCGTTCTAGATGCGCGCAGTCGCGATCGCGACGTCTCTCTTCCTGGCCGCGCTTTTCGGGATGTTCGTCGCGTCCAGCGCGTGCTTCGTGATCGTCGGCGGGACGGACGGCTATCACTTGCCGGATGCGGGCAGTTGCATGTCCGCCGGCGATTGCGCGGACAGCCAGATCTGCTGCTTCTCGCCGACCGCGTCCCTGGCCGCCGAGGCCCCGGCCGGGGCTTGCCAGTCGAGCTGCTCGGGACCGCAGCTATGCGCCAAGTCCGAGGAGTGCGGGGACGCAGGGTCGTGCCTGATGCAGCAGTGTGACGCTGGCGAGGGGATCGGCTCCGCTACCGTGCAGGCATGCGGCGCGGTGTGCAGCGCGATGCCGTCGTCGGGGGACTAGGCGCGGGTCGCGCCGTCCACGGAGGCAAGGTTAGGGACCGGCATCGCACGGCGGACAGGTGACCGTGCCCCCCGTGCCCGGATCCGTCTGGCTGCCACAGAGCTGCGGCAAGCCGCCGTCCGGCTCGCACGTGAAGATCGTGTCGACGCAGCAGGTCCCGCCGTTCGAGCAGAACAGCGGCGCGAATTCGCACTGGGCGCCCGGCGCGAACGCACAGGGGTAGGTCGAGGGGTCCCCGCACGAATTGCAGGAGGGCCCGGAGCATTTGACGGCCGAAGAGTTCACCGCTTCGCTCGCGTCCGGAGGTCCCGGCACGAAGGTCGAGTCGTCGCCCGACCCGATGCACCCCGCGCAGGCGAACGCCGCCGCGAGCGTGAGCGCAAACGTCGATGCGAAACGAAACGCGGACGCCCGTGCGAAACGAAATACACCGCCGCCGGCCGCCGCATGGACTTTGGAAACGAACGGGGGCATGGCGACCGTCTTTTCGCACCCGAAAACGCGCCGCGTCAACGCGCACCGCGAGGACGCGCGAAGAGTTCACAGGCCGGTCACCGTCGCGGGCTTGGCGCCAAGGACACGGCCCACGTCAGCCCGGCGCGCACCTCCGACGCGCGTTCGGCGCCGACGAGCGCCCCACGCACGCCCGCGTCGAAGGCGAGGTCGTCGCGCACCGTCCAGATGGCGCCCACGAGGACCGAGCCGGTCTGATCGCCGCCGAAGTGCTCGTCGAAGAAAATCTCGGTGACGGGGCGCACCGCCCACGCCGAAGGCCCTTCGACGATGACCCCCGTGAAGAGATCCGCGTGCTGGTCACGCGCGTACTCGAACCACTCGTTCCAGTGCACCGCGCAAAACGACCACGCGTACGACGTGATGACATCGAGTGACTCGCCGAAGCCCGAGTCTCCGTGGATCTCCGGCGTCAGAACGCCGCCTTCGGCAGCGATGCTGACGCCCGTCTTTCCCTGGAGGACGCCCTCGCGAAAGACATGCTTCACGAGGACGTCGTCGCCGAGGAGGCTGTCGCGTGCGACGTCTGTCTCGAGCGGCCCGAGCGCGACGTAGTTGGACGCGTCGATGACGAGCTCGGTGTCTTCGAGAATGCCCAGATTGAGCACAAGGTTGGGCGCGATCGCGTAGTTTTGCTGGCCCTCGCGGTAGTAGTGGACCGGGCCGATCTCGAGCTCGAACACGTGGAGCTCCGCGACCGCTCCGTCGGTCCCGTCGAACGGTCGATAGGCAAACGCCGGCCGCGGCGCGAGCGCGAGCGCGGCGGCCGCGACCGCTACGCCCGCTTTCGCCCGGCGGCCCACCAGGCGCGGGGACTCTCGGCGTCCACCGGCGCGCTGACTTTGACGCGCGCGAGCGACTCGTGCGGATGGAGTGGGAGGAAACGGCGTACGGTCGAGATCAAGAGGCCCCGGTGGACCGGGCTGCGGAGCGCGCTGTCGCACCCCGCCGAGCGCCCGTCGCGGTCGCGGGTCTTCGCGAACCGGCTCGTCAGCGCGACCATCTTGATGCTCGACAGGACCACGTCGCGACGCAGAATCCGCGCCGTCTCCCATCCGTCGAGCCCCGGCAAGTCGAGGTTCATCACAATGAGGCCCGGCTTGTACATCCGCGAGAACTCGAGGCCCTCGAGGCCGTTGGCCGCCCCGACCAGCCGGTAGCCTTCCTCGGTCAGCCAATCGACATAGTCCGATCGCAACCCGTCATCGTTCTCGACGACAAGAACGAGAGGCGTCCCTTCGTCCATGATGGCCCATCCTCGGCCTTTTTCGGTGCGATCGCAAGGTCTCTCCCCCGGCGTACGGCTCGGCTGGCACGAATCGTATCCCGTTCGCCGCCAACGTCGCGCCGATGACCTCGGTGCGACGGCCTCGCTCATGACCTCCGTGGCCCCTCCGGGGTTTGAACCCGGACACCCTGCGAGGGGTTGCGGATTTTAAATCCGCTGCGTCTGCCGATTCCGCCAAGGGGCCTTGGACTCTTTCTCGCCACAATCCGTCAACGGTTGCTCAATGTTTCGCTCGCGCGCTCATGCGCTCACGCGAGGAAGCCGCGATAGTAGCGCAGTCACCGCTCGCTAGCCGCGCGCAGATCGGTAGACTCGCGCTCCGATGACCCACGCCCTCCGAACCGTCGCCAACGCCGTTTGGCCCTGGATTCGCGCGTACAACACCCGCTTCGAACGGCCGTCCCCCCAGCCGAAGTGGGCACCGGCACCCCTGCTGAAGCGCCGCGAAAGGACGTTTCCGCCTCTCGGATGGCCCCGCGAAACGGACTCGCTGTGTCCGCAATGCGTCAAAGAAGTCCGCACGGCGATCCTCGACGGCCGCACGGACATGCGCGTTCTCGTCGACGGCCGGCCCGGCGAAATCCGCGCGCGCATTCACGAAGAGGACGGGCAGCTCGTCATGAGCAAGACCTGCCCCAAGCACGGGCCCATCTCGGACGTCATCTCGACGGACCTCGCCTTCTCGGCGCGCATCGAGGGACTCTTTCCCGGTCGCGATTTCGTTTCCCCCAAGACGAGCCTGCGCGATCACGGAACGTCGAGCATCAAGTACGGGCGCGGCTCGGTCCTCACGGTCGACCTGACCAACCGCTGCAACATGATGTGCGATCCGTGCTTCATGGACGCAAACCAGGTCGGTTTCGTCCACGAGCTCGAGTGGGACGAAGTGAAGACGATCCTCGATCGATCGCTCGAGGTCGAGCCCCGGCGGCAGATGAGCGTCCAGTTTTCGGGCGGCGAGCCGACGCTTTCGCCTCATTTCTTCCAGTCGATCGAGTACGCGAAGCGGATCGGGTACTTCTGCGTCCAATGCGCGACGAACGGCGTCCGCTTCGCGCAGGATCCGGAGTACGCGAAGCAAGCCAAAGCGGCGGGCCTGCGCCTCGCGTACTTGCAGTTCGACGGCGTCGGCGAAGAGGCGAACGCGCATCGAAAAGTGGGCAATCTCTTCGAAGTGAAGCTCCGCGCGATCGAACACCTGCACGCCGCGGGCATCGACGTGGTGCTCGTCGTGACGGTCGTGCGCGGCGTGAACGACGATCAGGTCGGCCGCGTCGTTCAATTCGCGATCGACAACGCCGACAAGATCACGGTGGTCTCGTTCCAACCGGTGAGCTTCACCGGCCGCGACGAGGACATCAGCGACGCGCAGCGACGCGCGCAGCGCTACACGCTGTCGCATCTCGCGCACGACATCAAGAACCAGCTCGGCGCGACCGAGCCGCTCCGCGACTGGTTTCCGCTCTCCGCCCTCGGGCCGTTCGGAGACCTGACGGACATGATGCTCGCCGAGCAAGCCGACTGGGGCGCGCTCAAGTGCGGGTGCCACCCCAACTGCGGCATCGGCACGGCGCTCCTCGTCCACAAGAAGACCAAACGGATGGTCCCGCTGGCGCAGGTGCTCGACGTCGAAGGACTGCTCGCCGACATCCAGGAGATCACGGACGCGTCGCAGCCGCGTGCGATCACCGTGGCCGAGCTCGGCGTCGCGCTCTGCCGGCGATTCGACGCGTCGAAGGCTCCGCCAGGGTTCGGGCTCGGCACCCTCCTGCGGCAGTTTCTCAGCCAGACCGGCGCGCGAGGCAACAAGGTCGGCGCGCACGCGAGCGACGCACACGAGTTCGAGTGGCGCGTGCTTTTCGTCGCCGGAATGTGGTTTCAAGACCTCTTCAATTACGACTTCCGCCGCACGGAGATGTGCATCATCCCGTACGGCACGCAGGAAGGCGAAATCAGCTTTTGCGCCTACAACACAGGCGTGGGCTGGCGGCAGGTCGTCGAGAAGATGCACGCTTCGGCCACGGTCGCCGACTGGTACCGCACGCGCGGACGGCACCCGGTGTACGCGAAGAACCAGAGCTTGCCGCTCCCGGCCTCCCGGGGGACGATCCGTCTGCCCATCGTGGGGTGACCTTTCAGGAAGTGGATCCTGAAGTACAGTCGGAAGCACCTTGCTCGTCTGGCTCCGCCGCTTCGCGCCCTTTGGCCGCCTCCTCGCGCTGTGCCTTCTCGCCGTCCTCGCCGACGCAACGAGCAGCGCCGCTGCCGGCACGGGCCGCGCGCCGAGCGCGTCGCCCGCGTCTCCTCTGCGCTGGACCGACGACACGCCGGACGCGATGATCGACGACGCGGCGTTCCGCGCGCTCGCTCCGGGCGCGGCGCCGCTCGCGGAGATCGCGACGATCGCGACGATCGCGTCGCTCGCGCCGCGAGGGCGCGCAGGGCACGCGGAAGACGCGCTGGAGCACGTCGCCGCAGCGTCCCGCGCCGCGGAAAAGCACGACGACGCGGCGCTCGTCGCGCGCATGCTTGCCGCCGAGGACGGAACGGAGGCCGGCGTCGCCGCCGACGAGGCGCTGGGCGTCGTCACCGCGCTCTCGATCCTGGGCCCCTTTCGCGATACCGGAGGCGGCCTCGACACGCACGACGGTCCGGAAGCGAACGGCGGCCGTTCGTTCGGCGACATGCGTGCGCGTTACTCGTGGGGCACGTACGAAGTCGCTTGGCGGGCGGCGCCGCGGGTGTTCGCTTCGGCGCAGGGCGTGCCGCTCGGGCTCTTCGTGTTTCCCCGCAAAGAGAGCTGCACGTGGGTCGCGACGAAGCTCACGACCGACCACGCGCAGAAGCTCGTGGTCCGCCTCGCGGCGGCCGGTCAGGCGCGGTTCGTGTTCGACGGGGTCGACCTCGCGCACGACGCGAGCGTGCGCGAGTCCGCGCTCTTCGATCGCTTCGCGGCGCGCGTACAGGCCACGGCGGGCGACCACCTGCTCGCGGCGAAAGTGTGCTCGGGCGCGCTCGACGACGACGGGCGCGTACGCCTCCGCGTGACGGACGAGGCCGGAGCGAAGCCCGCCGGCGTGACCGCGAGCGCCGACCTCGCGGGGGTGAGCGGCACACCTCCCAAGAGCAAGCTTGGCATCGATCCCCTCACGACGAAGGCCGCAATCGCACTCGCCGATGCAGGCGCCACGCAGGAGACGGCGCTCGAAGTGGCCATCGTGCAGACGCTCGGCGGCCAGGACGATCTGCGGAGTCCGCGTGCCCCGGGGATCCTCGCGTCCCTCGCGGAGCAACCCCTCGACTCGGACCGTCTGGCGATGGCGGCCTGGATCGCGCCGAGCGGCGCGAACCGGAGCGCGTGGCTCGCGCACGCGCTGTCCAGCGAATCGATCGACGAAAAGACGCGCGCGTTCGCCACGCGTCGACTCGTCGAACGGCACGTCGAGGCGGGGCTCGCCGACTGGGCGATGGCGTCGCTGCGAGGGGCCCACCTCGACACGGCGGCGGACGCCGAAGCGGTGCTCTTGACGGCGGAGGTCGAGACGGCGCTCGGCACCGACGCGCTGCGCATTTCGGCTCTGCGGCGCCTGGCATCGATGACCCGGGCCGACGACCAGGCGCCCGACGCCGTGCTGTCCGAGCTCGGCGACGTGGCCGCGTCCCTCGATCCGCCCGCTGCCGCCGCGGCGCGCAACCGCCTTGCAGCGCGGGGCAACGTCGACGCGGACTGGGTGACCGCGCTCGAGTCGCAGGGAAAGGCCGCGGTGCTCGCGGCCGCAACCCGGGTCTTCGGCGGAGGCCTGACGACCGCGGAAGACGGCGAGGAGATCGCGGCGAGCGTGGCTCGCGCGGGCATGCACGAGGAAGCGCTCTCATTCTACGAGAAGCTCGCACGATGGGCGCCGAATCGCGCGCCTGTCTGGGCGGAGCTCGCGCACGAAGCCTCGGCCATACCCTCGGACGCCACGCGCGATCAGACGATCGCCGCGGCGCTGCGCCGCGCGCGCGACCTCGACCCGGGCGAGGCGCGCTACCGCGCGGAGATCGCACTGCGATCGCGCGCGTCCGCACCCAGCGAGCCCCACGACGACGAGAAGTACCTCGTGTCGTCGCAGACCATCCTCGCCCGCCGCCAGGGCGTCAGGCACGAGGGTCCCGACGGCAAGCGGGACGGGACCGAACCACCGCCCGACGTCGCCGACCGCGAGCTTCACTGGCTGCGTGCGGTCGTGATGCACCCGGACCGGCGCGTCTCCGAGCTCGTTCACTATGCGCGCGAAATCGTGATCGCCCCGCGCACCGAGGACGAGCTTTACGAGGAGATCCCCGCCGAAGGCGACCTCACCGAAATCGTGCGCGCCCGCGTCCACCGCAAGGACGGCGGCACGGCGTATCCCGTCGAAGAAGCCAACGACAATGCGCATCCGCGCATCCGCTGGTCCGAGCTCTCGCCCGGCGACGTGGTCGAAGTTGCGTTTCGCTCCTGGACCGCAGGTCCTGTCGGCGGCCGCGGCGACCCGCCGTTTTACCGGCTCGACTACGCGGGCGCGCTCTCGACCCACCCGGTGCTGTACAACGAGGTCGACGTCGAGTCGCCGCCCGAGCACCCGATTTACGTCGACGTCGTCAACGGCAAGGCCACCCGCCGCGACGAGAAGGACGAGAACGGCCGCCATGTCCTGCGCCTCGTCTGGGACCACCCGGCAAACGTCGCCGACGAGCCACTCGCACCGCCGCTCAGCGAAGTCATCCCGACGCTCGTGCTCTCGACGTTCCGTGACTGGAGCGCGTTTCGAGCGTGGTACGGGGAGGCCGTCCGGGGATTCACCGAGCCCGACGCGCAAGTGAAGAAGCTCGCCGCAAAGCTCACCGCCGGCAAGGCGACGCGCGACGAGAAGCTGCGGGCCATCTTCGATTTCGTCTCGGACGACATTCGCTACGTCAACTACGTGAGCGGCGAGTGGTGGCTGCCGAACCGCCCGCAGCAGCTGCTCGCGCGCCGCGAGGGCGACTGCGACGACAAGGCCATCTTGCTCATCACGCTCCTGTCGGCGGTCGGCATCGACGCGAAGGAAGTGCTCGTGCAGACCCGCCTCACGGGTGAGCCCGCGATCCTGCGCGCCCCGGGCGCGGCCATCCCGCTCTTCGATCACGGAATCGCGTTCCTGCCCGGACCGAACGGCGGGACGTACCTCGACGCGACGAGCCCCGAGTCACGCATCGGCCCCCTCCCCTCGATGGATGCGCGTGCCGTCGCGCTCCGTATGGACGGCCCGGCGGAGATCGTGGAGCTGCCGTCGAGCAACCCCTCGGATCACGGCGTCGACAGCACGTGGACGATCGCGCTTCGGCCCGACGGCGGCGCCGACTTGCAGGGCGAAGAGCGCGCGCTCGGCGACGACGCATTCTGGATGCGCACGTACCTGACCGAGCCGGGCGCCCGCGCGAGCTGGGTCGAAGACCATCTCGTAGGCAACTGGTTTTCGACGGTCGAAGTCGACAAGAAGGTGGACTTCAAAGGGGACCTCGCGCGGGGCGCCGCCGTCCTCGACTGGCGCGCGCGCGCGAGCGGCCTCGCACGGCACGAGGGCAACGAGCTCGTCGTTCCCCTTTCGTCGGCCCAGCCGATCGCATCCCAGATCGCGCCTCTCGTGTCGCGCACGCTTCCCGTGTGGCTGCCGCCCCACATCGCGCCGCGGAAGGAGTCCCGCACGATTCGCGTCGTCGCGCCGACGGGGTTCACTTTCGGAGCGCTGCCGCCCGGCGGCGACGAGAATGGCGGCCCGTTCGGGAGCGCGCACCTGGAGGTGAGCCCCGATCCGCACGATCCGCGCGCCATCCTCGTCCGGCGCACGGTCGTCTTCGACCGGAGCAAAATCAGCGTCGAGGAGTACCCGAAGTGGCGCGCGTGGGTGCAACACGTCGACGCGCTGCTGCACCGGAACGTACGGCTCGTCGCGGTGAGCGCGTCGGGCCCGGCGAGACCGGTGAGCGCGACGGGCCCGGGCGCCGGCGCTGGAATAGGCGCGGGAGTTGGCGCGGGAGCGGGGCAATGAGCGAGCCGATGGACCGACTCGGGAGTCTCCCGCGGAGCGCCCTCGCGCTCGCACTCCTCGCCGCGGGCTCCGCGATCGGATGCGCCGGGCCCGAAGCGCAATCGCCATCGGCGCCGCGAGCGGCGCTCGCGCCGGAGTTCGCCCGGGCGTTCGCGCTCGACGCAACCGGCGACCCGCACGAGGCCGTGAAGGCGCACCTGGGCGTCGTGCAGCACGCCGCCGCCGCCGATCGCGATTCATGGCAAGTCCCGGCCTTGCTTGCGTCGCTCGATGCACTGGCCGACCGCACGATGCCGTCGCTCGAGGACGTCGCGAACGACGCGGCGCTCGCTTACCGAACGACCGACGGCGTGGCCATCGCCGCCGCCCTCGACCGCGCCGCCGGCGCCGCGCGGGGGCCTTTCGCTCGCGGCCTGGTCGAACGGACGCTGACGTCGCTCGCGGAGCACCGCGGAGACACGGCGGAAGCGATCGCACGGCGCGCGGAGACCGGCTGCGTTCGCGAGGCGCTCGTGGTGGGACCGGTGACCTGGGCGCCGATCACCGGCGTCGCGGAAACAGGCGTGCTCGACGCCTACGGCGCGCGCATCGAAGCGCAATACCCGGGCCCCGGTGTGTTCGAGCCCGCACTCCACCCGATCACGGTTCGGGCGCGAGGATGCGCGATCGATCTCGCCGCGGAGAGCGGACGGCCCGGCGTGCGCGAGGTCCTCGTGGACGCGACGGTGCCGCGCGCGCAAACCATCGGCCTCGTCCTTCGCGCGCACGGCGCGGCGACGTTGCGGGCCGGTGGGACCGTCGTCATCGAACGCCCGTTCGAACTCGGCGACGGCGAAGCGGCTCGCTTCGCGACCGTGTCCGCGGCGGCGGGAACGTTGCGGCTCGCGCTCCGCGTGGGGACCGCGAAGGAAGAGGACAGCGTCGAGATCGACGTGCTCGACGAAGCGGGACACCCCCTCGCGACGAGCGCTCCTCCGGTCGGGTCCTCGGCGGCCGCGCGGGCGTCGGATGCGCAGCCGGTGCACGCACCGGCAGCCGCGGACGAAGACGGCGCGCTGCTCGCGGCGGCGGCCGACCTCGCCGCGGGCGACCCACACGACGCCGAGCGCGCGCTCTGGGCGACGGCGACGCGAACCGCGGTTCGGCCGGACATCGCCATGGCGTACGGGCGCGCGGTCTTCGCGGCGCGCGACCTGTCCGCAGCCACGCGCGCGGAACGCGCCCGCGC
>DATHQY010000539.1:0-8749 GCA_035482215.1 Polyangiaceae bacterium | reverse complement strand
GAAGAAGCTCTACAAGCAGAAGGGCACGGGCCGCGCGCGTCACGGTTCGATCCGCGCGCCTCTGTTCGTCGGCGGCGGCCAGGCGCACCCGCCGCGCCCCCGCGACTGGTCGTACGAGCCCCCGCGCCGCGTGCGCGCGCTCGCGCTGACCAGCGCGCTCTCGAAGTTCGGCAAGGAAGGGCGCCTCCTCGTCGTCGACCGCATCGAGCTCGAAGAGATCAAGACGAAGAAGTTCGTCGAAGCGCTCGAGACGCTCCAGGCGCAGAAGAAGGCGCTGGTCGTCGACGTCGGCGAGAACGAGAAGCTGAAGCTCTCGATCCGCAATTGCAAAGAGCATCAGTTCCTGCCGCCGGAAGGCGTCAACGTGTACGACCTGCTTCGGCACGACACGCTGATCCTCTCGCAGCAAGCGGCCAAGGCGCTCGAAGAGCGCTGCCTGAAGCAGAGCGCGGCCCGCAGCGAGCGCGCGCTGGGAGGACCGTCGCGCGCGGTCGGAGGAGCATCATGAGCTACGAACAGATCATCCGCCGGCCGATCGCGCTGACGGAAAAGGCCAACCGGCTCCGCGAGGCGGACAACCAGGTCATCTTCGAAGTCGCCCGTGACGCCAACAAGGTGCAGATCCGCGAGGCGGTGCAGAAGCTGTTCAACGTGAGCGTGACCAGCGTGAACACCCTCGTCATGCGCGGTAAGGACCGCCGCA
This sequence comes from Polyangiaceae bacterium, assembly GCA_035482215.1. GTDB lineage: Bacteria > Myxococcota_A > Polyangia > Polyangiales > Polyangiaceae > Palsa-1150. The sequence goes on along the minus strand of DATHQY010000539.1, from coordinate 8,046 downwards.
TGGGCCGCGGGTACGCGCGCACGCAGAATTGGAAGAAAGCGATCGTCACCCTCAAAGAAGGGGATTCGATCGACTTCTTCGCCGAAACCGCCCACAGCACCGCCAGCACCGGCACGACGGGGACCTAGTCATGGCGCTCAAGAACTTCAAACCGACCTCGCCTGCTCGGCGGTACTACTCCGTCTCGGACTTCGCGGAGCTCACCGAAGGCGTGAAGCCCCACCGCAAGCTCCTCAGCCATCAGACGGCCACGGGCGGCCGCAACCACTACGGGCGCATCACGTCGCGGTTCCGCGGCGGCGGCCACAAGCAGCGCTACCGCATCCTCGATTGGCGGCGCGACAAGATCGGCGTACCGGCGGTCGTGGCGACGATCGAATACGACCCGAACCGCACGGCGCGCATCGCGCTCCTGCATTACGCCGACGGCGAGAAGCGCTACATCCTCGCGCCCGACGGAATGAAGGCCGGCGACAAGATCGTCTCGAGCCGGCACGCGGACATCAAGCCGGGCAACGCAATGACGCTACGGCACATCCCGCTCGGCACGATGATCCACAACATCGAGCTGAAGAAGGGCAAAGGCTCGCAGCTCGTGCGCGCGGCCGGCGCCGCCGCCGTTCTCATGGCGAAGGACGGCGATTACGCGCAGGTCCGTTTGCCGTCGACCGAAGTGCGCATGGTGCACCTCGATTGCCACGCCACGATCGGCCAGGTCTCGAACATCGAGCATGCGAACATCTCGCTCGGCAAAGCCGGCCGCTCGCGCTGGCTCGGCCGCCGCCCGCACAATCGCGGCGTCACGATGAACCCGGTCGATCACCCGATGGGTGGTGGCGAGGGTCGTACCTCCGGCGGCCGGCATCCGTGCTCGCCGTGGGGGCAGTTGTCCAAGGGACTCAAGACACGAAACAACAAGCGGACCGACGGCATGATCATCAAGCGCCGCGGGGAGAAGGGCTGAAAGACGCGCCCACAAGGCAAGGCGCGTCCTTCTCCCCTAAGGAAAAAAGAGGCAACCCATGGCTCGTTCGGTCAAGAAGGGTCCGTTCGTCGACGGACACCTCTCCGAGAAGATCGCGGCGGCACAAGCCGCCCAAAGCAAGAAAGTCATCAAGACCTGGTCGCGTCGGAGCACGATTACGCCCGACGCGGTGGGTCTCACGTTCGCCGTGCACAACGGCCGCAAATTCGTGCCTGTGTTCGTGACCGAAAATATGGTCGGCCACAAACTCGGCGAATTCGCGCCGACGCGCACGTTCCACGGCCACTCCGGCGACAAGAAGGCCAAGGTCGCGTCCGGCGGAGCCGGCGCACCGAAGCCGGCAGCCGGGCCCGCGAAGAAGTAATTCGCTCGGCGTCTGGCTGGCGGAGAGAAGGGAACCGCCAGGACACCAGGAGAACGCCAGGACTCCGAAGCGCCACGCGAGAGGATGGGTTCGAAAGGCCAAGCGGTTCTCGGCTCTTCGCCCATCTCCCTCTCTTGGCGGTCCTGGCGTCCTGGCGGCCAATCTCTCTCGAAGGAAGTGCCCGTAGTTTCGTCCCTGGGGCTCCCGGCGCTGAATTTGCTGTTACCGCTTGCGTATCGCCCCTTAGCCACTAAAGTACGCGTCCCGCTCCGTCCGGCCTCGGATCGAGCGGCTCTCGGAACGACTCTGCAAAGCCAATTTCGGCGTCCGTAACGGCCCGTGCCGCGAGCAAAGGCTCGATGCCCGTGGGTACGACGGTCGCCCTGAGGATTCGACTATGGTCAGCAAGGCAATTGCTCGGTTCACGCGGATAAGTCCGCGCAAGGCCCGGGTCGTGGTGGATCTTGTCCGCGGAAGGCAAGCGGGCGAGGCGCTGCAGCTGCTCGAGTTCACGCAGAAATCGGCCGCTCCGATCATCAAGAAGCTCATCGAGAGCGCCGTGGCGAATGCCAAGACCCAGGCTCCGAGCGTGGATCTGGACGCGCTCTTCGTGGAGACCGCGTTCGTCGACAAGGCCCCCAACAAGCACATGCGCCGCTGGCGCCCGCGCGCGATGGGTCGTGCAACGCGCGTCCAAAAAGGCCTGAGCCACATCACCATCGTTCTCGGCGAGCGATAAGAAGGACTCGACCATGGGACAAAAAGTCCATCCGTACGGCTTCCGCCTCGGCGTCATCAAGACGTGGAATTCGAAGTGGTTCGAAGACAAGAGCTACGCGAAGTGGCTCCATGAGGACATCCGCATCAAGCGCGCCGTGAAGGATTACCTGATGAATGCAGGTATCGCCGGCGTCGAGATCGAGCGGGCCGCCAACAAGTGCAAGGTCATCGTGTTCACGGCGCGTCCGGGCATGGTGATCGGCAAGGGCGGTAAGGGCATCGAGACGCTGAAGACCGGCAACCTGAAGACGGCCGCCAAAGGCGAGACGCTCTTTCCGGGCGTGCAGTCGTTCACGGAGAACGAAGTCTTCATCGACGTGCAAGAGGTGCGGAAGGCCGAGACGGCCGCGCAGCTCGTCGCGGAGAACATCGCGACGCAGCTCGAGCGCCGCGTCGCGTTCCGCCGCGCGATGAAGAAGGCGCTGTCGACCGCGATGAAGTTCGGCGCCAAAGGAATCCGCGTGCGTTGCTCGGGCCGCCTCGGCGGCAGCGAGATGAGCCGCGTGGAGACGTACCGCGAGGGCCGCGTGCCGCTGCATACGCTCCGCGCGGACATCGAGTTCGGCACGGCCGAAGCCCGTACGAAGTACGGGATCATCGGCGTCAAAGTGTGGGTCTTCAAGGGCGAGGTGCTCCAGCGCCGCAATCGCCGCCCGCAGATCGCAGGAGCCTGAGTCGTCATGCTTTCGCCGAAGCGCACCCGTTATCGCAAGGCCCAGAAGGGCAACAACCGTGGCATGGCCTACCGCGGCAGCGACGTCTCGTTCGGAGACTTCGCGATGCAGGCGGTCGAGCCGGGCCGCGTCACCGCGCGCCAGATCGAGGCCGCGCGTATGGCGATCACCCGCCACGTGAAGCGCGCGGGCAAGCTCTGGATCCGCGTGTTTCCGGACATGCCGGTCACGAAGAAGCCGCTCGAAGTCCGAATGGGTGGCGGCAAGGGCGCGGTCGAAGAGTGGGCCGCGCACGTGTTGCCGGGCCGCGTGATGTACGAGCTCGCCGGCGTGGAAGAAGCGATGGCGCGCGAGGCCTTCCGTCTCGCGGGGCACAAGCTCCCGGTGGCCTACAAGTTCCTGCGGCGTGGAGAGATTCAATGAAAGCCGCCCATCTGCGTGAGAAGACCGCCGAGGAGCTCGACGAGCTGAGGAAATCGCTCGGCCACGACGTGTTCGAGAACCGGCTGAAGAACTTCACGAATCGCCTCGACGACACGAGCGCGATTCGCAAGACGCGCCGCGACGTCGCGCGCGTTGCGACGCTCCAGCGCCAACGGCAGATCGCCGCGGCGACGAGCGAAGCCGCGCCGGCTGCCCAGGCGAGCGCGCCCGCCGTGGCCCCCGCGGCGCCGGCTGCCGCCGCTACCAAAGCCGCACCCAAGAAGAGCTCCAAGAAGAGCGAGGCGAAGTCATGACGGTTCAGAACGAGCCGGCGCGCGAGGGGGCCCTCCCCGCGGAGCCGGAGGCGCATCACGGCTCGCGCCGCAAGCTGCAGGGCCGCGTCGTCAGCGCGAAGATGAAGAAGACGGTCGTCGTCGAGGTGGTGAACCACACGCGCGACCCGCTCTACGGCAAGTACGTGCGATCGCGTGCCCGCTACAAGGCCCACGACGAACAGAACCAGTTCAAAGCCGGCGACACGGTCGAGATCCAGGAGCACCGTCCCCTCAGCCGGGACAAGCGCTTCATCGTGACCCGCCTCGTCAAGAAATACGTAGAGGAGTAGGCGACCGATGATCCAGATGCGAACGATACTGGAGGTCGCGGACAACTCCGGTGCAAAGCGGGTGCAGTGCCTGAAGGTCCTCGGCGGCTCGCGCCGCCGCTACGCGTCGCTCGGCGACGTGATCGTGGTGTCCGTCAAAGAGGCGCTCCCCGGCACCAAGGTGAAGAAGGGCGAAGTGGCGCAAGCCGTCGTCGTCCGGATCCGCACGCAGACGCAGCGCCCCGACGGGAGCTACATCCGCTTCGACGAGAACAGCGCGGTTCTGGTCAACAAGGAGCGCGAGCCGATCGGCACGCGCATCTTCGGGCCGGTCGCACGCGAGCTTCGCGGCAAGAAGTTCATGAAGATCATTTCGCTCGCGCCGGAGGTCATCTGATGGGCGCGCGGATTCGCAAAGGCGACACCGTCATCGTCCTCAGCGGGGACGACGCCGGCAAGAAGGGCAAAGTGCTGCGCGTCCTCCTCGAGGAAGGCCGCGTCGTCGTCGAAGGGATCAACGTCGTGAAGCGTCACCAGCGCCCCACGCCGCGTAACCCTGCCGGCGGCATCGTCGAGAAGGAACTGCCGATCCATGCGTCGAAGGTCATGCCGATCGATCCGACGACGGGCAAGGGCACGCGCGTTCGCTTCAAGAAGCTCGAGAACGGTTCGAAGGTGCGTGTGGCCGTGAAGAGCGGGGAAGAGATCCCCGTGCCGGCGGCGGAGTAAAGGGCCATGGCGGACGAGAAGAAGCCGAAGGGCGAGCCGAAGCCCAAGACCGAGAAGGCGGCGAAGACAGACAGCCGCGAAGGCCGTTCCGAAAAGAGCGGCAAGGGTGGCGGGGGCAAGGGCGGCGGCAAAGGCCGCGGCGCGGATGCGTCGAGCGGCGAAGGCGCGGCGGTCACGTCGACCTCCGAGGTCGTCGCGCCGCGCATGCGCGAACGCTACCAACAGCAGGCCGTGCCCGCGCTCTCGAAGCAGTTCCAGTACAAGAACCCGATGCAGGTTCCCCGCCTCGAGAAGATCGTGATCAACATGGGCCTCGGCGCGGCCGTCGCCAATCCGAAGATCATCGATACGGCGGTCGAGGAGCTCAAGGCGATCAGCGGCCAGAGGCCGGTGGTCACGCGCTCGCGCAAAGCCATCGCGAACTTCAAGCTCCGCGCGGGCATCCCGATCGGCGCGATGGTCACGCTCCGCAGCACCCGCATGTGGGAGTTTTTGGATCGCGTCGTCTCCGTCGCGCTCCCCCGCATGAGGGACTTCAAGGGCATCTCGCGCAAGGCGTTCGACGGCAAAGGCAACTACACGCTCGGCCTTCGCGAGCAGATCGTTTTCCCCGAGATCAACTACGACCGTATCGATGCGATCAAGGGTCTCAACATCAGCTTCGTGACGACGGCGAAGACGGACGAGGAAGGGCGCGCGCTGCTCGCGCAGCTCGGCATGCCGTTCCGGGCCACCTGAAAACGGCCGAGGACCGCAGAGGATAAAGACATGGCGCGTGCTTCTCAGTTCGCGAAACTCAATCGCAGACCCAAATTCCCCGTGCGTCACCGCAACCGCTGCAAGGTATGCGGGCGCGCGCGCGGCTACTATCGCAAGTTCGAGCTCTGCAGGATTTGCCTGCGTCTCCTCGGCCTCCGTGGAGAAATCCCCGGCGTGATCAAGGCGAGCTGGTGACCTCATGATGACCGATCCCATCGCGGACATGCTGACCCGCATCCGAAACGGCTCGATGGCTCGCCATGAGCGCGTCGAGATGCCGCACTCCAAGCTGAAGGAGCACGTTGCGGACGTGCTCAAGCTCGAAGGCTACGTCGACGACGTTCGCGTCAGCGAAGGCGAAGAGCCGAAGACCCTCACCGTCGTCCTCCGCTACGGGCGCGATCGCACGTCGGCCATCGACGGGATCCGGCGCGTGTCGACGCCGGGCCGCCGCGTTTACGTGCGCCACGACCGAATCTCGCGCGTCGTCTCCGGTATGGGGATCTCGATCCTCAGCACGAGCCGCGGTGTGATGACCGACCGCGAAGCCCGCCGCCAGCGCGTGGGCGGCGAGCTTCTTTGCGAGGTGTGGTGATCCCATGACGACGCAAACCCAAGCCGTGGAAGGACTTCGCCAGTCGCGAACGGGCAAGCGCCCGATCGCGCTCCCGAAGGGCGTGACGGCAACGCTCAAAGATCGCTCGATCGAGGTCAAAGGGCCGAAGGGCACGCTGGCGCGCGCGCTGCCCGAGAACGTCAACGTGAAGGTCGAAGCGGGCAACATCGCGATCATGCCGACGATCGGCGGTCGCGACGGCGCGCGCTACCAGGGCCTCACGCGGGCCCTCCTCGCAGGCATGGTCCTTGGCGTCGCCGAGGGCTACACCCGCACGCTGCAGCTCGTCGGCACCGGTTATCGCGCCGAAGTGAAGGGCACGACGCTCAACCTGAGCCTCGGCTTTTCGCATCCGATTGCGTTTCCGCTGCCCAAGGGCGTGAAATGCGACATCCCGGCCGAGTCGAAGGGAACACTCCTGATCCTCACCGGTTCGGACAAGGAAGTCATGGGCCAGACCGCCGCGAAGATTCGCGGGTTCCGCCCGCCGGAGCCGTACGGCGGCAAGGGCGTGCGCTACCAGAACGAGAAAGTCCGCGAGAAGGCCGGCAAAGCCGCGAAAGCCGGAGGCAAGTGACCCATGGCGATGCAAATCGTTGGGCGTGAACGCCGCAAACTGCGTATCCGCCGAAGAATCGAAGGCACGGTCGAACGCCCGCGCCTCAGCGTGTTCCGTAGCGCGAAGCACATCTACGCGCAGGTCGTGGACGACTCCGTGGGCGCGACGCTCGCGCACGCGTCGACCCTGTCGCGTGACGTTCGCACCGAAGTGGCCGAGATCAACAAGCTCGACGCGGCCAAGAAAGTCGGCCAGACGATCGCCAAGCTCCTTCTGGCCAAAGGCATCGACAAGGTCGTCTTCGACCGCAACGGCTACCTCTACCACGGACGCATTCGTGCGCTCGCCGACGCCGCGCGCGAAGCCGGCTTGAAGTTCTGATCGGAGACCATCATGGCCGGAGATTTTTCGAGAGCCGTCAGCGCCGGAGTGCCGGAGCACCTTCAGCTCGATGAAGAGAAGCTGAAGGAACGCGTCATCTACATCAACCGCGTCGCCAAGGTCGTCAAAGGCGGGCGTCGCTTCAGCTTCAGCGCGCTCGTCGTCGTCGGCGACGAAGCGGGCCACGTCGGCGTCGGTCTCGGCAAGGCGAACGAAGTGCCCGAGGCGATCCGCAAGGGCAACGACCAGGCGCGCAAGAACATCTTCCGCGTGCCGCTCGACGGCGTGACCATTCCGCACCAGGCGCTCGGCCACTTCGGAGCGGGCCGCGTCTTCCTGAAGCCGGCCTCCGCCGGAACGGGCGTCATCGCCGGCGGCGCGGTTCGCGCCGTCGTCGAGAGCGCGGGCATCCACGACATCCTCACGAAGTGCCTGGGCAGCTCCAACCCGCACAACGTCGTCCGTGCCACGATCACGGCGCTGAAGGCACTCCGCAGCCTCGAGCAGTTCGCCGGCAAGCGCGGCAAGCAAGTCGACGACGTCATCGAGCGCAAAGTCAGCGTCCCGCCGCAAGCGGCGGCGCATCCGTAGTGAGGATGGGGGAAGCGCCGCCGCTCCCCCCAACCCCCCCACCGGGAAACGATTCCGAGAGTCACCATGAAGCCGAAACTTCGCGTTACGCAAATCAAGAGCACGATCGGACAGCAGCACGCGATGCGTGTGACGCTGCACGGCCTCGGCCTCGGCCGGCCCGGCCAGTCGGTGGTCGTGGGCAATACCCCTTCGTTTCGCGGCGCCGTGAAGAAGGTGATTCATCTCGTGCGCGTGGAGGAGGTCGACAATGGCTGACACGTTGAGCAAGCTCGCGAAGCCCGCGGGGGCGACGCAATCGAAGGTCCGCCTCGGGCGCGGCCTCGGCTCCGGCCTCGGAAAAACGGCCGGTCGCGGCCAAAAGGGCCAGTACGCGCGCTCGCGCGGCTTCAAACCGCACTTCGAAGGCGGGCAGACTCCGATGCACCGCCGCCTGCCGAAGCGCGGCTTCATCAATGCGTTCGGCTCGGTCACCGCGGCGGTGAACGTGGGCGATCTCGATGTCTTCGAGGCCGGCGCCAACGTCGACGAGAAGGCGCTCGAGAGCCACGGTCTTCTGCGCGGTCGGTTCGATCGCATCA
>DATHQY010000538.1:0-6328 GCA_035482215.1 Polyangiaceae bacterium | reverse complement strand
TGGCGGAGCTTGCCGGCCTCCGCGTCGTTGGCGGCAGCAAGCGCCGTGCGCGGAGAGCCAAGGGCGAAAGCAGCCAGAAGAAGGAACGCGGCTGACGTGTTGAACGCGCCGAAAGGAGACCGAAATCGAATCACAGATCCTCCGATGGTGTTTCTCGCGTGCGTGGGTCCGTGCCTGGGTCTGGATGCCGCCCAGCGTGAAGTCGCCAGCGTTGATACTACGCGAAAGGGCCGGAATTCTTGTGCGCCCTTGAGCCAGCTGCGGACCGCTTTTCCGAAAGCTTCAACAGGAAGTGCGCTTAGGTGCGCTTTGCGCATCCTGCCGTATTTTTCTTCCGGGCGATGTTTTTTGTCGTCGATTGGGCAGGTTACGGCCTCGCCTGATCGCGACGCGGCAGCGGCGAGGTGCCAGCCTGACGTCCGCCCCGGCGCTATACTCGCCGGCGAAACGAGGCGTTTGGCCGGATGCGTGTAGCTCTCCTTTATCCTCCACCGTGGAAAATTCCGGCAAAGGGCGAGGCGCCTGCCGCCCGAGGGGAGGGACCGCCCGCGGAATACCAGGAGGGGGATCTCGACGGCGACTTCTTCCAGACGCCGTACGGTCTTTTCGCACTGGGGGCGGAGGCGCTGCGGGCCGGCCACCAGGTGAAAGTGCACAACCTGTCGGCGTTCTCGTGGACGTACGTGCAGGAGATCATTCGGGCGCTCACGGCGGATGTCTACGGTTTGTCGTGTTGGACGGCGAACCGGCGTGGTGTTGCGCTCGTCGCGCGTGAGATCAAGCGGGTGCACCCCGGCGCGCACGTCGTCGTCGGCGGTCCGCACGCGACGCCGCTCGCCCGCGAGATGCTCGAGCACCACGCCGAGATCGACACGATCGCCGTCGGTGAGAGCGAAGCCACGTTTCTCGAGCTTTTGTCACGGCTGTCGAAAGGGGAGAGCGTCGCGGGAATTCCGGGGACCGTCTTCCGGCAGAACGGGCGCGTCGTCACGGCGCCGGACCGGCATGCCATCGAGGACCTCGACGCGCTCGCGTCGGTGCACGACTGGTTCGACACGCACATCGTGATGACGTCGCGCGGATGCGCCTGGCGGTGCACGTTCTGCGGCGCCGAGGCGAGCTGGGGGCGCGGCTACCGGGGCCAGTCGACGCCGTACGTGCTGGATGCCCTCGAGAAGGCGGTCGCCCGCGCGCCCGTCAAGATGCTGCAGATCAAGGATGATACGTTCACGACCAACAAGAAGCGCGTGCTCGCGCTTTGCCGCGGGATTCGCGAGCGGGGCATCCGGTTCTTGTGGAGCTGCGACACACGGGTCGACGTCCTGTCGGACGAGCTTCTGCGCGAGATGCGCCTCGCGGGGTGCGAGCGACTGAGCCTCGGCGTGGAGTCGGGATCGCAGCGAATCCTCGATGCGATCGACAAGAAGATCACCCCGGACGAAATCATCGCGTCGAGCGAGCTCGCGAAGAAGTACGGCATCAAGCTCCGCTATTACATGATGATCGGCAATCGCGGAGAGACGCGCGAAACGTTCGCGGAGACGCTGGCGTTCCTCGAGCGCGCCAAGCCGCATCAGTCGATCTTCGCGTGCCTCTCGGTGTACCCGGGCACCCGCGACTACGACGAAGCCGTGAAGGCCGGGTGGCTCGACGCGGAGTTCTATTTCGAGCGCGACTTTCAGGAGCTGAAGACGACGTTCGATGCATCGGACGCAGACACGGCATTCTTCCGGGACTGGTTTCAGCGCAACAAGGGCCTGAAGGAGGGCTACCGGGAGACCGCGGCGGAGTGCGCGGCGGTCCTCGAGCGGCTCGGCCAGCACGCGCCCGCGTACATGGATCTGGCAGGCGCGCTCTTTCGGGAGGGCCGCCTCGATGAGGCCGAGGCCAACGCGGAGCGCGCCCTCGCGCTCGAGTACCCCGCTCCCGGCCTCGCGCTCAACACCCTCGCGTGCATCGCCGCGCGCCGCGGGCAGGCGTCTCTCGCACGAAAACACCTCGCGAACGCGGTTGCGCGCGATCCGCAGCACTGGGTCATCGTCCGTAACCAGCGTTTGCTCGCGCAGTGGGACGCGCAAGGCGGCGGCGATTCGCTCCCCGAGCTGGCGTCCGGGCACGACTTCCAGCTCCTCGAGAGGCCCGCGCAGCCGACGCTCCCCGGCCCGCTGCCGAAAGACTTCGCCGAGTGGCAGCCACCGCCGGCACCGCCCGCACGCCCGGTCGGTTCGAGCCGCCCGGCGGATGCGAGAAAGCTCCGCGTCGTTTCAGTTTGACGTGGATTTCGCGGAAGCCACCATCGACGGGGTCCCGGGCCGGGTCCGCGCGCGGGGGGGCGCGTGCCTCGACGCGGACGAAAGCCGCGCTCTAGCTAACCCACCGCGAGACGAGGGTCGTCGCCCGAGGGAGTTGGTCGTCACGCAGCCCGCTGGTGTAGACGACGAACGAAGCGGGGTCGCCGAAGGCGACCCGGATCAATCGGAGGAACTCTTCGGCCCGCGACACGGCGACGTGCGCATGCCACTCGCTATGCCAACGCTCGGGCTCGAGCGCCGACTCGAGCGCCAGCTGCGCATAGCCCCACCCGATGAATTGCCGTACTGCGCGCAGGATGCGCGCTCGCCCTTTGGTCGTTAGCGTGACCGTTCGCTTACGCGTGTCGTTGGTGACGACGTCGCGTTCGACGTAGCCCATTTCCTCGAGCCGCTTGAGCATGCGGCTGACGACCGACGGGCACACACCGAGCGTGCGCCATAGCGCGCTCTGTTGCGTGGGATAGCGCCCCCTCTTGTGGATCACGTAGAGCATGTCCATGCGAGCCGCGGTCAGCCCCATCTTGCGGAGCGTCCCTCGGGTCAGGCCGAGGGTCGCGTAGTAGGCGCGCTTCAAACCGAAAAATACGGGGTGCATTCCAAGCACGGAGAACACGTCTCGTGCCAAACCCGGGAATCGCCCCTCGAACCCCCGGTCCACGACCGGCGGAGAACCCCGACCCGCGCCAAATTGGACCCGCTATAGGCACTTCATTGCCAAGGCAATGGAGTGCCTATAGCCGGGCCATCGGGCCGGGGGCTTGCCCCGCACGGCTCGGTCGAGTGTCCCAGGACGGCGCCGAGGTGTCTCGGCCGATCGTTCAGTTCGGCACGTACGCGTCGACATATTCGTGGACGACGGTGGCTTCGAGTTTGGCCGGGTCGAGCGAGAGCGACAGGATCGCGTGCTGCTGCCGTTCCGAGAAGCGTCGCGCGAGGTTCTTGCGGAATTTCGCCTCGAGAAGGGGGATGCCTTCCGATCGCCGCCGTTTGTGGCCGATCGGGTACTCGACGACGACTTCGGGGAGCGCGGTCCCGTCTTTCAACGTGACCGTGAGGCCGTTCGCGATCGAGCGCTTCTCGGGATCGTGGTAATCGCGCGTGAAGGCGGAATCCTCGACGCATACGGTCTTCTCACGGAGCGCGTCGATGCGCGGGTCTCGCGCGACGCCGTCCTCGTAGTCGGCCGCGGTGAGCCGGCCGAAGATCAGCGGGACCGCGATCATGTACTGCACGCAATGATCGCGATCGGCAGGGTTCGCGAGGGGACCCTTCTTGTCGATGATGCGGATGCACGCTTCGTGGGTGCGTACGGAGACGCGTGCGATGTCTTCCGCGGTTTTTCCGCGACGGGCCAGCTCGGCGTGGAGAGTCATCGCTGCCTCGACAGCGGTCTGCGCGTGAAACTCGGCGGGGAACGAGACTTTGAACAGCACGTTCTCCATGACGTAGGAGCCATAAGGGCGCTGGAACCGGAATGGCTGCCCCTTGAACGAAACGTCGTAGAATCCCCAGGTTTTCGCCGTTAGTGCCGACGGGTAGCCCATCTCCCCGGTGCGCGCGATGAGGGCGAGGCGCACGCCTCGCGAGGTCGCGTCCCCCGCGGCCCAGGACTTCCGTGAACCGGTGTTCGGCGCGTGGCGATACGTACGGAGGCTCTGGCCGTCGACCCAGGCCAGCGAGAGCGCGTTGAGGCTCTCTTCGCGGGAAAGGCCGAGGAGCCTCGAAACGACCGCCGTCGTCGCGACCTTCACGAGTACGACGTGATCGAGACCGACCCGGTTGAACGAGTTTTCGAGCGCGAGGCAGCCCTGGATCTCGTGGGCGCGGATCATCGACGTGAGAACGTCGCGCATCGTGAGAGGGGGCTTGGCGTTCGCGAGCGCAGCCCTCGAGAGCCAATCGGCCGTGGCGAGGATCCCGCCGAGATTGTCCGACGGGTGGCCCCATTCCGCCGCCAGCCACGTGTCGTTGAAATCGAGCCATCGCACCATCACGCCCAGGTCGAACGCCGCCTGGACGGGGTCGAGCTGGTGGGGGGTGCCGGGGACCTTCGCGCCGTTCGGAACGAGGGTGCCAGGAACGACCGGTCCGAGCAGCTTCGTGCACGCGGGGTACTCGAGCGCTTCGAGGCCGCAGCCGAGGGTGTCGAGGAGGCAGTGCCGCGCGGTGTCGTAGGCGAGGGGGCTGGGAGCGTCGTCCCGAGCGACGAAATCGACGATATCCGCCATGACGGCGTCGAACGGCGGCCGGTGGGTGGAGACGTGAGAGCTCATGGTTCGTTGGCTTTCTCCGGCTTACGAACGGTTCTCGATCGCGACGAACGCGCGGTTCTCCGGCCCGACGTACCGCGCGCTCGGCCGGATGATCTTGTTGTCCTCGCGTTGTTCGAGGATGTGCGCGCTCCATCCCGTGGTCCGCGCGATGACGAAGAGCGGCGTGAACATCGTCGTTGGAACGCCCATTTGCGCGTAGCTGACGGCGCTGAACCAATCGAGGTTGGGGAACATTCGTTTCGTCTCGGCCATCACGAATTCGATGCGCTCCGCGATCTCGAACATGCACATCGATTGGGCCGTCTTCGACAGCGACCGGGCGAGCTCTTTGATGACCTGGTTACGCGGGTCGGACACGGTGTAGACGGGATGTCCGAATCCGATGACGATTTCCTTGTTCGCGACGCGCCTGCGGATATCGGCTTCGGCCTCGTCGGCCGTGCCGTACCGCTTCTGGATGTCGAGGGCGACTTCGTTCGCCCCGCCGTGCTTGGGCCCGCGCAGCGCACCGATGCCGGCGCCGATCGCCGAATAAATGTCCGATCCCGTCCCCGCGACGACGCGGCTCGCGAAGGTCGACGCGTTGAATTCGTGTTCGGCATAGAGAACGAGGCTGGCGTGCATTGCGCGCGTCCACTCGGCGGATGGCTTCGTGCCGTGCAGGAGATGCAGGAAGTGGCCGCCGACGGAGTCGTCATCCGTCTCGACGTCGATGCGCCGGCCGTTATGCGCGTAGTGGTGCCAATAGAGGAGCATGGATCCGAGGGACGCGAGCAGGCGATCCGCAATGTCGCGCGCGCCTGCGGGATTGTGGTCGTCCTTCTCGGGCTCGTTGCATCCGAGCGCCGAGACGCCGGTGCGCAGAACATCCATCGGATGGGCGGGCGCGGGGATTTGCTCGAGCACGACTCGGACCGCGGCGGGTAGGCCTCGTAGCGCGCGGAGCTTCGTCTTGTACGCGCCCAGTTCAGCGCGATTCGGCAGTTTCCCGTAAATGAGGAGATACGCGACTTCCTCGAACTCGGAGTGCGCCGCGACGTCCAGAATGTCGTATCCGCGGTAGTGTAGGTCGTTGCCGCTGTGGCCCACCGTACAGAGCGCGGTCGTCCCGGCTTCGACGCCCGACAGCGCCACCGACTTCTTCGGCTTGATCTCTCGCTTGGCCTCCGATTCCGCGCTCATGGCTTCTTTCCTTTCCCGTAGAGCGCGTCGAGCTTCTGCTCGAACGCGTGGTAGCCGAGAACCTCGTACAGCTCGGCGCGGGTCTGCATGCGATCGAGCACATGTTTCTGCGTGCCGTCCTTCCGGATCGTGCGGTACACGTTGTCCGCCGCCTGGTTCATGGCCCGGAAGGCCGACAGCGGATAGAGCACGAGCGAAACGCCGGCCGACGCGAGCTCGGTGGTCGTGAACAGCGGCGTCAGACCGAACTCGGTGATGTTCGCGAGAACGGGGACTTTCACGGCGTCCACGAAACGGCGGTACAGATCGAGGCTCGTCATGGCTTCGGGGAAGACCATGTCGGCTCCGGCCTCCACGCAGGCGACGGCGCGTTCGATGGCTTTCTCTTCGCCCTCGACTGCAAGCGCGTCGGTCCGCGCCATCACGACGAAGCCCGGGTCGGTGCGCGCGTCGACGGCGGCCTTGATCCGGTCGACCATCTCTTCGCGTGTGACGATCTCCTTGTTCGGGCGGTGGCCGCAGCGCTTCGCGCCGACTTGATCCTCGATGTGCATCGCTGCG
>DATHQY010000537.1:0-2777 GCA_035482215.1 Polyangiaceae bacterium | reverse complement strand
CAGGCTCGGATCGCGCTGGTGCACGGGCACCGTCACGCCCGCGCAGAGATTCTTGACCAGCTCGTCCGCCGTGACGCCCGAGAGCGGCAAGTCCCCCGTCAGCGCTTCGTAAATCACAGTTGCAAACGCCCAAAGATCGGTGCGGGCGTCCACCCGCGCCGCGCGCGCTTGCTCCGGGCTCATGTACCCGGGCGTTCCGAAGATGAGGCCCTGCCCCGTCGAGAACGCGGACGGAATCGAGACCCGCTGCGTCCGCATCGTGCGCGCGATCCCGAAGTCGAGCACCTTGACCAGCAGGCCCCCGTCCTCGTCGTAGGTGACGAAGATGTTCGCCGGCTTCAAGTCACGATGCACGACGCTCTCGGCGTGAGCGTGCTCGAGCGCGCGCGCGACTTGGCGGACGAGACCGCTCGCCGCGTCCATGGTCATGGGTCCGAACTGCATGAAAAACGTCTCGAGGGTGCGTCCGACGAGGAGCTCCATCACGAGATACGCGACCCCATCCTCGTCGCCGTAATCGGTCACCCGCACGATGTGCCGCGTCTTTCGCGACAGGCGCGCCGCGATTTGCGCTTCGAACCGAAACCGTGCGCCCGCGCTGGCGCGGTCTTCGTACTCGTCGCCGGGAAACGCCGGGGCGAGCAGTTTGATGGCGACCTCTTCGCCGAGCGTCTTGTGCTCGGCAATCCATACCTCGCCCATCGACCCGCGCCCGAGCGGACGCAGGAGCGCGTATTTGCCTCCTACGATCGTGCCGGCTTCGAGGGGAACCATCGGGGTCGAACCAAGAGCAAGAATCGATGGCAGCTCGCTACCACCCTACGAGGAGCGCGGCCGCCGCCGTCGGTCGAAGCCGTCGCTGCGTCGCGCTGCTCCATCCGCCCTTATCATCGAGCCGTTTCGACAGAGCGCAAGCGCTCGGTGCACCGTGCATGCCGTTTGCTTTGGAGAACTCGAGTGTTTCACCAAAGCGAATTGCAAAAGCGGGCGGGGATGGGCCGGGCTCTGGGCGTCGGGCTCGGTCTCGCCGTGGCGTTCGGCCTCACCGCGTCGAACGCGCGTGCCGACAACGCGCCAACCGGGGCGCAAAGCCTCTTCGAGCACGGCCGCGCTCTTCGACTCCGCGGCGATTGCGCTTCCGCCATCCCCTATTTTCGGAGGGCCTACGACGCGTACCCAAATGGGCTCGGGAGCTTGCGCAACATCGCCGAGTGCGAGGAGGCAAGCGGGCACTTCGCGGCGGCGCGCAGCGCATGGATCGAGCTCGGGCGGTCGCTTCTCTCGCACGCCGAGTCTCGCTATGCGGGCTGGCCCGACGATGCCGCGCAAGCCGTCACGCGGCTCACGCCCAAGCTGGGCACGCTGACGATCGACGTGCACGCGACCCCGGCGCCCGGCGCACCTGGACCCGGCGCTGGCGCGCCGTCGCCGGATTCGACGGACATTGAAGTCAGCATCAACGGCGAGCGGCTGTCGCCGAGCCTGGTAGGCACGCCCGTGCTCCGCGATCCCGGCCACTACGTCGTTCGGGCGGTTTCGCGCGCGGGCGAAGCCATGCAGGAAGAGCCCGTCGATCTCGCCTCGGGTGACACGCGCGAAGTCGATCTCACGCTCCACCTTCTGCCTCCCGAGCCCACGACGGCCGCCGCGCACGAAGGCTCTTCGGCCGGCCGCAACGCCATGATGTGGACGGCCTTCGCGCTCGGGACCGCGAGCTTCATCGGCGCCGGCATCGCCGAAGCCGAGCGGCAATCCGCGTTGGGCGACGCCAACAACGCGATGGCGGCGTGCGCGGTGCACAGCCCCTCCTGCACCCTGCAGGCCCAGCAATCGATCAACGATCGCGGAAATGCCGCGGCGACATGGGAGACCGCGTTCTTCATCGCAGGCGGCGTCGGAGTGGCGACGGGCGTCGTTCTTCTCGCCGTCGCCCAATCGGGCACGTCCGTGCGGTCAGGCGTGGGGTCGCGCGCGCGCGATCCGCAGGGCGCGAAGGCCGCTCTCGTCGTGTCGCCGTCGGCGCTCTCCATCACGGGCGAGTTCTGAGGCCATGCACCCGCGGCGGCGCCCCTCTTCGATGGCCCCTCCACGCGCCAAGCGATCGCGCGCGATGCAGGCGGCGGCCGTCGTGTTCGTCTCGGCTGCAGCGTGCACCTTTCCGGATCTCTCGATGGATCCGGCCGAATCGAGCGGAGCCATTGCGGGAGCAACGACGGATCCCGGATCCGGCGCGACCTCCTCCCAGACCGGAACCGCGATCGGCGTGACCGGCACGATCGACGCGAACGACGCCAGCGTCGCGGAGCCGGGTTCCTCGGGGGCCTCGTCGGGTGCGACAGGCGAAGACCGCGACACAGGCACGAGCGGAAGCGCCGGTGCGAGCGGAAGCGCCGGTGCGGGCGGCACTTCCCCGGGGACGACGAGCGGCGCAGCGAGCGCCGGGGGGGATGCATCGACGCGTGACGCAAGCGTGGCCGACGCCGCAGGCTCCTCCGGAGCCACCAGCGGCAGCTCCGCGACGACGGGCAGCGCAGGGGCGAGCGGCGCGAGCACGGGAACGACAGGGACCGCGGGAGCCGCAACGACGGGGATGGCGGGAAGCGCGTCCACGGGTGCGACGGGGAGCACCACGGGTACCGCCATGACGGGAAGCGGCGGCGCGAGCATGAGCGGCACCACGGGGAGCGCCGCGGGCACGGCTGGCGCGACCGGCACCACCGGGACAGCCGGCGCGACCGGCACCACCGGGACAGCCGGCGCCACGGGGACGACCGGCG
>DATHQY010000536.1:0-3309 GCA_035482215.1 Polyangiaceae bacterium | reverse complement strand
CGGAAGCGACGCGACGATCATCGGAATCCCGACCATGTGCGTGAGCTTCGTTCCGAACTGCTTGTGCTCCTTGGCGTAGAGCGCCATGTACTCGCGAAGATTTCGCTTGGGCATCGGAAATTGCATGGTGATCGAAAGCCTAGAGCGCTTTTCGTGGGTGTCGAGGGTTCGCTGCGTCGCGGCTGGCGCGCGCAGGCGCGAATCAGCCGACCGCCGCGCAGCCCACCCGTGAGCGAGCGCGATACGCCGTGAGCTCTCACCGACTTGTGCCGGGGTCCGTCACGCGGTCGAGACCCACCGGAGGACAAGGCTCGTCGAGCGAGGCGGGTCCTTCTCCCGCGTTCCGTCCGGGTAGATGAGCCAGCCGCGGTCTCCGAATCCGACGCGGATCAATCGGAGAAATTCAACGCCCCGCGATACGGCCACGTGAGTTCGCCACGCGCTGTGCCAGGCCTGGGGCTCCAGGACCGAATGAAGGGCCAGCTGCGCATAGCCCCACCCGATGAATTGGCGTATCGCACGAAGGATCCGAGCCCGCCCGTGGGTCGTCAGTCTCACCACTCGTTTGCGCGTGTCGTTCGTGACGACGTCGCGTTCGACATAGCCCATGTCCTCAAGCCTCTTGAGCATACGGCTCACGACGGATGGACAGACCCCGAGCGTGCGCCACAGGTCGCGCTGGAGCATCGAATATCGGCCCTTTTTATGGATTGCGTAGAGCATATCCATACGAGCGGCAGTGAGTCCCATCGTGCGCAGCGTCCGCCGCGTCAGCCCGATGGTGGCGTAGTACGCGCGCTTCAAACCGAAAAATACGGGGTGCATTCCCACGGAGAAAACAAATCTCGTGCCCACAGCGCGCGGCGTGGCGCGAAACTTCGGTCCGCACCCGGGCATGACCCAGACCCGAAAAAATTGCCCTCCGCTATAGGCCTTTCGTTGCCAAGGCAATGGAATACCCATAGCCCGGCCGGCTGGCCGCGGGCCGGCATCAGCGCCGACCGCGTGTCCCAGGCCGGCGCCGCCTGTCCGCGGGACGTGCCTGGTTTGCTCGACGCCTGGGGTCGGTTCGCGGCTCGGGCCGCGTGAAAACGGTGGGCGATTGGGCGTTCCCATCCTCGCCGTGGGTTTACCGAGCGGTTGCCGGGACACCGAGCGGGCCGACAGGCCACGACGCGAGGAGCGGTAGACGTGCGCCGGGCCCGGACTGGCGAAACATGCGCGCGCACTGCTCGACGGGGATTCGGCGCGGACCGAACGGCGAGGCGTCGGCCGCGTCCGAATCCATGAGGAGTGTGGGGGTATCGACGCCGTAATCGTCGGGATGACCCGGCAAATCCATGAGCACGTGGCCAAGCTCGTGCGCGAGCGTGAGGCTGCTCGTACGCGAGCGGACGCCCGCGCGATCCAGGATGACCACGTTGCGCACACTCGAGAGGTCGCTTCCGATGAACGATTCACCGATCCTTCCTCCGCCCGCGAAGAGGGGCACGACGACGACTTCGATGGTGCGCGGATCGCCGTCGTCGAGCGCCTTCAGCAGGGTGCGCTCTTCGAGCGTGCCGGCCATCGAGTCCATATCGCTGAAGTGGAGGAGGCCATCCGACAGATCGACGGACCCGATGCGCACGCTCAGCGTCGCGTCGGTGGACAGCGGTGCGCCGGGTTGCGTATCGACGGCGACGAGCGTCGTCCGATCTTTGCGTCGCATCGATACATCGACGCTCGGCCCCAGCGCCGGACCGATCCGCGCGTTGGGCGATACGACGGCGGCCAGCCCCGCGTGCTCAACCACGCGTGCTACCTCCGCTGCGACGCGATCGGGAGTTTCGCCCGCATGCGTCAGAATCGTCAGCGGGCGGCCGTCGACCCGCACGCGAATCTCGCCTCCGCTGGCCGCGACGCCGAGGTCGTCGCCGACGGCGAGCACATGCGAAGGCGGTGGGTCCACCACGCGAACGTCCAGCTTTTGGGGGTCGCCGAACGTGACGCCGCATTGACCCCAGATGGCTGCGGCAGCCGCGAGCTCGCCGCGAAGCGACTCGATCGCCCCGGCCTCGGTTCCGCCGATGGCCGGAGGGCCGCCCGGTGCAACGCGCACGACGAAGGGCCGGAGTGTCGGCCGGAGCCGGCCGATCGGTCCGACCGCGGACGCTCGCGGTCCGAGCACGCGAATCATCTGCGCCTTTCGTCCCGACGCGCGAAACACGATCGCGCCGCCGACTTCAGCCTTGATCGAGCGGCCGAGCGCGAGCGGATGCATTCGGTCCACGTCGTCGATGACGAACCGGAGTGGCGCGCTCGCCCAGCAACTGACGGGGTCCGGTGGTGCATCGAGGTCACGCGGATCATGCGCATCGCGCGGATCATGCGCATCGCGCGGACCGGATAACCTCCCGCACCGCGAGGGTGACAGCGGGACGCTCGAGAGGAGGTCGATCCGATTGCCAGCGGCTCCGACGGACTCCACCGCGATCGTGCGATCGCCCGCCTTGTCTTCACCCGGCGCTTCGACCGGCGTCGCCGTCGGGACCTCGAGAAGCACCCGGAGCGCGTCGAAGTCGTCGTAGAGCGCGTCCGGCGTGCCTTCGATGCGCGCCGGGGGAGTGCGCTCGATCGAGGCATGCGATGCAGCCATGTCGACGAGGCGGCCTTCCCCATCACGAAGGTCGATTCCGCGCACGACGGCGGTCACGTGCAGGGGGTCGCCATGCACGGTCGCGAGGAGCTCCACGACGCCAGGTGAGAGGCCCTGGAGCCGCGCGCCGTCGGGAAGCGCGGCGACTCCGGATGCCCCCCACGGCAGAACCGCGCCACTCTTCGCCACGAGGCGAGCATGCTCGGCGCCGGCGAGGACGCGCAGAGGCGCGCCGGTCCACGCGCGATCGAGCGGCACGAGATCCACGAACGATGGCGACGCGACGGGCGTCTCCTGGCCGTCGGCGCGCCCGTCCGCGTCGTCATCGTCGCGGTCCGCCCAGAGGTCGATTCGCACGGGAGCGACCGGCGTTCCCGCACCGACGAGCGTCGTCATGAAGAATGCGGCCGCGGCGCCGCGAACCAGGATGGCCGCGCCTCCGCGCCGCTCGCGGGCCGCGCCTCCGCGCCGCGCGCGCGAGCTCGCTACTCGAGCCAACCCCACTGAATCCACCGGAAGGGCGTCTCCGTGAGCAGCGGCGCGCTCGCGATGTTCGCGGCGGCGGGGCTCGCCGCAGCGCGCACGAGTGCCCCCCACGCCACGTTCCCCACGATGCGCGACGACAGCAGCTCGTCGGCGACGGCTTGGGCACGGGCGCGCCGTTTGGCCGC
>DATHQY010000535.1:0-26185 GCA_035482215.1 Polyangiaceae bacterium | reverse complement strand
GAGAAAAAACGCTCGCCGCTCACGGCACGGCGCTCGCTCTCCCTCCGTCTGCCGATGCTCGCCACCGCCCTCAGCGCCACTCTCGTGGGTCTCACAGCTCACCCCGTCCGCGTCGAAGTCGAAGCGATGCGCGGTCCTCCGTTCTTCGAGCTCGTAGGTCTCGCGGAGGCCTCGGTCCGCGAAAGCCGGGTGCGCGTGAAGACGGCGCTGGCGCACGTGGGCGTGGATATCGGCGAGTGCCGGATCGTCGTCAACCTCGCGCCCGCGGACGTGAGGAAGACGGGCAGTGGGTTCGACCTCGCCATCGCGGCGGCGGTGTTGGCGGCGATGGGCGCGGCGCCGCCGGAGGCGTTGCGCGGGGTGTTCCTGGTCGGCGAGCTCTCGCTTGCGGGCACGGTGCAGCCCGTGCGCGGAGTGCTCGCCCAGCTCCTCGGTGCAAGGCTCCGCCATGCAAAGAGGGCAATCGTTCCGCGGGCGAATGCGGCCGAGGCGGCGCTCGTGCGCGGTCTCGAGGTGCGCACGGTGGGGTCGCTCGGTGAGCTGGTCGACGCGCTCTGCGGGCGCGCCACGCTTCCGGTGGCCGAGGCGGCGGAGGCTCCGCCGGTCCTCGCCACGTACGACGATCTTGCCGACGTGCGTGGCCAGATCTCCGCACGGAGGGCACTCGAGATTGCCGCCGCGGGTGGGCACAACCTCCTGATGGTCGGCCCCCCGGGGGCCGGCAAGACGATGCTCGCGCAGCGCCTTCCGGGGCTCCTTCCCGCGCTTTCGAGCGAAGAAGCGCTCGAAGTGATGGCCATTCACAGCGTCGCCGGCCTCCTGTCGGGAGCGAGAAGCCTGTCGCGCATCCGTCCATTTCGGGCGCCGCACCATACGGTCAGCGAGGTGGGCCTCGTGGGCGGGGGTGACGGGCCTCGTCCGGGCGAAGTGAGCCTTGCCCACCACGGGGTCCTCTTTCTCGACGAGCTCTCGGAGTTTCGTCGCTCGGCGCTCGAAGCCCTGCGGCAGCCCCTCGAGGCCGGCGCGGTGACGATCTCGCGTGCGCTGGGCAAGGCCACGTTTCCCGCGCGCACGCAGCTCGTCTGCTCGTCGAATCCTTGCGCCTGCGGATTCTTGGGCGACGGGAGCGGCCGTTGCGTATGTGCGCCGGAGCGCATTCGCGCATACCAGGCGAAGATCAGCGGTCCGCTCCTCGATCGCATCGACTTGCACGTGATCTTACCGCCCGTGGACATCGCGGCTCTGCAGAGCGGCGAACGCGGCGAGGCGACCGAGGCCGTGCGAGGGCGCGTCCAGCGGGCGCGCGCGATTCAGCATCACCGCGCCGCGCGCGGGGAAGTGACGAGTCCGACGAATGCCACGCTTGCGTCTTCCGACGCGGAGCGCGTCACGGCGCTATGCAGCGAGGGGTCTCGTCTCCTCTCGGCCTCGCTGGATCGGCTCGCGATCTCCGCGAGGGCTTACGGCAAGATTCTGCGTGTGGCGCGAACGATCGCCGACCTGGAGGGGGCGACCGCCATTCGGCCGCCGCACGTCGCCGAAGCCATTGGCCTTCGCGCGCTCGATCGGCGCGCCGCAGCCGCGTGAATTCACGAATCGGAAAGGAAATGCGAAATCCCATGTTGGAACAAATCGTCGAAAAAATGCGCGCACTGAAGACGGTAATGGTGGCTGTGGAAAAGCAGTTTGGAAAAGGCGCAGTGATGACGCTGGGCGAGGGCGAGGACCCGGAGCCGGTGGCCACGATCTCGAGCGGATCGCTGGCCCTCGATCTGGCAACGGGCGTCGGCGGGTACCCGAAGGGCCGGGTCGTCGAGATTTACGGACCCGAGTCGAGCGGGAAGACCACCCTCGCGCTGCACGCGATTGCCGAGGCGCAGCGCGCCGGTGGGGTGGCTGCGTTCATCGACGCGGAGCACGCCCTCGACGTGGCGTACGCCCGCGCCGTCGGAGTCGAGACGGAGAAGCTCCTCATCTCGCAGCCCGATACGGGCGAGCAGGCGCTCGACATCACGGAGATGCTCGTACGTTCGGGGGCGGTGGACCTCGTCGTCATCGACTCGGTGGCCGCTCTGACGCCGAAAGCGGAGCTCGAAGGCGACATGGGCGACGCGCACATGGGTCTTCAGGCGCGCCTCATGAGCCAGGCCTTGCGGAAGCTCACCGCAGCCGCGTACCGCGGATCCACGACGCTCATGTTTCTGAACCAGCTCCGGCAGAAGATCGGCGTCACGTTCGGTTCGCCCGAAACGACGACCGGTGGAAACGCGCTCAAGTTCTACGCTTCGATGCGGTTCGATGTCCGGCGCATTGGCCAGGTGAAGGTCGGCGACGAACCCGTCGGTGGTCGTACCCGGGTCAAGTTGGTCAAGAACAAATGCGCCCCTCCATTCACGGAGGGTGAATTCGAAATTCGATGGGGACACGGGATCGACGCGATCGGCGAGCTCGTGGATCTCGGCGTTGCGCGAGGGCTCATCGAAAAATCGGGAAGCCATCTCTCCTTCGCAGGCTCGCCGCTCGGCAACGGACGCGAGCGTGCGCGCGAGGCCGTGGGCGCGAGCGACGACCTTCAGCGGACCTTGCGGCAGGCCATCGTGGCGTCGGGTCCAGTACGGCCCGGGCGGCGCGCCGAAGCGGACGCGCAATAGCGGACAGGCAGGATGAGCACCGTCTCCCCCGAAGGGTGATTCCGGGGGAGCCGGAGGGCACGGCCAGCGAACCCTGCCTCCCGCGCACTGCAGCGTCCGGCGGTCGCCTGCGGCAAACGAGATGATGTGTGCGGCGGTGTCGCGTGCTCGCCTCGTCGCGGCGAAATGGCTGCGCTGGATCGCGGCGCGCGCTGCCGCCAAAGCCAAAAATGCCCTCGTGACCAGCTGGCATCCGTGTTGCTGAGTGCCGCCTCGCCATGAGAAAATCAATCCAAAGCATTCTCGGTTCGGCCACGGTCGCACTCGTCATCGCTGGCTGCGGCGGCGGCAACGCAGAGCCGTCGAAGTCACCGGACAACGCACCGGCCTCGAGCACGCCGCCCTCGGCCATGGACGCGGGGACGACGATGCTGACTCCGCCCGCGACGCCCGCTCCGGTCTCTGCGTCGTCGAACGACATGGCTTCGACCGAACGAATGCCTTCGGATTCGTCGGCGACGCCTCCGACCGACGAACAGATTCTCACCATCGTGCACGTGGCCAATCAGGGCGAAATCGAACAAGCAAAACTCGCACAATCGAAGGCAAAAGATCCTCGTGTGAAGAAGCTCGCCGCCATGATGCAGAAGGATCACTCGGCCGCCGACGGAAAGGATCTGTCCATCGTCAAGAGGAACCACTTGGATCTTTCGCCGAGCAAGGCCAGCACTGATCTGGAGTCGGGCGCGAACGACAATACCCAAATGCTGAAGGGCGCGAGCGGCGCGGATTTCGACAAGAGTTACGTCGACACTCAGATCAAAGAGCACCAAGAAGTGCTCGACGCCATTGACCAGAAGCTCGTTCCAAACGCGAAAAATAGCGAGCTACGAACGTATCTCGCGGAGGTTCGCACGAAAGTCGCGATGCACTTGCAGCATGCGAAGGATCTTCAGGCGGAACTCGCGAAGTAGTCCGAGTGGTCGCGCCGGCGCGTCCGCGGCTGCGTCCTAGCGCGAGCCAGTGCGCCGGGGAGCTGTACGGCCACGGTGGAAAGAGCGGCCGCGGTGGAATCGCCTATGCGGCATCGCGCCCTCGCGTGATACTGCCCCTCCATGGTGAATCCGGTCAATTCGTCCTTTCTTCGAAAGGCCTCTTCGCTCGCCGGTAGCGCCAGCTTGCTATTTTCGGTGCTGGTGCCGGTCGTCGCGGCTTGCACCGTGACGACAGCCAATACGGCAACATGCGACTTGGACAGCGCTGTCATTTGTAGCCAAGGAAATGGGTACTCTTGCCAGCCCGGCGCGCAACCGGCGGCCTCGCTCAATTGCAGCGCAAGCAAGCCGGAATCAAACGGCGACTCCGCCTATTGCTGCACTACGGGATCGACGACCGTCGCATGCAACGCCGATTCAGCGATCGATTGTTCGATGGGTGGATCCGGGTACGACTGCACGGGCGGAGCGGCGCCCGACTCCACCTCTCTGTCCTGTGGAGCGGGCACCACGCAACCAGACGGCTCGATGGCGTTCTGCTGCAACCCGGCGACCGCGACGACGTCGACGTGCACGGCCAACGCGGGCGTGAGCTGTATCACGACGGGATCCACGGGCTACTCGTGCACGGGCACGGATACGCCGTACGAGGCGATGCCGACGCTCATCTGCGAGACGGCGGGGATGACGGGCGGGACCTCGTATTGCTGCCTGACGAGCGCGAACAGCTGCGTGCAAGCGCCGGCCATCACCGATTGCTCTTCCGGCGCATTCGGGGTTTCGTGCACGGGCACGGACATGCCCACGGCGAGCGGCGCAAGCAGCGCGCTCATCTGCAATCCGGATCCAGGAGGCGCGACCGGCGGCTTCTGCTGCGGTACCAATTGACGGGACGAAACACCATTGTCCAAAGGACCGAATCCATGCGGATGACCCGAACGCTGACTTCGTGGATGGTATTGGCGATGCTGCCGATGACCGCTTGTTACATCGAACCGGGGCCGCCGCCGCCGCCCCCCACGGCCGTTGCGCCGCCGCCCCCGCCCCCGCAGCAGCAGGTCGTCGCACCGCCGCCTCCGCCCGAGGAAGTCGTCGAGTCGCCGCCGCCCCCGCCTCCGCCCGTGGTCGAGCCCCCGCCGCCGCCGGCCCCCGCCGTGGGGATGGTCTGGGTTGCCGGCAATTACGAGTGGCGAGGCCGCCAGTACGAGTGGCAGAAGGGCCACTACGAGCGAGCGCCCCGTTCGAACGCGCGCTTCATTCAGGGCCACTGGGAAGCGCGTGGTCGCGGTCGCGTGTGGGTCGGCGGGCACTGGGAATAAACGCCGCAGGCGCGACCGCGGGGAACCCCGGCGCGCGCGTAGGGCGCCGCGAAAGGGACATCCGGCGCGCGCGTAGGGCGCCGCGAAAGGGACATCCGGCGTGCGTGTCGCGCGCCGCGAACGGACATCCGGCGCGCGTGTCGCGCGGGCCAAGCCGGTGCCATACTGCACGCATCGTTTGACCGATCCCCGACGTCCGATGCCGCCTTCCTCCCGACGCCCCCCCGTGGGCCCCGACGCTGGCTCTCGACCGGCAACCTTCTTCCCGCCCTCCGAGGACACGCCGCCGCCGCCGTCGGGATTCGTACGCGAAGAGCAGAGCGTCGCGACGCTGCCGCAGCTCATCGAGACGGTCGCTATCCCACGCTTGTCGCTCGTGGTCGAGCGCGAGTGCGGCAAGGCGGCGTCGCGCGCGACGTTCTTCGACGGGGACCTTTGCCGGATCGGGACGCATTCGTCGAACGATCTGGTCCTCGCCGATCCTGCGGTCTCCCGCTTCCACTGCCGGATGACGCGCGAAGAGGGCATCTGGCACGTGCGCGACCTCGGGTCGCTCAACGGGACCCGGCTCGAGGGCGTGCGCATCCGCGACGCGGACGTGCCCCCCGACGCGACGCTCGCGATCGGCGATTCGATCGTGCGCGTGCGTGTCGTCGACGCGGCCGAGCAAGCGGTCGTCCCGATGATCCCGGCGTTCGGGCAGCTCGCCGGGACGAGCGTGCCGATGCGCAAGCTCTTCGCGCTTCTCGAAAAGGTCGCGCCGAGCGATATCAACGTCCTCATCGGGGGTGAGAGCGGGACGGGGAAAGAGCTCGTCGCGAACGAGATTCTCCAGCGCAGCCCGCGGGTGGATAAGCCGTTCATCGTCGTCGATTGCGGCGCGATTAGCCCGAATCTCGTCGAGAGCGAGCTTTTCGGCCACGCGCGCGGCGCCTTCACCGGCGCGGACCGCGATCGCATCGGCGCGTTCGAAGCGGCCGACGGAGGCACGGTCTTTCTCGACGAAGTGGGCGAGCTCGCGCTCGAGCTCCAGCCGAAGCTCCTTCGGGCGATCGAAGCGCGCGAAATCCGCCGCGTCGGAGAGAACCGCGCCCGCAAGGTGAACGTCCGCGTCATCAGCGCGACGAACCGCGACCTCGAACGAGAAGTGAATCGCGCGCGGTTTCGCGAGGACCTCTACTTCCGCCTGGCGGTGATGACCGTGCACGTCCCGCCGCTACGGGAGCGGCTCGACGACATCGAGATTCTGATCCGCGTCTTTCTGCAAGCGCTCGGCGCGGCGCCCGAAGAGCGCCTCTTCACGCCCGACGTCATGGCGGACATGCAGCGGCACGATTGGCCGGGCAACGTTCGCGAGCTGCGAAACTACATCGAGCGGACCGTCGTTCTGCAAAAGGCCGTGCCGGCGTTTCGCCCGGGCGCTGCTCCCGCAGCGAACGCGCCCGACATCGGGACGCCATTTCGCATCGCGAAAGACGCGGCGATCGACGCCTTCGAAGTCTCGTACCTCAGCGCGCTTCTCAACGCCGCGGGCAACAACATGAGCAAGGCGGCGCGCATGGCGGGGATGGACCGGATGTACTTGCACCGCCTCGTCCAGAAGCACGGCCTGCGTTAGACTAGTTGATCTAGCGGCGGCCGCCGAGGGCGCGGACCATCGCCAGGTCGGCGCGGCCGATTTCGCCCGTCACGACCAGCATCGCAAGGAACACGGCGCCCATGACGGCCGCGACGAGCGGGGTTGCCAGGCGAGGGAAGTGCGGCATCGCGAAGCCGATTGCGACGCACGCCGCCAGTGCTCCGCTCACGCGGGCGATCGTCTTGAGCGCCAGGAACGCGCCCGTCTGCGCCTGTACCATCGCGCCGGCGATGACCAGCGTGATAAGCAGCGCCGCGCCGGAAGCCTCGGTGGATCGCAGAAGCTGCATCCGGCCGAAAGCGGCGCCCGGGACGGCCACGGTGCAAGCCACGCCGACCGCCACGACGGCGCCGAGCGTGAGAAGCGCCGCGGTGCGCTCGCGGCCGATGCTGGTGAGCACCGTCGTCGCAATGCCAAGCATCGAAAACGCGCCTTGCGCGAGCACCATGATCCGAAGGACGTCGGCCCCGCGCGCCGCGTCCGCGGGCCCATAGGCGAACGCGAGCATCCCCTCGGGCATCGCCGCGACGACGCCGACGAGCAAGCCTCCGAAGATGGCCGCGAGCCGGGCGCCGCGGGCCACGTACTGACGAACCGCGGCCGAGTCACCTTCGGCCTTCGCGCGCGCCAGCATGGGGAAGAGAACGAGAGTCACGCTGAAGAGCAGCTGGTACGGGAGAAACGCGAACGTCTGGCATTCCTTGTAGATGGCCACCCAGGACTTGACGGCCTCGCGCGCGCCAAAGGCGCCGGCGCCTGGCGCAAGGCTCGCCGCGGCGCTCTCGCTGAGGAAGCGACCGAGAAGCGCGATATCGATCTGGAGCAGCGCATTCGTGCAGAGCTGCGCGCCCGCAATCGGCAACAGGATGGCGAGGTATGCGCGGGGCTGCAGTATGCCGTGGCTCGCGGCGCCGGCCGCGGGCGCTTTGCCGAGCCCCGTCCAGCGCACGGCGAGCGGCACGATGCAGACCGCGGCGGCGACCCATCCCCAGGTGATTCCGAGGGTGCCCGACATCCCCCGCACGACGAACATCCGCCCGAAGGCGACGAGCCCCACCGTGCGCAACGTCGCGAACACGACGTCGAGCCCCGCCTGCAAGGTGAATCGATTCCGTCCGTTCAGATAGCCGATGAGCGGCGAGTAGAGCCCATAGAAGAGCGCCACGATCGCCATCACGAGCAGCGGCGACGTCACGTCGTCCGCCCGCTCGAAGCCGGCGTAGATCGGCGCGGCGAGGGCGACCGCGCCGGCGATGATCAGCGATGCGGGAACGTGGACGCGCAGGGCGGATCGAAGCGCTTCGTCCTCGTAGCCGGGCGCCGCGGCGACGGCGCGGCTCACGCCCTGCGTTCCGCTCGCCACGAGCACACTGTTGACGGTGTTGGCCACGACCAGCGCCTGCGCGAGCGCGCCGAAATCGCCGAGACCCACGGCGAGGCGGAGCAGCGGCTGCTGGGCGAAGCCGGTGAGGAGGAAGAACACCTTCGCGCCCAGCACCGCAATGCCGCCGCGCCCGGCGTTCCGTGTCGTGGCGGACTTGTCGGGCGTGGGGCCGGTGGAGGAGAGCGAAGTGGAGTTCACGCGAAAAAAAGAGGGATCAGAGCTCGAACGCGAGCCCCACGGTCCCCATCGCTAGGACGCCAGGCCCGCAGACGCAACCAGGAACCACCGCAGGCTCAATGCCGCCGACGCGCCGGCGGGTGCGAGCGCCCGAGCCCGGTGGAAGTCTACCCCATGGTCCAACCTCGGGTCTGGTCGCATCCGTCTTTTGACCGTGCCGGTCGAAAGACTGCTGCTCTAGACTAATGCCTCTCGTGATGGGAACGACGCCATGGGCGCCCGTGCGGTCTCGCGTGTGGGGCGCAACAGGCGTGGTGGCCTTGTGGACGCTCGCCGTCGTACCGGCCCTCTTGGGGTTGCAGCCATGCGTGTTCGCGCAGCTCCTGCATCTTCCGTGTCCCAGTTGCGGTCTGACGCGCGCGATCCACCTGCTCCTCGCCGGACAGGTCGACGCGTCGCTGCGCATGCATCCCCTCGCGGTGCCCCTCGCTGCTGCCGTCGCGGGGATCGCGCTGTCGACATTCGCAGCGGCTCTCACACGAGACTCGCCCGTCGACTTCCACCGAACGTGGCACGGGCGCGCCGCGATCGCCTTCTTCGGGCTCGCGTACGTGGCGACGATCGGGTTGTGGACTCTCCGCTTCTTCGGTGCGTTCGGCGGTCCTGTCCCCGTGTGAGACTCGGGCGGTCTCGCGCTCGCCGCACGCGATCTCGCGCCTCGCGCGGTCAGTCGAGGTGCGTGGGGTCGGCGAGGTGGCCGTCGGGCGTGAGGCCCACTTGCCGCCAGCGAGCCTTCTCGTCGGGGAGAACGGGCGCCGGCGGCGGCGTTGCATCGTGCACTTCGATCCGCACTCGGAGCGCCACGGTCTCGAGGTGGACGCGGAGCTCGCGACCCGGATCGCCGGGCGCCTGCACGTGCTCGAACGTCGCGGACGAAGCTCCCTGCCGCAAGTCACCGTCTTGCAACCGGTTCCGGAAGTAGCGCGCGACGGACGCGACGTCCCCATACCCTGTCGCGAATACCGCGTCGGGAAACGCGCCGTCCACGTGGAAGCCGCGTGGAAGCGTCAAGCCGAACGCGTGTTCGGTCCCTGGAATGAGCTCGCCGGGCGACAGATGATCGGCGGGGACCACCACGGGGGTCGCACTCGACGCCGGAGGCGCGTTGCTCGTCGGTGCGCGATGGCAGCCGGTCGCAAGGACCAGCGCCGCCGCGCCGACCGCGCGAGGCCGCCTCATTCGAGGACCGACGCCCAGGAGCTGATGATGGTCGGCGACGCCGGCGCCTGAAGTGGCACCTGCATTTCCTGCGTTGCCGTGCTGTTCCCGCCGCCGGGAGTGTTGTTGGCGCCGACTTGGGCGATGAGCGAATAGGACGGCGGGCTGAGATTGCTCAGCGAACGGTGGGTTCCTCCGGCCACGTATTGGTCCGACTGCGCCTGAGAAATGCTGCCGCACGCGGGGGTCGCCTGGATCGACACGCCGGGGAGCACGGCGCCTTGTGCGGCACCCGTGGTCGTCGCCTCGTAGAAGTCCTGCGGGGTGCTGGCCTGCGGAATCGCGAGCTCGCGCACGCCGCCGAGGTTGCGCGAGCAGGGCACGCTGTCGTCCGTGGGCGAGCACGTCGTGTCCTGGGGGAGAACGAAGTCCCACCCGAAGATGCGGGCATCGCCGCTGCTGCACGCCGTCGCGCTCGTGCTCGCGGCGGCGTAATACGTCGAGAAGTAGAGGGTACCGTTGAACACCGTCATCGGACCCGATACGCGCTCTCCGGCCCGGAGCGATGCCATCCCCGAGTTCGAGCCGAGGTACCAGTTGACGAACGCGTGCGGCGCCGGGGTGGTTCCCTGCAGCCTGTCCGTGACCGAATACACGTAGTTCGTGCCCGTCGTGTCGAACGTTTCGATCGATCCCGTCGCCGCGCTCAACACGAGCTCGCCCGCCGTGTCGAGCGACGAGACCATCGGCACTTCGAACGGCTGCCCGTCCGCCCACGCCGTCGTGGAGGTATCGGCTTGCTGGTTGTAGAGATCGAGAAAGAGCGCCCCGCTCCATTGCGTGGGATCCGTGCTCGACACGTCGAAGCGCCAGATCGTGCCGTCGGCGTCTCCCTCGTAGATCGTCGTCGCGACCGCTCCGACGTCGCCCGGGTAGACGACGGGCGTGCCCGTCATCGGCGAATCGAGCGGGGTGTCCCGCACGCGGTTGGCTTTGACGAGGGTATCGTTCGGGTAGCCGGAGAAGTCGGCGTTTCGCGCGAAGACCTGGAGGATCTCCCCCGTGTCGAGGCGTACGATCGAAAGCGCGCGCCCGTTGACCGGATCGCTCGGGTTCTGTTTTGTGCCCCAACAGCGCACGGCGGTCCGCGCTGTGAACGCCCCGATGGGCGCGGCGTCGGTCATCTTCATGGCGCGCGTGCACGAAGGCCCGCCGAGCGTGAGCGAGGACGTCGGGCCGCCCGTGTCGACGCCACCCGGAAGGACCGCAACGCCCACTTCGTGGAGCTGGCCGCTGCTGTCGGCGATCGACAGGGTCGTGATGGCGGGAATCGCCGACTGGGCCGCGAAGATCGGGTAGTTCGTCGCCGGCATCTTCGTGAGCTGCCACAGGAACGCAGGGCCGGGCGGAACGAGGGTGCTCGTATGCGTCACGAGCCCCGAAACGTCGGGGTTCGTCACGTCGACCCCGTAGTAGCCGCGCTGGTAGGGGCCGAATCCGGCGACGAGCGTCGAGTGCCACGGGTTCGTCGTGGACGTGCCGCAGCTGCCGGTCGAGCCGCTGCTGCTCCCGCTGGAGCCGCTGCTGCTCCCGCTGGAGCCGCTGCTGCCGCTCGTGCCAAAGAGCCCGCTGCACCGATCCCAGACGACGTCTTTCACCACGGGCGTTCCGTCGAGCAAGAACTGATGGCTCGACGGATAGGTCGACTGCAAGTTCGGCATGACGGCCGGCGGAATCAGGGCCCACTCTTCGTTGTTGGCAAGCAGCGGTTCGTCTGCCCAGAACGCGTGCAAGAGGCCGTCGTTCGTCGCGACGTAGACCACCGTGTCGCGCGGTTTGGTCGTGCCGGTCGTCGTGCCGATGCCGCTGTTCGCCGGCACCGCGTTCCACGTCTGGCGGAACGCCTCGTACGCCGGATCGCGAAAGAGCGCTTGGGGCGGTCCCACGACGACGGGAGAGGCGTGAAACACGTCGCCGAACGCATTGCCCGATCGCGATACGAACGAGAAGTCGCTGGGGCCCGTGAACGAAGGCTGCGCGAACGTGAAGTCCAGCAGCATGTCGCGGCATTGCGTCGGCGTCAGGTACGACGGGCCGGGGGCGTTGATAGGCGTGTACTGGCAACCCGGGTGTGCGCCGCTCAGGGGAATGCCCAGCGCGTCCGGACTGATCAGCGGCATCACGGCGGAGGCTTGCCCGGGAACGGTGGTCGGGACATAGACGGGAAGCCCGTCGCCGGCGGTGGCGGAGATGTTCGGGCGAATCGTTTGGGTCGAATCGGCGACCGTTCCGCCGCCTGGGGCCGGCCCCGGGTTGAACGCGATGAAGTTGCGCGGAGACGAGTTCGAATTGAGGTTCTGCTTGAAGTCGTCGCCGAGGGCCGGCGTGATCTGCTGCGCCGCGGCCGTGAACGGAGCGCTGGAGTTTGCCTGGGAGCACGCAAAGCGCTCTCGTTGCACGTCTCCCGACCAGGGCGCCCCCGGGGCGGGATTGAACGACGCGAGGAAGCTCGAGGTGCTCGTCTGAAGCGCCGCCGTCGTCGTGTTGCCTGTGGGCGCCGACGTGAGCACCGGCGAGAACGCGGGGGCCGTGCGGGTGGTCGCGTTCTTCGCGATGTTGGCGAGGATCGCGCCCAGCGCCTTTTGCAGGTCGCCTGGCGTGTCGGCGAAGTAGGCCTGGCTACTGCCACCTTCGAAGGCGATCTCCTGGAGCTCGCAGCACGCCTGCAATGCGGGCGACAGCGTCTGCCCCACGGCGGGAATGCACTGCGGATTGGCCTGTCCGCCCGTCCACGTGAGCTGCGAGCAATTGGCGAGCTGGCCCTGGTCTTCTTGCACGGACGACACCGCGAATCCGATCACGTACGTCGTGACGAATTGCTGTGTGCCGACGCGCTGGCCGTTGTTGTACAGGTTCTGGACGACGGTCTCGGGCGGAAGCGGAAACGGGCATGTCCCGGCCGTCCCCCCGTCGGGAGCCGCGCTGCACGACGGGCGCATGTCGTCGTTCGGCGCGCCGTCCGTCAAGAGGATGATGTACTCGGGCCGGCAGCCGCCTGTCACGAACGGGTCGGTCTGCGGCCCCGACGGATCCGTCTGGAAGTAGTACTGCGCGCCGTAGAGCATCCCGTCGAGCGGCGTCGCTCCGTAAGGCCGGCTCGCCGTGATGACGCTCGCGATCTGGCCGTTGTTGGTCTCCTGGTCGGCGATCGCGTTCGTCGTCGGGAAGCCGACCATGCGGCCTTCCCAGGGAGGGGCCGCCGGGTTTCGCGCGCCGACCGCAAAGGTCGTCAGCGTCGCGCAGTTGGCCGGGCCTCCGGCAATCGTGCACGCCTGCCCGAAGTTCCAGCCCGGGTAGTACGTCCACATCCCCTGGAACGCGTTGCTTGCCACGGTGAGCAGCGGAGTGTTGGTGCCGGTGGCCGCGTTGGGATCCTGGTCGAACGTCATGAGCCCGAAGCGCATGAGATCGGTCATCGTGTTGATCGCGCCGTTCGACAGCTGGGAAAACTGGCAGCTGGTCGTCGTGGGGCTCGCCGAGTTGTACGGGTACGGGCGCGTGATGATCGATCCGGTGAAGTCGGTCGCGAGGCCTCCGCCGCCCGCCCCGGCGAGGCCGACGCCGTTCGGCGTGGAGGCACCCGGAAGAACCCCCGGAGCCACGACGCACGGGACGCTC
The DNA here is from genome assembly GCA_035482215.1 of Polyangiaceae bacterium. Taxonomy (GTDB): domain Bacteria; phylum Myxococcota_A; class Polyangia; order Polyangiales; family Polyangiaceae; genus Palsa-1150. The sequence goes on along the minus strand of DATHQY010000535.1, from coordinate 13,145 downwards.
GGCGTCGCCGAGTTGTCCTGCGCGACCATCCGGTGAAAAGGCAAGTAGTAGCCGTTGTCGTACGGCGCAGCCCCGTTGATCTGGTACTCGTTCGCGAAGACGCTCCCGCTCGTGCGCGGCATCGCCACGCAGTTGAATCCGTTCTGAAGAGAGCCCGTGAGTGCTTGTTGGACGGTGTTCCAGCGATTCGCCTGGGGCGGCAGGCTCCACTGGCAGTTCCCGGTCGTTGCGTCGCAGTTGCAGGTGTTCGCCGGGTTCGACTCCGGGGTGGTCCCGTCGATCATGCGTTCCATCGAGCCCGAGTTGTCGAGCAGAATGAGCACGTTCGGCACGGGCGGGTTCGTATCGATCTGCTGGGCGCGGGCCGCCGTCGAAAGCAGCGCAATACCGAAGAATGCCGTGGCGGCGGACTTGAATGATGCGAATCGGTGTTTCATGGTCGTCCGTTCCCTACGGCGTGCGTCCCGTGCGCCTCTGTCCGACTACTGGCAATTCCTGTCGGGACCGAGGAGGAATCGTGCCCGCTGCATCTCTTGGCCCTGTGCCGAGTACGCGCCCCACAGATTGCCCGACTGTTGCGAGTACACGGGCTGCGTGACTCCGACCGCCGTGGCCGTGTACTCGTGAAAGCAAAAGTGGAGATCGAGCGCGTACCGGGAAGGCGCCGCCTTCTGGGTAGGCGACGTGAGCTCCACGAAAAAGCGCGCGATCATCGGAGTGGGCCCGAGGCTTCCGGGCGCGGTATTCAGGGCCAGCGGAGGCACCGCCGTGCCCGACGAGCTCCCCGAGCTCCCCGTGGTCGACGAGGCCGTGCCGCCGTAGTCGATGAGGGGCGGCGCGGGCGGTGTTCCGCCGGTCCCCCCCCACACACTCGTGAGATCTCCCTCCTCGATCCGAAAGCAGGCCCGCAAGAGGGCGTTGGCGCTCTGGCTCACACCGGGCAGCGACGTGCACGGCCAGTCGGGGCTCGTGGTCGCGAGCTGCTCGTACAGCGTCGTGTCGTTCTGGACGTAGTTCGCTGCCGCGAGTATCCCGTATTGTGCGAGGTAATGCGTCTGCGTGCTCTGGCGCTCGTTGCCCGCTGCGCGCACTTCGGTCGCTGCCGCGGCGAGCGCGTAGATGCCCACCGATCCGAGCACGGCGATGATCATGGCCACGATGAACAGAATCGCGCCCCCTTCGGCGCGCCGGGTGGCGGCGCGGCGTTTCGCGTGCGCAAGGGCGGTGCCCGACGCCGGAGTGGGAGAGAGCCGAATGGGAGAGAGCGATCGCGGCGCCATCAATAGAAATTCCCCGCTTGGTTCGGGAGCGCCGCTTCGGTCACGATCGTGCGTGTGCGTGCCCAGATGAGCGCGTTCGTCGGATTGCTCGCGGGGCAGCCACCGGGTTGCAGGCAATATCGATAGGCGAATTTTTCGTTTGGGTAGTTCGCTCCCCCGTTCGTCGGGAGCTTGATGCTCGCCGAGCGATCGGCTTGCGCGGTCCGCGTCACGATGCGCGCTTGCACGGAGCGAATGCGCTCGGGCCCTTTGCCCGCAATGATTTGCGCCGGAACGGCCCACGGGTTGTTGTCGGTCGCATCGTCGAACGGAAACGTGAAGATTGTCGGCTTGAGCGTCGTCCCCTCCTCCACAGAAAACGCGAAGGCCAGGTCGACGGCGTACTCCGCGATGATCTCGCTCGAGTTCGCGACGGGCTGAAGGTTTGCGTCGTAAAACGTGCGCATCAAGTCGTACTTCGTCGGATCGCCCGACGCGACGTCGAGGTTCGCGTACGCGACGGGTTCGGCGTCCTGGGCGCCTTGCTTCGTGATTTCCCACTGGACCCATTGGACCGGATTGATGACCGATCCCTCGCCGAAGCCCGTCACGCCGCACGTGTTGCCGGTCATGGCGGCCGTCACGAGCGGCGTGGCGGGGTCGATGTCGACGTACGGCGCTCCAGTGGCCATGTCCATGCCGGCGCCGCCGGTGGCCTTGCAGGTCTGGAGATATTGTGCGCAGCCGCTCGGGTCGACGACGCGCACCAAGAACTGCACCGTCGCCGGGGCGCCCATGGGAAAGAAGAGGGCGTGCACGTCGGTGTCCGCCGTGGCCGACGGCGGCGAGCCGATCACCCGGTACATCGCCGGCGAATTGGACACGAGCCAAATACGGGTGCATCCCTGCTGAGAGTTAGCGGCGTACGAAGCGATATCGAACTGGTCGGCCGAAGTCAGATTGCCGCTGATCCGCAGAATGTCCGGCGTGAGCGGTACCGTCTGCGCACTGGAAAGATCGAGGCTATTGACGGTGACCGATGCGCCCGGGTTGAGGGACAACGACATGAGCCCCGTGAGTCCGGGCAGGGCGCCAATGGGAACGTTCGCCGTCGCCAGCTGCGGCCGTGCAATGCGCGGTGCTCCCGTGACGTTGAACGAGGCGATATTGCCGGTGCTCATGAAACCGGCGCGCTCGAGGTCGGCACGTAGGCGGTCGGCGGCCGTGCGCAATGCGGCTTCGGCCGCGGAGCTCCGCACTTCCTCGTGAAATGTCCTCGTCGCTTCGCGCGACAAGGCCACGATGCCCATCGCCACGAGAAGCCCCGCGAGGAGCGATACGGTGAGCTCGATGAGCGTGAAACCGCCCTGGGCGTGCGTGCACGGGCGTGCGCGGCGTGCGTTCATTGTGGCTGGCTCGCGTTCACCGACAGGGCGGTGGTCACGTAGATCGAGTGGTAGAGCTGCGTGTCGGTGCCCGTGGCGAGCCCCTGATCGACGACCGAGCAAAAGCTCGGCGGCGCGCCTGAGATGCCGCGCGGCCAGAAAACGCGAACGTCGGCCCGCAGGAGGGCAGGGGTGGTCGTCGTCAATGGCGTGATCTGAATGTTCACGCAAAAATTGGAGTAGGTGCCGGTGTCGCTGCTGGCGAGGTCACGCCCCAGGATATCGAACCCCGGGCTCATGGTGGGCGCCGGGGGGTTATTGAGATTTTGTTCTGCCGTAGGGAAGGTCCAGGCCGTTTGCGTGATGAGGGCCGCATTCGAGGTGATGGTGCTCGCGCTTCCATTGCCCGGCACGTAGGTCCACTGCATCGCGTCCCGCCGCAATCGCTCTACCCACATGCGCGCAATCGAATTGGCCACGTCGGTCTTGCGCGCCTCGAGATTGGCCTGGATTGCAGTCTTCTGCATCGTCATGACCGCCGCGGCGCCAATCATCATGAGCGTCATGGCGATGAGAATTTCGATCACGGTGAAGCCACGCGCCGCGCGCCGCGACGGCCGCGCAAGGGCTTGGCGCGTAGAGGCGGGTGCGTCCCTCATGGCGTACCCACGTGCGAATAGATACGAGTGGACCCGTTCGGTAGGATGATCACGGAGCGCCCGCCCGTGGCGCTGCCTCCCGCTCCCAGCCGCTGCACGAGAACGGTGATCGGGTTGATGTTGATATTGGCCGACGCGAAAGAGGTAGTCCCCGAGATGTACGAGTGCCCCAACGGCGTGAAGCAAACGTACGCCGACCCCACCGACGTCAGCGAGCCGGAGGTCGGCCCGGAACTCCCCGAAACCGGGAGGAACGCCTGCAGCGTCGTTTCGATGTCGGCGTCCGACTCGGCCGTCCCGTTGAGATTGACCGACTCGATGAACCGCGCGTTCTGCGTGAGGTCGCCGGGCTGGGGCAGCGCCACCGGCCACACCATCGGGATTTTGCACCCTCCCGTGGGCGTCTGCGCCTCGGCGGAGTCTGCACTCAGCTGAGCGGAGGAGAGGCCGCCCGGACCGACCACCGCTTCGTACATCGTGAACGTGCCACGGTCCGTTGCCCCCTGCGACGACATCGCGACGAGCACCGCCGATCCGCGTGCGACGGATCGCGTTCGCGCGTCGCGAAAGAGCTGCATGACGGCGCCCGCGTCTTCGTACGCGTGCCGGTCGAAGGTGGCGAGGCGCATCGAGGGGATGGCGAGCGCCGCCATGACACCCACGATCACGACGACGACCATCAGCTCCATCAGCGTAAAGCCGCGTGTGCGCAAGGATTGGCGGTGCACCACCCCGTTCCCCAGAGCAAGCGGCATGCCCCCGCTGCAGAGGTCGCGCGAGGAGCCACACCCTCCCGAAAATGCGCAAAAAGCCGCGCTTCCTCGTCGCGTTCCGCTCGCCGTTGGGCACGGCCGCGAGCGGAGGTAGCAACGTTTTCTTCGAGTCTGCAAAAGGTGCGGCCTTTTGGCGCCTCGAGAAGCGGCGCGGGTGCGGTAAAACGCGGTCCTCTATGCGCCTGCATCGACCGAGGATTCCCTCCGTTCCCACCGTCTGCTCCGCGGCTCGTGCTCTGACGGCTCCTGCGGCTCGCGCCTCGATGGCCCCGATGGCTCGTGTCGCTCTCGTCGCCGCGGCCTTCGCGAGCCTCGCCGCATGCAAGAGCGACGACACCAGGAACAATCCGCCGCCGCCCCCGCCACCTCCTACGGCGGCTCCGGGGCAGGACGACGTTTGCGCGGGCGGTGGGGGCCAGGACACGGACGCGGTGAGCGCGCCGTTCGTGACGCGAAAGGTGGGCGCGTATTGCCTCGATCCCCAGGGCCAGCCGAAGACGTACGGCGATCAGGGCAAGTTCTCGATGGACGAGGTCTGCACGACGGCGTTCGACGGCGAGTGCGAGGTCTACAAGCGCTTCGGGCTCGATCGGGTCGTCGTGCTCCGGTACGTCGACGGCAGCGGCGCGCCGAACAGCGTCGAAGTGAATCTCTCGCGCTTCAAGACGCCTGAAGGCGCGTACGCGATGTTCACGAAGCGGGCCGTTGCTGACGGAGACCCGGCGCGGGCTTCCGTCAAGCCGCTCGCCGCGGGGGCGGCGGGCGCCACGAGCAGCAGCAACGCCTATGTCTGGCGGGGTCAATACCTCGTGGAGCTCACCTTCGTCACCGAAGACACGAAGATGACGCCCGCGGCCATGGTGCACGCGAACGACGTGTCGACCAACGCGATCGCGAGGGATGTCGGCGCGAAGCTCCCCGGCTCGGCGGATCTCTTGCCCGCGGCCGCCGCGCTGCCCGGGGCGTCCCGACTGCCGCTCGGGATTGCGTATTATCCGAAGGACGCGCTCGGACTCACGGCGATCGGCCCGCTTGCGGTTGGCTACTACAAGGACGGCGACAAGCGTTGGCGCGACGTCGTGATTCTCCGGTCCGACGCGGAAGGCGCGAAGGAGGCGTTCCGCGCCTTCAAGCTGAAGCAAGGCGCGTCGGCCCTTAAAGCCGTGGGCGACGAAGCCGTGCAAGTCATGCTGCAGGAAGCCGAAGACCGCGCGAAAGCCGAATACGTCGTCGCGCGGAAAGGAACGCGCGTCGTCGCTGTCGGCGACGAAGAGCTGGTAATGGAGCCGGGCATGTCGAACGACAAGCTCGCGCCGCTCAAGTTGACGAAGGACGAGAAGCTGCAAAAGCTCGTGGCGCTGCTCGCTCCGTAGAACCCCGTACGCCGGACGGCCCGCGCGCGAACGCGAGTGACCGCGAACGGGCGAGTCACCCCTTCTGGGCCGCGAGCTCTTTCTCGGCCGCGCACGACCGGCGCTCGAAGCATTCGTCCGGCAGCGCGCGCTTCTTTCGCGCCAGCCGGGTCGCCTTGATGAATCGCGTCGTCACCGGATCGTAGTAGCCACTCGCCTCGGGAAGGTCGGGATCGACCGCCTGGTGATACCGAACGACGCGCGCCATCAGCAGATCGCGCACCCACTTGCCCACGAGCGACGCCATGCTGACGAGCAGGCACGAATCGTCGGCGTCGCGCACGAACGCGAGGCGTCCGAGCCCCGGGATCGCGTACTCGCTCCGCGCCCGTCCTTCTGCCGTGACCGCGTGGAGCCACCCGCTCAGCGGGCCGAAAGCGGCGGGGTATCTGTCGAAACCGCCTACTTTTCCGCAGATGGCGACGACATCCGCGCTCTCGCGGCCGCGCCGATGCAACGCGAGCCGCTCCATCGCGTGCAGATCGGCGTGAAAGCGCGTGAGCCCTGCGCGTACGCCGTCATTGAGGCGCCGCGCGCACACCACGACGCACGTCGCGCCGATCACTTCGATGCCTTGCGCGGCGAGCTTGTCGAGGTCGCGCCCGATGGTGGAGACGAGCTTTTCGTCCGCGACGAACGCTTCTCCGGCGGCGTTCCAACATTGATCGGCGTGCGCCTCGGGGCAGGGGGCTCGGAGCACCTCGGGGCTGTCGAGCGACAGGCCACGAACGAGCGCCTCCGGGGACTCGGCCCCGAGAATGCCCGTGCGGCGAGCGATGGCGCGGGCCCACGCCTCGCCGAGGGCGGTATCGCCGTGCCCCACGAGCTTCTTCGAATCGCCGAGCCGGGCTCGCATCGCGCCGCGCGGCTTTCGTTCGCTGCGCTCGTGGCCCGCGCCGGTCGTGCGGGCGGTCACCGCCGTGACGATGAGGGGGCCGAGGCGCGGTCCGAGCCCGTTTTCGTCGATGCCCATGCGGAGCTCAGCGTTCGTCATCGGATGAAGCCGCGGCCAACCTGCCACACCCAGCGCCGCGCCGCGAGACGCGCCAAGGACAACGACGAAGTCCGAAGGCAGAGCCGCCCTGGCGAGCGCGAGCGCGGGTACAGCGCGATACAGGGAGAGAGACGTCCAGCGCGGCGTGCTGCGTCAAAGACGCGGGATTGACTGCGCGAGGTCGGATGTTTAAGGTACCTGCCCCCCGTCGGGGGGCGAGCCGTTCGAGCTCGCTAGCAACCGGCGGTCATTCGAGGTCAACTGTGAACAAGGCGACCCTCAAGAAGTTCCGGACGCTCCTCACGGACAAGCGCGACGAGATTCTCCGAAAGGCAAAGCAGACGCTCGAGCAAGACATGGCGCTCGACACGGACGATTTGCCGGACGAGATGGACCTCGCGTCCAGCGAATACCTCCAATCGTTCACGTTTCGTCTGCGCGGGCGCGAGAAGAGCTTCCTCGACAAGATCGAGAAGGCGCTACGCAAGATCGACGAAGGCACCTTTGGCGTGTGCGAGGAGTGCGGCGAAGAGATTCAGGTGAAGCGGCTCGAAGCGCGCCCCGAAACGACTCTTTGCATCCGTTGCAAGGAGGACCAGGAGCGCGCGGAGAGGGATTACTCGTAGTCTTTCGAACGGTGCGCGCCTCTACGGCGCGCCCACGAAGGTCGTGACGCTCTGCGCCGGCACCGTGGCCGAGAAGCGCCCCGCCGTCAGCATGACGGGCGTCCCCGCTTCGAGGTTCTGGGTGCTCGACGTCACCCAGGGCGTGACCGAGGACGGCCAGTTGTCGCCGACGACGAAGAAGGGCACCGTCTTGTCGGCGGTGCCTGCGTTGATGGCCACGATCGAGACCATGCCGCTCGTCGCGCTCACGAACGCGGCGATGGATATGTCCGTCGGACCGCCCTCGACGTCGATGCGATGGTCGCCGGGTCGCGCCCATCGGCTGAAGTTGCCCATGACGTAGAGGCGCTTCGCCCAGCCGTTGATGCCCTTGTCCCAGAGACCCTGGTTGTCGCCCGGGCCGCCCGGATAAAACCACCAGTAGTGCCATGCGTTCACGCTGGCGATCGTGAGCGCTTGCATCATTTCGTTGCCGACTTCGAGGCCATCGACGATCGTCGCGTCCTCGTCGTCCATCGGGTAGTACTCGGTTTCCCAGAGCTCCTTGCCGGCAGCGGCGATCATCGGATACGGCGCGGGCGTCCCGCCGTATTCGTGGACGGCGATGATGTCGCTCGCCGCCCACGCCGCCGAGTCGCCGACGTTCGCCGCGAGAAATTCGTCGAACGTCTCCCAGCTCTGGGTTTCGGGTGTCATCAGCTTCACGCCTGTACCCGCGAGCGCGGGGCCCATGCTGGATCCGACGAAGGTCGCCAGGGTCGAAGCCGAATACGAGCAAGACTCGTAGTTGACATTTGCGTCGGGCTCGTTTTGTGAGGAGATCGCGTAAATGTCGATCCCCGCATTCTTCATCGTCGTGACGTAGCTCGCGAGGGACGCCGCCCATGCCGACGGATCCGTCAGCGTGCCCTCGACCATGTTGTCGTTCGACTTGTCCGCGCTGGGCGGTGTCCAGGGGGTCGCCCACACGGTGACGCCCATGTCTTGGGCAGCCTTGGCCATGGCGATCTCGCCTTGGCTCGTCGTACCCGGCGGGTTGGGCTGGATGCGTACGCGAAACAACGTGAGCCCCGCGCTGCTGCCGGTCGTCCCGAAGAGCGTTTGCGGGTCATTCGTCGGATCCAGGTAGCCGCCCTCCCATGCGGAGGACGCCCCGAATCCGGCGATGCGCTGGTGAGCGGTTCCGGGGTCGATCGTGACGTCGCCCGCCTGCGCCGAGCCAGGCGTCTTGTCTCCGCCGGTGCCGGAGGTAGTCCCGGATGTGCCGGCCCCCGTTTGGCCCGATGAAGCCCCGGAAACCGATAGCGACGCGGTGGGCGAAGGTGTGATCCGTCCAGAACAGCCCGTGCCAAACGCGACGGCAAGGCCAAGAAGGCAGGAAGCATAAGAACGCATAAGATTGTGGCGTGTTTTAAAGGGAAGACCGACGCGGCGCCACAGCCAGAGTGCGTTTCGTACGCCATGCTCGGAACGCGGCAGCGGCGCGTGGCCAAGGCGCAAAAGTCGTCGGGTCGGCGGCCTCCCGCTCGCGGCCGAAAGCCGGCAGATCCGCTTTCGTGCGCATGGCGCGGTGATAGGGTGGCGCCCCGCTTGCGAGCGCACGCACCTCCGCCGCGACTATTGTTCGCTCTTCTCTGGGCCGGCGGGGCGGGCACGGGGTTGGTTGTTCCCCGCGTTTTCGCGCAGGCGTCCAGCGACTCCGCAGTGGGCGTGACCGCCATAGGGAGCTGTCCCGACTCCGCCTCCGTGCAGAGCGTCCTCGCGACGCTTCTGCCTTCGATCGCGTCGAACTCCGGGGGCAGCGTGGCCGGATCCAGCGCGTCGCCGCTCGCCGGCGCAGGACCCATCGCGATCGTCGACCGCGGCGACACCTATGTCGTCACCGTGGGCGACCGCTCGAAGACATACCCTGACACGACCCACGATTGCTCCGAACGGGCGCGCGTTGCGGCGGCGTTCATCGCGCTTGTCCTCGCGCCGCCGCCACCGGCGCCCGCTGCGACGGCGAGCCCGCCGCCCGTCGATGCGGGGCCGCCGGCACCGACCGCCCGTCCACCCGTTTTGCCGCCACCCCCGCCTCCGGCGCGGGGCCATTGGCTGGCCCTCGATCTTCACGGAATCGCCGCGCTGTCGAGCCCGGAGTCTTTCGTGATGGGCGGAGCCGCACTTGGAGTCGCCGTGGCGAGCGGGGCATGGGGCGCCAAAGCGCAATGCGGCTGGCTAACCGGCGCCATCGGAGGGCCCCGCTCGACGGAAACCATACGCCTCGAGCGGATTCCTTGCGCGCTCGGGCCGACATTTCATCTCACACCATCTCACAGTAGCTTCGACTTGGAGTTCGAAGCGGGCCTTGCCGCGGGATCGGTTCGTGCGAGTGGGCAAGGTTTTGCTACTAATCTTCAACCGACCCGTTTCGAAGCCGGAGCCCAAGCCGCGGCCGCGATCGCCCTACACGGGATCAGCCGAGGCGACGTGTTCTTCCCCCTGTTCGGTTTCGAAGTGACGTACTACCCCATGGTCTACGATCTCAAAGCCAGTCCTTACGGGGTCGTTTCCCAGACTCCTGGTTTCTGGGCTGGCCTTACGTTGGGGGCGGGATGGTGGGTCCAGTGAGCGCGCATCGGTCGGCGGCCCCGACGCCCCTAGCTGCGGCTGAGAAGGCGGCGCACGCTCCTCGCGTTGCCGAAGCGGATAGAAGATTTTCACCGGGCGATTCCATCACTCCATCTGTGGACCAAGTCATTCCGTGGCCCCAGGCGGATGCGTACGTCGCGCCGACAACCTCGGAAACGCGGCTCTCGCAAAAGGAAGCGCCGCCGTCGTTCGACTGGGTCTACCGGCACTGTTTCGTCGACGTCGCCCGCTGGGTTCGGGCGCTCGGCGCCAACGATGCGGACATCGAGGACCTCACGCAAGAGGTCTTCATCATCGTGCGCCGTAAGCTCGATGTCTTCGACGGCCGCAACCTTCCGGGCTTTCTGTATCGAATTGCGCAGCGAACGGTGCGCGATCATCGACGGAGCGCGTGGTTCCGCAACCTGCTCGCGAAGCAGGCCCCGCTGACCGATCTGGTCGCCCCCGAATCGAGCGGCTTTCAGACGATTCACGAACGCGAGAAACGCCGCGTGCTGGAGAGCGTGCTCGCTCGTATGAGCGAAAAGCGCCGTACGACGTTCGTGCTCTTCGAGATCGAAGGATATAGCGGCGAAGAGATCGCGCAGATTCAGTCTTTGCCAGTCAAAACGGTTTGGACGCGCCTTCACCACGCGAGAAAAGACTTCTTGCGCATGGTCGCCGAGCTGCCTTCGGCCCAGGGAGAGAAGTGATGCGCCGGCTGCGAGACGAGATCGATTCTTCCGATCCGACGCTGGCCCGCGCCGCAGCGATTCTGGCGTCGCGCCCTCCGTTGAATACGGAACGTATGTGGGGCCGGCCGTTGCCGCCGCTCGAGTCGTCGAGGCACCGGAGGCCGGTTGTTCGCGTAGCGCTCGTGCTCGCGATCAGCCTCGGGAGCGTCGTGGCTGGCGCTGCGACCGCGCTTCCGCAAGGCAACTGGTGGGCGGAACCGTGGACGGTGGTGCGCGCGCTGGTCGGCGCCGGCGCCGGTACGGACACCGCGCACCGTGGGCCCGCGCATGGGCCTTCCGCGGCCGACACGCACGGCGCCCCCACGTCGGCGCCCCTGGCCGTCGCGGAGCCTGTGGGTGCACCGCCGTCGATCCCGGCGCTGCCGGCTCCGGCGTTTCCGCGCGATACGATGATTCCCGTCGCGCCTGCGCCCGTCGGCGCGCTTGCGCCGGCGATGCGCTCGGCCCCGGCGAACCGCCTGGCGCAGGGCGCTCGCACTGCGAACGATTCGTCGCGAAGCAGCGCGGATGGGGAATCGGCACTCATGCTCGACGCGGTGCGCGCTCTGCGGCGCGATCGCGATCCGGTGCGCGCTCTCGCACTCGCCGAGTCGGCGCTCGACCGGTATCCGCACGGAGCGCAGGTCGAAGAGGCGATGGCACTGGGGATGGAAGCCGCGAACGCGGCGGGTGACGGCGCGACCGCGCATAGACTCGCCGAGCGCTATCTCGCGAGCTTTCGCTCGGGTCGCTTCACCGATCGCGCGCAGCAGATCGTCGCCGCGTCGCAGCGCTGACCGCCCTTTCGTAGCTGTTCTCGAAGTCCATTCACGCATACGCCGCGTGCCGGGGCCCCGCGATTTCGCAGAACGCATACGGCCCTGCGGTCGTCGGCAAGAGTGCCGTCGATCTCTCCTCTCGTGCACGGCCCTGGATCGTGCACGGCCTTGGCGATCGAAACGCCGTCGCGGCTTCGATATCGCTCTTGGCTCGCATCTCGTCTTGAAACAATTCGATTCAAAGGTCTGCGATTTCCAAGAGCATGTAACCATGCCGCCATCTTGGCGAAAGCGAACTGAATTCACCTTTCGCCTACGTGTGGACTCAAGGGCGACTGCTGCCCGGGAGGAATCATGCGTAAGCATACAATCGTGTTTCTTTTGGCTCTTTCATCGCTCGCCGTGTACGGCTGCGGCGACGACACGACGGGGTCGCCGCCCGCATCGACGCCCGACGCCGGGCCGGATGCGACCACGCCGTCGGACGGCGGCGGCGGCGACGCGGCCGATTCCACCGCGCCGGAGACCGACGCCGGCGACGCGAGCGCGCCCGATGCAGGCGAAATCAGCGACGGGGGGACTTGGGACGCGGGCGACGCCGCACCGGCCGACGCGGGCGAAGACGCCGCGAAGGCGGACGGCGGCGACGCGGCGGTCCCGGTCGACGCTGGGTGGGACGCGAGCGATGCGGCCGCGACGGATGCGGCCATCGAGGACGCGTCCGACGACGGAGGCTGAAACACGAGCGAACGTCTACCCCCGCGCCGCTCGCTTCTTGGGCGGCGCGGCTCTTTCGAGCACTTCGAGCAAATAGCGGGCGGTGTGGGATCGCGTGCTTTCCGTGACCTGCTCGGGCGTCCCCACCGCGACGATCTCGCCACCGCCCTCGCCGCCCTCGGGGCCTAGGTCGATGACCCAGTCGGCGCATGCCACGACGTCGAGGTTGTGCTCGATGACGACGATCGTATTGCCCTGATCACGAAGGTCGAGGAGCGCCGACAGCAGAACCTCGATATCCGCGAAGTGGAGGCCGGTGGTCGGTTCGTCGAGCACGTAGAGCGTGCGGCCCGTGGCACGGCGCGAAAGCTCCCGCGCGAGCTTCACGCGCTGCGCTTCGCCGCCCGAAAGCGTCGTCGCGGGCTGGCCGAGCGTGAGATAGCCGAGGCCGACCTTGCGGAGCGCTTCGAGCCGATCGGCGATGCGCGGGACGGTTCCGAGGAGGTCCGAGGCCTGCTCGACGGTGACATCGAGTGCGTCGGCGATCGAGAGCCCCCGGTATTTCACTTCGAGGGTTTCGCGGTTGTACCGACGGCCGCCGCATGCATCGCACGTGACGAACACGTCCGGCAGAAAGTGCATCTCGACGCGAAGGACGCCGTCCCCCTGGCACGCCTCGCAACGGCCGCCTTTCACGTTGAACGAAAAGCGTCCCGGCTTGTAGCCGCGCGCGCGCGCGTCCGGCAACGCCGCGTAAAGCTCGCGGAGAAGGGCGAAGATCCCCGTGTACGTCGCCGGATTCGATCGGGGCGTGCGCCCGATGGGGGCCTGGTCGATCGATACGACCTTGTCGACGTTCTCGAGGCCCTCGACGCGATCGCATTCGCCGACGGGCGCCGTGGCGTTGTAGAGCTTCGCTCGCGCGGCCGGCAGGAGCGTGTCGACCACGAGGCTCGACTTGCCGCTGCCGCTGACGCCCGTCACGCACGTCAGCAGGCCGGTCGGCACCTCCGCCGTGACGTCGTGCAGGTTGTGCGCGCGAGCGCCGACGACGCGCACGCACGCCTTCGTCGGCGCGCGGCGCTTGCTCGGCACCGGAAGGTGCCGCGCGCCCGTGAGCCACGGGCCCGTAATCGAGGTCGGCGACGCCATGATCTCGGCCGGAGTGCCTTGCGCGACGACCTCGCCGCCGTG
>DATHQY010000534.1:0-2295 GCA_035482215.1 Polyangiaceae bacterium | reverse complement strand
ACGAGCCCCTGGCCGAAGATCGACTGGAAGATGCGCTTTCCGTCGGGCTGATCCGCGAGCGCCAGGATCGCGTCGGCGTGCGTGTGATCGACGAACCGCGCCGGCAGGAGCGCGTGGAGCAACGTCTCGACGCTCGGGTTCGGCGCGGACGCGTCGAGCAGATTCGTGCGCAGCTCGTTCACCATCGCTTCGTCGGTCATCACATCGAGCCGGCGCAGCGCCTTCAGCGGCTCGAGGCGCACGGCGGGATGCCCCGCGGGCTCGATCGTCGCGAGGTCCCAACCGGAGCCCTTGATGTGGAGCACCTCGATGGTCTCGCCGAGGATCGTCGTCGCCGTGGCTTTGACGGAGGTGTTCCCGCCGCCCTGCACGACGAGCGCCGCGTCCGCTCCGATGAGCCGCGCGGAGTAGGTACGGAGGGCGAGAAGCTCTAACGCGCGGCCGGAGAGGTCGGTGACCATGCGCGAAGCGGCGGCAGTGTCGTAGCGGCTCTGCATGCGCCCTACGGTAGCATCGCCGGCTCAACGGACGTCGACGGAGGGCGCCGTGCGGGCGCTCCCGGAGCCACGCCGGAAGGAAATTCGCGGGCTTCCGTGGCGAGCGGTTGACATCGCGAGCGCTGGAAGGTAGCTCTTCGCGCTCGATTCAGGCGCGTAGCTCAGTGGTAGAGCACTACCTTGACACGGTAGGGGTCGTAGGTTCGAAACCTATCGCGCCTACTGAAATCCTTCGGGTTTTCGGTCGAACCCTCCCCCTCCCCGGCTGAATCGTCACGGGCCGTGACGATTCCCGCGCCGCTCCGGGGCTCCGCGGCGGCGGTTTTGACGATTCGCGCCGCGCGCACCCCTGCCGTGGCCCGCGATTCGTCACGGCGCGGCGGCTCCTCGAGGGCCGCGGGCAGGGTCGGCAGGGCCTCGGCCGGGATCTCCCGCATGGCCGCCGTGTGCATCACGTACCGGGCGTGGACGCGGGGATCGGAGTGGTCGGCCAAGTGCATCGCGCGCTGCACGTTCACACCCGCCTCCGCCAGCGCCGTATTGAACGCGCGCCGGAACGAGTGGAAGTCCACGGGCAGGGTCACGTCCGTCTCGAAGTAGAGAGCGTCGGCCGGATGCGGGGCGAGCTTCTTTCCTCCCGAATGCCGGCCCAGGTCCGTTCGTCGTCCCTTGCCAACGTCCGCCACCTCGACGGGCGGCAGGCGGAAGACGCCCGCACGGAGGAGGGCCGCTCGCAGCCGCTTCGCGTGACTGTTGGTCTTCTTGGCTTCCCCTGCGCGCTTGCCCGTCCTCACAGGAAACACGGGACCGCTTTCCGGATCGCCCTCCCGCGCGTGCCATGCACGAAGGAACGGCGCGAGGACTCCCGGGATGGCGAGCCGCTGCGGCTTGAGCTTCTTCGCGCGCGGAATGAAACACTCGGCGAAGTGCACCCGATCGAGCATGCTCCAGTCCCACTTGTGCAAGTCGCCGGTCCGCATCCCGCCCTCACACCGCGCCACGAGGGCCATCATGCGGAGCTCCAGATCGACCTCCGCGCACGCGATGAGCTGCCCAAACTCGTCGTCCGTCAAGATGCAGCGCTCTTTGCGGACCTCGCGCATCTCCGGGAGCTTCACGCGCGCGACGGGGTTGCACTCGATGATCTCCGCGCGCCACCCGTGATCGAACACCCGAAAGAGTAGCCCCCGCACCTCGCCCACGGTCGCGCGTTTGAGGCCCTTGGCCGCGACGTCGTCCAGAATCGACCGAATGTGACCGGGCCGGACGTCCCCAAGCGGCAGGTGTCCGATCGCCTCCACGATGTGGTTTTTGAAATAGCTGCGCTCCCAACGCGCCTTGGCAATGCCCCGGCCCTCGCGCGCCGTGAGCCACGCCTCCGTGTACTCCTTCACATGCTCGGGCGCGCCCGCGACGTCCGCCGCGTCCAGGGGATCGCGGCCGGCATTGATCGCCTCGACGAGACGCGCGAGCTTGCGCCGGGCGAGCGACCGGTCCGCCGTACCGAGCGAGTAGAGCGGGCGCGTGCCGTCGGGGCGCGTGACCCGCGCGCGCCAGAAGCCGTCGGCACCCGGGGCAAGGAGCGTTCCGGTTCGAGGGCGGGGCACGGCTACGCCTCCTCGTCCATCGTGATGCCCATCGTCATGTTCGGACCTTCTTATTGATTCGAGCCAGCCATTGGCGGTTCAGAGGGCCGTCGGCGCAGACTCTTCTTCGTACCGCGATTGGACGGACCTGACGACCGGAGCAAGCAAGACTCTTCTCCCGATTCTTGCCGACCGTTTCCTTCCGACCCGAT
>DATHQY010000533.1:0-15061 GCA_035482215.1 Polyangiaceae bacterium | reverse complement strand
ACGCGCACGCAGGCGGGGCCGCCCGAGGGAGAGCCTTCGAGCGCGCCCATGACGGCGCCGGCCGACTCCAACGCCGCGGGATGGACACTCTCGCCGTTCGCGTCACAAGGACCGCCGCACTCCGGCGGCGCGGCACCCGCGGGGAGCGCGTTCGACGAAGCGGTTCGCGCCGGCGTGCGCGCGACGGTCGCCGAGTCGGCGAAGATGCGCGATTCAAGGAAGCACCTCCTCGGCGGCTATTCCCCTCACGACATCGAGCTCGGGCTCATCCCCGGCGGCGAGTTCATAGGTTTCACGCGGGACGGTGTGCGGAGCAGCCGCGCGCCGAACGTCGGCCACGCGACCGTCGAGATCACGATCGACGGCAGCGGGAATCTGACCGCGGTGCGCGTCCTCGACGCGTCGTCGAACCGCTTCGAGTGGGACGAGGCGGCCCAAGAGATCATGAAGTCCGCGCAGGGCCATCGGACGCGAGTTCCCTCCGGTAGCCAGGGCGTCGTCCTGACACTCGACGTCAGCTCCAACATCCGTACGGTGAGCGGCCTGCCGCCGGCGACGACGGCGCTCGGCCGGATGACCCGCGCAATCGGCGACCCGCTAGACGCCATCGTCGATAGCACCGTCCCGCTGCAGCGCGTGATCGCCGCTCGCGTTCTCGACGTCACCGTGCTCTGAGGGTCGGCGTTCGCTCTACAAGCAAGTCTGCACGGCGCTGACCTGCAGGAGGATGACGCACGAGTCCTTGTTTCGGCTCGCTTCGTCGTTCCCGTCGCCGTTTCCATTTCCGTTGTTCTTGCTCCCGCTCGTGCCGCATTGAACGAGCATTCCCGTATCGCCGCAGTCGGGATCGTCGGCGAACCCGATCGTCGAGTTGCAGTCGGCGAGGTCCACCGCGGTGCAATCGACGTTGGCCGGATATTGCTTCGTGTGGCCCGCATCATGACCGGGGTCGGGGCCGCCCCCGGCATCCGGGGGGGGCTTCGAGGCGTCCACGCCGGGTGCCCCCGAATCCGCTCGCGGCGCGCCCGTGTCGATGGGCGACGCTCCGTCGGGGGCCGGCGCGCCGGCCTCGAGGACCCGCATCGATGCATCCGCGGCATCGGCGACGCCGGTTGCGTCGAGGGGCCCGATCGAACCATCCCCGCTCGCATCGGCGCTCTCGCCGTCGCGCTCGCCGAGACCGCCGTCGGCGAACGGAAACGAGTCTCCCGTGGGATCGCCGCCCTCGTTCGGAGCCACGTCCCCGCTCGGCCCGCTCGAAGCGACCATCGACACATCGGGAAACGTGCAGCGTGCAGCGAGGACCGCGAGGACGACCGACGCGCGACGAATGCTCACAATACGGCGCTCTTGTCGAGAGATCTACGCGCCGCGGAAGCGGGCATCGTTCGCGGCCCTTGCGGGATCGGCGTCGGCGCGGACTGGCGTTCGCGGGCGATCGTTGCGGCGGTAGGAGCCATCGGCGCGTCCGCTGTCGGCGCGTCCGCTGTCGGAGCGGACGGCGGCGACGGCGGCACCGGCGGGTTCCAGACGGGCACCGGCGCGGCCCCGCCGGTGGTCACCGCGACGACCGATGGCGCAGCCCACGCCCCGGGGGCGTGAAGGACGTAGGGCGGACGCTCCGCGAGCCCGCACGCGGCCGCGACGGCCGACAGAGCGATGAGACCCGCGACGGCGGCGCGACGGCGCGGGCTTCGAACCCGTGACGGTGACGTCGTGCGAACGAGGCGAGCGCTCGAGGAAGACGCCGGCGCGACCACGCCGACCCTCGTTCCGAGCGGCTCGTCGCAGCACGCTTCCACGGAGCCCTTGGGGCACAGCCCTGCGGGGACCACGGAAGCCGCTGAACGAAGCGCGCGCACCATCTCGGCGGCGTTCGAAAAGCGATCGCCGGCGGATTCGGCCAGCGCGCGAGTGAAGAGCGCGTCGAACGCCCCGGCCTCGTCGCCGCGGCGTGCGCGGAAGGGCACGATTCGCGCTGCGCCGAGATTCTTCAGGAGCTCGTCGGCCTCCGTGCCCTCCACCGGCAGCTGCCCGGTCAGCGCTTCGTACGCGATCGTCGCGAGCGCCCAGAGATCGCACTGCGGATCGAGCGGCGATTGGCCCCTGGCTTGTTCGGGGCTCATGTACCCGGGAGTTCCGAGGAGGATCCTCGGGCCCGCCTCGGGCTCCGCGCCCATGGACGCGGGCCGATGCTGGTGCGTGAGGCAGGCGATTCCGAAGTCGAACACTTTGACGAGCAACTGGCCTTCTTCATCGGCCGTCAGAAACACGTTCGCGGGCTTGAGATCGCGATGGACCACGCCCTCGCCGTGCGCGCATTCGAGCGCGCGTCCGAGCTGCGTGACGATCTCCACGACTTCGCCCGCGGCGAACGGAGGACCTTCGGAGAGGCGCGCCTCGAGCGTCGTCCCCTCGAGATATTCCATGACGAGGTACGCGAGCCCGCGCTCCTCGCCGTGATCGGTCACGCGTACGATGTGCTTGGTCTTGCGCGAGAGCCGCGCGGCCACTTGCGCCTCGAGGCGAAACCGCGCCGCCGACGTCGAGTGATCCTCGAAGTAGTCGCCGCTCCACGGCGGGCGCTTGAGCAGCTTGATCGCCACTTCTTCGCCAAGCGTTCGGTGGCGGGCAAGCCATACTTCGCCCATCGATCCCTGCCCGAGGGGGCGCACGAGCTCGTACTTCCCGGCAATCACCGGGCGCAGTTCGATGGGTTCGGCAGATTCGTCGGGGGCAAGCAAGACAATGGAGCCATCGCAATGCCCGTGCCGAACGCCCTGCGCTCCCGCTTCGCGCCGATGCAGGGGTTTCCACGGGGCGAAACGGCCCGAGCGCGACCAGAACGCCACACTCGCCGAGGGCAGCCGTGAGCCATTCGACGCCATGGTATGGGCGCATCCGTCTCATGGCCGTTCCGATCGAGAGACTCCCGTTCCTAGAAAGAACCAGAGAGGCCTAGCGTGAGTCCGCCGGCGCTCGCGCCGATGTTCGGCGTGATCGTGGGTTGCTGCTGGAGATGCTGCATTCCCGGGTCGCTCTCCCACACGTTGGTCAGTCGCTCGATCGGCGATTCGACGAGCGAGGACCTTGCGAGCAGCACGCCGCCGATGAAGACACCCGCCCCGCCGAACGCGCGCCCCTCGATACGCTCGGTGTCGTTCGCCGCGACGAACTCGTTGTACGTGAGCGCCGCCGCCGAGGCGACGAGGATCGTCCCCGAGAGAATACGCGCCCAGAACCGGCGGCACCGCTCGGCTTGCGCCAGCGCGCGCAGGCGGGTCTCCGCCACCGCGAAAGCGCGCGCGTAGTCGAACGTGGCGCCGAGCGCGTCGCGGTACTCCGTGGCGGCGCGCTCGCCGCCCCACGGCTGGAGGAGCGTCGCGAACCCGGCCCCGAGCGCCAGTGCGCCGATGCCCGCGTACGCACCACCCCACGCGTAGGCGCTCGATCGGTCGTCGTGCTGCAGCGAGCCTGCGAAGGCGATCGCGGAGCCGCCGACCGTTCCGAGAAAGGCGCCCATCCCCAGCATGCCGTAGCCGGCGACGAGCCGCTCCCCGTGCTCGGCGCTGGCGATCTGGCCGAGCAGGAGATCCATCCGCTCGGCGTCCTCGCGCGACACGCCGTAGACCGCGGGCGGTCGCGCAGCCGCTTCCGCCTCGTACACTGCGAGGGCGTGCGGCCCGAACGGCCGCGTGAACAGCTGATCGAACGTCTGGGCCGGACCGCGCGCACTGCCCCGTCCCGCCAATGGTTCTAGCGACGCGAGCGTCACGTCGCCGGAGTCGCGCACGGCATAGGTCTCCAGCGGGGCGCGGCCCGGCGCGAAAGCCCGTTCGACCGTCGCACCGCCGGCCCATGCTTCCGGCAGCGCGACGACCAGGTCCCGACCCGCTTCTTGGTGGGCGTCGAGCACGGGAATCGATAGGCGATCGCGCAATCGAACGCGCAGCGACGCGCCGTCGCCCAGCCGGAACATACGCGCGTGCGCGCGGCCGGCGATCGCGACGAGCGCCGTGTCGTCGCGGCCGCCGGGGCCGCGCGCAAAGACGTGCGGCCGCATGTTCGGATTCGCGACGTCGGCGGTGGCCGTGGCGACGAAGGCCGCGAGCTCGACGTAGCTGACGACGCCGTCGCCATTCGCGTCCGCGGCGCCCGAGAGGCCCGATCGCACGACGTGGCTGAAGACGCCGGACTGGATCTCGGACCACTCGAACGACTCGCCTTCCGCGCTCGTCGAGAGAAACACGCCGACGTTCGGGAGCCGCGCGGAGAGCGTTCGCGCTGCGTCCTCCGAGGTCGCGTAATAGTGTCCGCCGGGACCGCGCGCGCTCAGCATGAAGAACGAGTTGCAGCTGTCGAGAATGACGTGGGCGCGCGAAAACGGAATCGCACGGAGCCACGCCTCGAGGTCGCTCGACGTGAAGCGCGCGTCGGCGAGATCGATGAAGCCCATGCCTTCGTCGACGTCGCCGTGCCCGGCGAAGACGAAATAGACGTCCGTGTCCGCACCGGACTCCGCGGCCGCCGCCACCGCGCGCGCGACCTCCTGCCCCGCGCGAAGGAGCTCGGCGCGCGTCGGCGAAACCGCGCGAGCCCGGGCCGCCGGAAAGAGACGCGCGGTGTCGTCGTCGAAGTCGGCGAGAAGGGCCACGCGATCGGGCGCGACGGTGTCGAGAAGCTCGTAGTACTTGGCCGCGTCGTCATCGGCGTAGTGCAGGTCGGGCCTGCGGCCGCCGAGGCTCCGGTTGTTTCCGACGACGACGGCGAAGGCGACGGTCGGCCGCGATGACGGCCGCACGCTCGACCACGGCAGCGCGGTGTCGGCGCGCGCCGGCGAAGACGAGACCACCAGCATCACCATGGCCAGGCCGCAGAGAAGGAGCGCGAAAGCACGGACGATTCTCACAGGCGCCCTCCCGGGTTCGCCTGGATATCCGCACCCTCCACGACTCGTACACGCGTTTCGCGAACTTCGGCGCCGGGGATCGCGCGCTCGATCCGCTCGGCGCTCACGTCGCTTCCTTCGAGCGCCTCGATCTCCGCCACGCGGGCCGGCGTCGCCGTGATCACGGCGACGAGACGGAGCGCTCCCGGTGGAACGCCCTCGAGCACCGCCGTCGTCGCGAGCCACCGCTCCTCCAGAGCCGAGGGGTCCGAGGGCGCCGAGGGCAAGAGCGTCGACGGCGGGTCATCTTCCCGCCGCGCGAAGGCCGGTGAGATCCAGTGGACGACGCGCCGTTCATCGACCGCAAAGAGCAAAAGAAACGCCGGCGATCGTCCGAGATTGCGAAATCCCGCGGTCAGCGGCGTGTCCGGCGAAATCATGGCCCCTGCGGAGAGCGGATGCATCGCGGGCGCAGCCGCATAGATCTGGACACCGACGTCGCGCCCGACCGTGCTCGGTCCGTCGCCGCCGCGGGCTTGCCACGTGCCCGAAGGCGGGTGCAGGCCGAGCACCACCACGAACGTCAGCGCCACGGCCGCGAGCGACCCCACGGCCCATGCCAAAGCGCCGTAGGTCCGCCGCCCTCTCCTCGGCGCCGCGCGTTCGAGACGGTCGATTCGCTCGCGAACCCCGCGCACATGCTCCTCGACGTCGAACGGTGGGACCTCCGCCGCCGCGAGGTCGCCAAAAAGGGTGCGAAGCGCACCCACGCGCGCTCCGCATCGCGCGCACTGCGCGACGTGCGCGCGCGCGCGGTCGGTCTCTTCGACCGAGAGCGCTCCGTCGACGAAACGGAGAAGGCCGGCTTCGTCCGGACACGGCATCATCGCTCGCTCTCCCCTCTGTCCAAAAGACGGTGCAGCAGCGCGAGGCCGTGATGGACCCGTGCGCGGAGCGTCGATTCGCGCACGCGGAGGACCACCGCCATTTCGTCGTACCGGAGCTCCTCGCCGAACCGTAGGAGCAGGGCGTCGCGCATGCGTTCAGGAATGCGCGACAGCGCTCGATGCACGCGGTGCCGGCGCTCTTCGACGAGGAGCCGGTCGATCTCGCTCGGCGACACTTCGCCCGCGGTGAGGACGCGCGCAGCGTCGCGGTGCCGTCGGACGATGCCATCGTGACGGAGCTGGTTCCGGCACCGGTTGCGCGCCGCGGAAATGAGCCAGACCACGAACTTGCCGTCCGGCCGGTAGTGCGCGCGCTGTGACCAGACGGCCACCCACGTTTCTTGAGCGAG
Organism: Polyangiaceae bacterium; assembly: GCA_035482215.1. Classification (GTDB taxonomy): domain Bacteria; phylum Myxococcota_A; class Polyangia; order Polyangiales; family Polyangiaceae; genus Palsa-1150. Next base: position 8,876 of record DATHQY010000533.1, on the reverse strand, counting down.
CTCCGCCGCCTCGTCGGGGTCGTCGACGAATCGCGCGCACGTGCGAACGAGCCGCTCGCCGTGACGCTCGACGAGAATGTCGAATGCTTCGCGGAGGTCCGCTTGGCCAAGCGTCATGAGCTCGTCGTCCGATCGATCGGACAAGCGTCCGGCGTTTCCGGCCGAGGAGCGAACGACGTGCAATCCCATCACGAAGAGGGAACACGCACTTGCGCGCCCCCGTTGCCGGAAAAGGCGCTACGGCTCAAAATTCGACATCTCGCGCGCCGGCGCAGAAAAGCACGCCGTCCGTTCGATGCGCGCGTGGCCCGAACGCGCGCGAGGAATACGATGCGGGGCAGCGATCGTCGCGGATCCGCCGCGACGAAATACCGATCGGCAGGGCACCATGAAAAAGCGGGGATTTCGATTCGCCGCGCCGTCGGTGCTCGCGTGGGCGTCTTCGGGGTCCATGCTCCTCGGCGCCGCCTGCGGAGGCCGCACCCCGCCGGAGGCAGGCAGCGGCGAGGAGGATGGGGCGGTATCTGCGACGTGTGCTTGAACGGAGGCCGCGGCGCAGCGGACCTCGCACCTGGCTCATGTACGAAGCGCGTTGCGATTGCGCTGGACGGAGTCTACGAGAAAGAGCAGATGCCCATGATTGCGGGCGGGAGGCGATCGAACCGGAGCCGGCGCCATGACGCATGACGAACGCGTTCCGGTGCTTTTGGTCGACGATCGCCCAGCCAATCTCATCGCGCTCGAAGCCATCCTGGGTTCGAAAGACTACGCGCTCGTCTCCGTCGGTTCGGGAGACGATGCCCTCGCGCAAGTAAAGGCACACGATTTCGCCGTCGTCCTGCTGGACGTCCAGATGCCCGGCATGGACGGGTTCGCCGTAGCGATGCAGCTCAAAGAGATCGCCAAGCCGCGGCGGCCGCTCCCGCTGATTTTCGTCACCGGGATCGACGGGGCGCCCTCCCGCATTCTCCGCGCCTACGCGGAAGCGGGTGCGGTCGACTTCATTCAGAAGCCTCTCGATACGTCGGTCCTGCGCGCGAAGGTCGCCGTGTTCGCAGAGCTCTATCGGGCGCGGCGGCAGCTCGCGCAGCAACAAGAGAGGGCGGACCGCGCGCTGCGGGCGCTCGGGGATCTCGCGCTCGCGCTCGCCGGAGCCCGTACGCCGGGCGAGATGGCCGCCGTCATCGTCGACGTGGGCATGAGGACCGCCGGCGCGGATACGTGCACGGTGTATCTGCTCGACGAGAGCGGGACCGAGCTCGCGTTGCTCGGCCATCGCGGCGTCGCACCGGAGATCGTCGATCGAATCCAGCTGCTCACCGCGGCCGAGTGGCCCGGCGTCTTCGCACGCCTCGATGTCCCGGCGATCACGTGGGTCGAAACGGGGAAGCAATACGCGGAGAGGCAACCGGCGATCGCCGCGATGCACGCGAACGGGCCGCGTGCGCACGCGTACTGGTGCTTGCCGCTCATCGCCGAAGGAAGCTCGATCGGCCTCCTTGGCATGGGCTTCTATGCCGAACGGAGGTTTCCTCCCGAAGAGCACACGCTGATCGAAACCCTCGGAACGCAATGCGCCCAGGCGCTCCTGCGCGCGGTGCGGCTCGATCGCGAAGAACGAACGCGAGCCCGGCTCTCGACCGTGCTGCGCAGCATCGGCGATGCCGTCATCGCGACGGACGCCGCCGCTCATGTGACGTTCATGAACTCCGTGGCCGAGCAGCTGACCGGGTGGACCGAAGCCGAGGCGCGCGATCGCGGAATCGACGACGTCTTCATGCTCTTCGCGGAGGACACGCGGGCCCGTCGCGAGAGCCCCGTCACCGCTGCGCTGCGCGAACAGACGGTGCAGAGCCTCGGCACGGCGACCTTCTTGCGGTCGCGCGCCGGGGTCGAGATCCCCATCGACGACAGCGCCTCTCCCATTTTCGATGCCAGGTTAGGCGGCCGAGGCGGCGCTCTCGGCGTCGTTCTCGTATTTCGGGACGTGACGGCCCAAAAGAGAGAGCAAGTCCGGCGCGACTTTCTCGCGCGTGCAGGATCGGCCCTCGCGTCGTCGCTCGATTACCGCGCGACGCTGGTCGCGGTCGCGCAGCTCGCGGTCCCCCAGCTCGCCGATTGGTGCGCCATCGATCTGCTCGAGCCGGACCAGGAAACGGCGACCCAAGTGGCGGCAGCGTATGCCGGCCCGGGCGTTGCGAACGACGACGCGCGCCTACGTGCGCTCGTCGCGCAAAGACCGGAGTCGTCGATGGTCGTCCCGCTCCGCGGGCGATTGCGGACGCTCGGCGCGATGACGTTCGTGTACGACACGTCGGGGCGCCGCTACGACGCGCGCGATCTCGCATTCGCGGAGGAGTTCGCCCGGCGGGCGGCGATGGCGATCGAGAACGCGCTGGCCATCAAACAAGCAGAGGAGGCGCAGGTTCAACTGCGACGGGCGACCGACGCAGCGCTCCATGCCTCGGAGGCGCGCTTCCATCACCTGGTCGACGCCGTGACGGACTACGCGATCTTCATGCTGGACCGTGCCGGCCAGGTCGCCACGTGGAACGCGGGCGCCCGCCGCGCGAAGGGCTATGAGCCGCACGAAGTCATCGGCCAGCACTTCTCGATTTTCTATACACCCGAAGATCGCGACGTCGGCCGGCCCGAAACCATCCTCGACGTCGTGCGGCGCGAAGGTCGATTCGAGGAGGAGGGCTGGCGCGTCCGCAAAGACGGCACGCGTTTCTGGGCTCACGTCGTCATCACGGCCCTTCGGGAGCCGAACGGAGAAATCTCCGGCTTTGCGAAGGTCACGCGCGATCTGAGCGCCAAGCGATCGGCCGAGGAGAACCAGCGCGAGCTCGTCCGCGAACAATTCGCGCGCGCGGCGTCGGACGCCGAGAGGCAGCGCCTCCTCACGCTCCTGAAGCAGGTGCCCGCCATCATCAATTACTTGCGGGGCCCCGATCTCGTCTTCGAGTTCGCCCACCCGCGCACCCTCGAGCGAATGGGCCGCGAGCTCCTGGGCAGACCGCTCCTCGTCGCGGCTCCGGAGCTTCGCGAAGGGCCTCACTACGCGCGCCTGCGCCGTGTGTACGAGACCGGCGATCCGGTGACCCAGATCGAGGGCCTCGTCTGGTTCGAGGTGGACGGCCGGCGCGTGCAAACGTACTGGAATTCGTTCTACCTGCCGGTCCGCAACGCACAGGGCATCGTCGACGGCGTGATGACGTTCGATCTCGACGTGACCGAGAACGTGCGCGCGCGCCGCGAGCTCGAGCAAGCCAATCGCGCCAAGGACGAGTTTCTCGCGACGGTGAGCCATGAGCTCCGTACGCCGCTCAATGCCATCTCGGGGTGGGCGTCGATGCTCCAGCGAAAGCCGCTCGATGCCGATCGGCTCGCGCGCGGGCTCGAGGTCATCGAGCGCAACGCCAAGGCGCAAACGCGCCTCATCAGCGACCTGCTCGACGTCTCGCGCATCATCAGCGGCAAGCTGCAACTGACGCTCGTGAAGACGGAGATCCTCCCCGTCGTCGTCGCCGCGTCCGACGTGGTGCGGCCCGCCGCCGAGGCCAAAGGCGTGCGACTCGACCTCGACGTGACGCCGGACATCGGTGCGACGATGGCGGACGCCGATCGGCTGCAGCAGATCATATGGAACCTTCTGAGCAACGCGGTTCGCTTCACCCCGCGCGGCGGTCGCGTGACGATTGCGGCGGAACGCAACGCCCAGGGCATCACGATCACGGTGCAAGACACCGGTGCGGGGATCGCGGAGGAGCATCTGCCGCACATCTTCGAGCGCTTCAAGCAAGTCGACAGCTCGACGACGCGCGCACACGGGGGCCTCGGGCTGGGCCTCGCGATCGTACGGCACCTCGTCGAGGCGCACGGCGGCTCGGTCGTCGCGGGGAGCCCGGGGCTCGGTCACGGCGCGACGTTCACGATTCAGCTGCCGATCCACGCGATGAGCCCGGAGCGCAGCGAGCTGGAACCGGAACGCGCCGTCGAAAGCGGCGACGCCGACCCGGACCCAGCGAGCACCGATCTGCACGGCGTTCGCGTGCTCGTCGTGGACGACAACGCGGACTCGCTCGACGTTCTCCGTATGGTTCTCGAGACGGCCGGCGCGACGGTGAAAACCGCGACGAGCGCGCTCGCCGCTTTCGAGGCGTGGGACACGCAGCGCGGATTCGATCTCGTCATCAGCGACATCAGCATGCCCGACATCGACGGGTATTCGTTCATGCGGACATTCCGCGCCCGCGCGTCGGGGACGGACGTGCCCGCGATTGCGCTCACGGCCTCCGCCCGGGCCGAAGACGCGGCGCTGGCCAAGCGCGCGGGCTTTCAGGAGCACCTCGCGAAGCCGGTCGACGAGCGGCGCCTTCTCGAGGCGGTACGCGCCTGGGCGACCCAAGCGCGCATCGCGAAGGAGAGTTGAGAAGACGCGTCAGTTGGCGTCGAGCTCGCGAGAACGCGCGCCAGAAGCGGCGTGTGCCGAGAAGAACGACCAGATGGTCTCGTCGGCGTTGAGCATCGTCGTCGCGTTCGGGCCACCGGGCCATTCGTGTCCGACGCCGGCCAGCGTGTAGAGCCATACGTCGGCGCCGCCGCGGCACTGGCCGTATGCCGTGAGGGTGACACCGGGCGCGATCGGCGTGACTTCCGGTGCGCCCGCGCACGCGTTGTGCGCAGCCCATCGTTGCTCGGCGTCCCGCATGCCGTACGTCCAATAGGCCCCCCCGTGACCCTCGTAGGGATTGACGCGATCGCCAGTGCCATGAATGGCCATGACCGGGACCGCCCGCGCGTTCTCGCACGCAGCGGGAAACCGCAGCCCGGCGACGGGTGCGATCGCTGCGAACAACCCCGGCAGCTCGCAGCCCAGCTGGCTCGTCATGCGGCCGCCCCCGGACATCCCGGTGACGAAGACGCGTTGCGGATCGACCCCCTCCTCGTGCTCGAGCGTCTCGACGAGGGCGCGGATGAACGGCGCATCGTCGGCCGCGCCGGACGGGACGGAGCGACCGTCGAGGAGCGGCTGGCCCGGGATGTTCCACGCGAATCCGTCGCCGAGCGCGATGGCGGCCTGCGGGTACGCGACGATGAACCCGTGCGCGTCGGCGACGGCGTCCATCGCGGTGTCCCACTCTTGGCGTGCCGCGGTCCCACCCGATCCGTGCAAGTTGAGCACGAGCGGCGCGGGCCGCACCGACGTCGCCGGCACGTGAAGGAGCGCGGTGCGCGAGACGCCGCCGACCGTGACGTGGATCGAACGGCTCGCCCCCGGGGGAACCGGCGCCGCACGATGGCAAGCCGCGAGCGCCCCGAGCAGCGCAAACCGAGACAACCGCGCGGACCCCATGTAGCGTTTGCACGTTAGCCCGATGGGCCCCCCGCAGGATAGAGCGCTCGATCCGTACGCACCGCCCCGCGCGCGGAGAGAATCACCGGCGGCGGATGAGCCGAAAGTGGAGCTGCCGGCGGGAATACGGAGATACGGCCTGGACGCGGGCGAGTACGCCAAAGTCTTGCGGAGCGCCACGCTTCGCGGATTCGTGGTCATGGCGCTCATGTACCTGCTCTTCGTCGGCTTCCTCGAATTCAATGGGCTGTTGGAAGAGCCTTTCATCGCCATTCCGAACCTCGTCGCGATCCCCCTCGTCTTCGTCGTCATTCACGCGTACGTCCGGCGTATGCGAAGAGCGTTGTTCGCGGCGTTCGAGGTGTTGGTTTCGGAGCGTGTGCTCCGCCGCGTCGGCCCGCACGTGGGCGCGGCCGAAGCGTTGCAACCCGACGTCACGTCGATCTTCGAAACGAAGGCGGGCTTCGTCCTCGTCTGCAAGGACGTCGGGAGCGCCCTCTTCGTCTCCCGGGCCGTCGGCCGATACGACGAGATTCGGGCGCACGTCGCGCCGTGGGCTCCGATCGAGCCGGCTTCCGGACTCTCTGGATGGTGGCGCGCTGTGCTCGCGAGCTTTCGGCAGCGCACACGAAACGTAGGGCAAGGCGCCGCTGCCCTGCGCGATCCCTCACTCGCCGCCGAGCTCGACCTCGTTCGCGCCGTCTCGAGCGAACGGTGGAAGAACTATTCGAGCGCCCGCGTTTGGATGCGACTCATGTGGGTCATCCTGGCATTCGCCATTTTCGTTTTTCTGACGGGCCAAGCGCTGCTCCTCTTGGCGCGATGAACCGCATCGACACGACGACGTTGGCCTGGGACATCGCGATCGACCGCGGGGGAACTTTCACCGACTGCGTCGGGGTCCATTCCGGCACGGGCGAGCTGCGCGTGGCCAAAGTCCTGTCGACCGACGATGCCCCTGTCGCGGGCATCCGCAAGCTGCTCGACCTCGGCCCGCGGGATCCCGTTCCGCCCTGCGACGTGCGCATCGGCACCACGGTGGCGACGAATGCCTTGCTCGAGCGCAAGGGAGCGCGCTGCCTTCTGGTCACGACGCGCGGTTTTCGCGACGTCCTCTCGATCGGGACGCAGGCTCGCCCGCGCTTGTTCGATCTCGACATTCGCAAGCTCGAAACGCTGTACGCCGACGTGCTGGAAGTCGACGCGCGCCTCGACGCCGACGGCCGGGTGCTCGCCGCGCCGAACGCGAGCGAGGTGCACGAAGCGCTCGCCACGCATGTTCGGAGTGGCCTCGAGAGCGTCGCGGTCGTGTTGCTCCATGCGCATCGCGACGGCCGCCTCGAACGCGACCTGGGGGAACTCGCGACGCGAGCCGGGTTCCGGCATGTGGCGCTGTCCCACGAGGTGGATCCCAACCTCGGTCTTCTCGCGCGCGGGGACACGGCGACCTTGGATGCGTACCTGACGCCCGTCCTTCGTGCGTATGTCGCCGCGCTCGCGGCGGACCTGCCGGGCAGCCGGTTGCGCATCATGCAATCGAACGGCGGCCTGCTCGACGCGGCCGCGGTGACCGGCCCCAACGCGGTGCTGTCCGGACCGGCCGGCGGGGTCGTTGCCGTGGCCGCCGTCGCGCGCACCCACGGCGTGGAGCGGGCCATCGGCTTCGACATGGGGGGCACGTCCACCGACGTCTCGCGCTTCGAACGCGGGATCGACGTCGTGTACGAGCGCGAGCTCGCGGGCGTTCGCGTGCGTGCTCCGGCCCTCGACATTCACACCGTCGCGGCCGGCGGGGGGTCGCTGTGCCGGCTCGACGGGCGCCGCCTCATCGTGGGCCCGGGGAGCGCGGGCGCGGATCCCGGGCCCCTCTGCTACGGGCGCCCGGACGCGCGGGACTTGACGCTCACCGACGTGAACCTGGTGTTGGGGCGGCTCTTGCCCGAGCGGTTCCCTTTTCCATTGGAGCCAACGCGTGCGGATCGCGCTCTGGAGGAAGTCGCGGAGAAGCTCCAGACCCTCGGATTTGCGCGCTCGAAGACGGAGATCGCGCTCGGATTCGTCGATGTGGCCAACCACGGAATGGCCGAGGCGATCCGCAACGTGACGATCGCCCGCGGGCACGACGTGCGCGACCACGCTCTCGTGGTCTTCGGCGGCGCCGCCGGGCAGCACGCGTGCGGAGTCGCGCGGATCCTCGGCGTGCGCACGCTCCTGGTTCACCCGCTGGCCGGTGTGCTCTCGGCCGCGGGCACCGCCATCGCGCCGATCACGTGGAGCGCGAGCGCCGACGGCGGACGGGTGCCGCTCGACGAGGCGGCGATTGCCGCTTCGGAGGCGACCTTCGGACGGCTCGAGGCGCGCGGCCGCGAGACTCTCGGGCGAAGCTCGGCGCCGGGATCGGTGGAAGACGCATTGCAGATCGTGCGCCGCCTCGACCTACGGTACGCGGGGACCGAAACCCGCTTGACGCTGGAGATGGCCTCGGCGCCCGATCTCCTCGCGGCATTCGAGCGCGAGCACCGACGGCAATTCGGCTACGCGCGGGGCGACACGGCGATCGAGGTCGTGGCTTTGCGCATCGATCTCAGCGCGAAGAGCCGGACGTCGTTGCGGACGAAGGTCGCCGGGCGCTCCACCGGGGCGACCCAGTGCGTACCGGTAACGTGGTCGCAGGAGCAAGGCCGTGTCGAGACGCCGGTCGTCGTGCGCGAGACGCTCGCGGCGGGTGTCTTGCTGCGGGGGCCACTCGTCGTAGTCGACGCGACGGCCACGTTGCTGGTCGAACCCGGGTTCGATCTCGAAGTGCGCGAAGACGGAGTCATCGTCCTCACGGACACGGCGGCCGTGCCCGCGCGCACGCGCGCCGCGGAACTCGATCCCGCTCGGCTCGAGGTCGTCGGGAACGCCTTCATGTCGATCGCGGAGCAAATGGGGAGGGTGCTCCGTCGTACGGCGCAGAGCACCAACATCCGCGAGCGCCTCGACTTCTCGTGCGCGGTCTTCGACCCGACCGGCGGCCTCGTTGCGAACGCGCCGCACATTCCCGTTCACCTCGGCGCGATGGGCGAATCGGTGCGCGCGATCCTCGCCGCCCATCCGGAGCTCGAGCCCGGAGACGTCTTCATCACGAACGATCCGGCGACAGGTGGGTCGCACCTCCCGGACATCACCGTCGTCTCACCGGTCCACGATCGCGGCGGCCGCCTGCTCTTCTTCACCGCGAATCGTGGCCACCACGCCGACGTCGGAGGGACGACGCCAGGCTCGATGCCTTCATTCTCCCGATCGCTGGGCGAGGAGGGCATCGTCTTTCGCGGCGAGCGAATCGTCCACGCCGGACGCTTCGATCGCGAAGGCGTGCGGAGCCGTCTCGCGAGCGGACCCTACCCGGCACGTACACCGGAGCTCAATCTCTTCGACCTCGAAGCGCAGATCGCCGCGAACCGCGAAGGCGAGCGCCTTCTTCACGCGCTCGTGGCGCGCGAAGGCGCCGCGGAAGCGGCTGCGTACATGGGCC
>DATHQY010000532.1:0-6462 GCA_035482215.1 Polyangiaceae bacterium | reverse complement strand
CACTCACGATTTGGCGAGTTGCTCGACGATCGGCCCTAGCGCGAGCGAAGGGATGAAGGTGAGGGCGCCCACGATCACGATGACGCCGACGAGCATCGTGACGAAGAGAGGCGTATGCGTAGGAAGGGTCCCCGCGCCGGCCGGAACGAGTTTCTTCTTCGCGAGGGCGCCCGCGAGGGCCAGGACGACGACCTTGACCCAAAAGCGGCCGAAGAACATCGAGAGGCCGAGCGTGGTGTTGTAAAAAGGCGTGTTGGCCGATAGCCCTGCGAACGCGCTGCCGTTGTTGTTGGCGGCAGACGAATACGCATAGAGAATCTCCGTGAATCCGTGCGGGCCAGGATTGGCCACGCCTTTGGCTCCCGCGTCGCACACGACCGCGATGGCCGTGAAGATGAGCACCGTCGCAGCGGGAAAGAGAATCGAGAGCGACGCCATCTTCATTTCGTACGCTTCGATCTTCTTTCCGAGATATTCGGGTGTGCGCCCGACCATGAGGCCCGCGACGAAGACCGCGACGATGGCGAACATCAGCATTCCGTAGAGGCCGGAGCCCACGCCGCCGAAGATGATCTCGCCGAGTTGAATGAGCCAGAGCGGCACGAGCCCGCCGATCGGCGTGAACGAGTCGTGCATCGAGTTCACCGCGCCGCACGACTCTGCGGTCGTGAACGACGCGAAGAGCGCACTGGCGGAGATGCCGAACCGCGTTTCTTTGCCCTCCATGTTGCCGCCGGCCTGAAGCGCGCTCGACGCCTGATCGACGTGAAGGGCCGACAGGACCGGGTTGCCGGCCTGCTCCTGCGCCGCGCAGAGGACGAGCAGTGGAAGGAGGACGACGAACATCGTGGTCAGGAGCGCCCAGCCCTGGCGCGTGTCCTTGACCATCTTGCCGAACGTGTAGGTCAGCGACGCCGGGATGAGGACCATCGCGAGGATCTGGAGAAAGTTCGACAACGGCGTCGGGTTCTCGAACGGGTGTGCCGAATTCGCATTGAAGAATCCGCCTCCGTTCGTGCCCAGTTGCTTGATCGCTTCTTGCGATGCCACCGGGCCGAGCGCGAGGACCTGGCTCGCGACCGCATGGCCATCCGCGTCCTTCATCGGCTGCAGGAGCGTCGCCGACGGGAAGGCCCCGAAGCTCTGGACCACGCCCTGCGACACGAATAGAAGCGCGAGGACGATCGACGCCGGCAACAGCACGTAAAGAGTGCCGCGCGTCATGTCGACCCAGTAGTTGCCAATCGTCGCGCTCGACTTGCGGGTGATGCCGCGGACGAGCGCCACGAGGATCGCGATGCCCGACGCCGCCGAGACGAAGTTCTGCACGGCGAGCGCGAGCATCTGCGTGAGATTGCTCATCGTCGTTTCGCCGCCGTAGCTTTGCCAGTTCGTATTCGTGGCGAAACTGACGGCGGTATTCCAGGACAGATCGGCAGTCGTCCCGGCGAATCCCGCGGGGTTGAGGGGGAGAATCCCCTGCAGGCGCTGCAGGAAATACACGACGGCAATGCCGACGAGATGGAAGAGGAGCATCGCGCCCGCGTAGGTCTTCCAGCCCGTCTCGCGGGCGTCTGCCGCATTCGGCACGCCCGCAAGTCGATAAATGAGCCGCTCGACCGGGCCGAGGATTCGCTCGAGGAACACGGGCTCGCCCTCGTAGACGCGGGCCATGTAGGCGCCGAGCGGTTTCACGGCGGCGAGAACCACCGCGAGGAGCACGATGATCTGGATGATGCCGGCGGCGCTCACGAAAAGGACTCCGGCTTGAGAAGCGCGACGAACAAGTAGACGAGGAGCGCGGCCGAAACGGCCCCGCCCACCAGGTAGAGGATAGGCATGGTGTGACTCCTCAGACGAGCTCGCAAATGCGAACGAGGCCCCAAGTCAACGCAAAAAGCCCCACCGTGAGGCCGAGATACACGACATCCATCATGGCAAATCGCCTTTGGGTGAAGGGACCCTGCGAGGGGTCCGCACGACGACCACGAGACGGCCGCAAGCACGCGCCGGGCTGGCCCCGGCGCTCGCCGGAGCCCGTGAACACCGGAAAGCCTAGTGATCGTCGGATTAAGGCGACGTTAGGATGGGCCGCACACGCATAAAGAAAACGTTTGTGTCGCGCAATGCAGCCCGCGTGTCGGCCGTCGGGCCGCGGCCCCGTCTACCCGCGGACGCGCCAGTTGCCCACGAAGGTGCGCCCGAGCTCGTCGCAGGTCGGATCCGTGACGACGATCTCCGGCCTCGCGTGACGACAAATGACCACAGCGTTCTGGCGGAACACGCGCCCGAAAGCCAAGGCCTCTTCGCGGTCCATGCCGTGCACGAGCCAGGAGGGCTCTCGCCATGTGCCCTCGGGATCCTCTTCGTAGCCGACGCAGGCCTCGACCCGATAGACGCCGAGAATCAAGAGGTCGCGCATGACGACGTGCCGCTGCTCGTTGACTTTGCGGGGCAGAAGCATCGATCGGGGGTTATACGCCGTCAGGATCGCGAAAGGCTTCTGCAGGAGCTCCGGCAACGAAGACGAGTCCGCCACGATGTCGCCGTCGAGCGAGGCACGCGTGGGCCCGGAGGCCGTGGGAAACTCGTAGACCGTCGCGAGGTAACTTCGGAGCAGATTCGGGTCCATGCGCAGCGTTACCCGTAGCACGATCGGCTCTGTCGATCGCCGTCATTGGAAGCGGTACCCGACGCCGCGCACGGTGACGATGTAACGGGGTTTCTGGGGGTCGGGTTCGAGCTTCGCGCGAAGCTGCTGGATGAAGTTGTCGATGGTGCGGGGGGTGCCGTGATGGTTCGGGCCCCACACGCGCAGGAAAATCGCCTCGCGGCTCAAGGCGACTCCGCGTGCCTCGATGAGGCACAGCAGGACGTCGAACTCCGTCGCGGTCATCTCCACGGGAGCCCCGCCGCGCGACACGGTTCGCGCCGCGACGTCGACGCTCACGTCGCCGAACGCGACGACGGTGGGGCGCGCCGCCGTCGCGGCTTCGGTGGGGCGAGGTCCGCGGCGGAGGGCCGCGCGCACGCGTGCGAGGAGCTCGGCGAGGCTGAAGGGCTTCGCGACATAGTCCTCCGCGCCGAGCTCGAGCCCTGTCACCTTGTCGAGCTCCCCGGTCCGCGCGCTCAGCATGATGATGGGCATCATCAGACCGTCGCCTCGCACCGAACGGAGCACCTGCAATCCGTTCATCTTGGGAAGCATCACGTCGAGGATCACGAGGTCCGGTTGCTCTTCGCGCGCGAGGAGAAGGCCCCGCTCCCCGTCTTCCGCGGCGAGCACGTCGTAGCCTTCGCCTTCGAGGTTGATGCGCAGGCCCAGAGTGATGCTCGGGTCGTCCTCGACGACTAGCACTCGGCGTTTCGGCTGGCTCAAGAGTTTGCTCAAGTCTTCGGCGCGCGCCTCTGCGCAGGGGGCAAGAGAATGCGAAACGTGGAGCCTTTGCCTTTTTCGCTGTGGAGCTGGATGCGACCGCGATGCGCGCGGACGATGTGTTTCACGATGGCGAGCCCCAGGCCGCTGCCCTCGCGCTCGCGCGAGAGGCGGTCGTCGATTCGATAGAACTTGTCGAAGATGCGGCGGTGTTCCCCGTGCGCGATCCCGTCGCCGTTGTCGGTGACCTCGAGGGCGACGCTCGTGCCGTCGCGGCGCGCTCGAAGACGGACGACGGGCGGCGTGCCTCCGTACTTCAGCGCGTTGGAGAGCAAGTTGCCGATGGCGTCGACCATCGCGCCTCGATCGGCATAGACCTCCGGCAGATCGGCTTCGATCTCGACCGCGAAGTCGACTTCGGGGTGTCGATCGCGCGGCGCGAACGCCTCGGCGGCTTCTTCGACGACGTTCTCCGGCGCTTCGCGGTGGAGGACGAACTGCTTGCGCCCCGCTTCCATGCGGCCCCAGTCGAGAAGCCGCTCGATGAGCTGCGTCAGCCGCTCGGTCTCCCGGCCGAGCGCTTCCAGGCACTTGTCCTGGGTCGCGGAGTCTCCGCGCGAGCGCTCCATCGTCTCGGCGAAGAGACGGATGCTCGTGAGGGGCGTCCGCAGCTCGTGGCTCACTTTGGAGACGAAGTCCGCCTGGAGCACGCTGAGCGACGCCTCGCGGCGCAAGAAGACGAGGACGAGCGTGACGCCGGTGACGACGACGAGCACGAAGCTCACGGTGAGGACGCCGAAGAGCAGGTTGACGTCGCTCCCGAGGAACATGAGCACGATGCCCAAGAGCAGAATGAGCACGGTCGGAACGACGACGAGATAAACGAGGAGCTGGACGATGCGCCGATAGCCGATCCGCTGGCGATTTCGCGAGAACGACAGGAGCCGCCGAGGAGCCGAGGACGAAATCGCTTGGGCCATGCGTTCTCCCGCTCGCCTACTCGAGGGCCTGGCGCATCACGTGGAACGGCGCGGCGACGCCGAGCCACAGCTCGAAGGCGAGGCCTCCCTGGCGAGCCAGCATGCCGAGGCCGTCGTCCGCGCGGAGCCCGCGCGTTCGCGCCGCGCGTAGCCACGGTGTATCGCGCGGGGCATAGACCACGTCGATGGCGACCGCGTCGTTCGGCAGCGCGCTCCAGTCGACCGCGGCGGCGGCGTCCTCACCCGGCGCGGCGCCGCGCATCCCGGCGCTCGTCGCTTGCACCACGAGCCGCGCGCGCTGCTCCGTATCGGCGCGCGGGAACCATGTTTCGGTTGCGATCGGGTACGGCGAGGACTGGCGGAAGGCGCGTTCCCGCTCGGGGTCCGCGAACCCGCGCGCGCGCACGACGATGTCGCGCACGCCGAGGTAGCGGGCCACGGCGACGATCGCGGCGCGGGCCGCTCCACCCGAGCCCAGGATCAGCGCGCAGCCGCCGGGGCTCACCGCACCGCCGGACACGCGGCGGAGTTCGGCGGCGAGTGCCGGCGCGTCGGTGTTGTGGGCCACGATGCGTCCGTCTCCGTCGCGGACGAGCGTGTTGGCTGCGCCCGCGACCGCGGCGCTCTCGTCCTTCGCGTCGACGAGATCGAGCACGCGCTCCTTGTGGGGGACCGTGATGTTGATACCGTGGTACGCGCCCGCACGCAGGCGAGTGACGACGTGCGGCAGCTCGTCGGCGGAGGCACGGATCGCCTCGTAGGTGTGAGGCAGATTGAGCGCGAGGAACGCGGCGCCGTGCATGGTGGGGCTCTTCGAATGAGCGATCGGGTCGCCCACGACGGCGAATCGGCGCGGTTTCATCGGGCGCGCTCTGCCTCGACGTCGTCGGCGCTCTCGACCTGCGCGCGGAGGCGCGCGTCGCGGACGCGCACGTGGATCGTCTCGCCCGCGCTCACGTCGTCGCTCCTGCGGATCGCGCGGCCGTCCGCGCGCGTCGCGATTGCGTAACCGCGCGCGAGCACTTGCAGCGGGCTGAGAGCGTCGAGCCGCGAGGTCGTTCGGCCGAGCGCCGCGGTGCGCCGCTCCAGGGCCGTCCGGAAGGCCGCCAGGAGACGCCCGTGGAGTGCGGTGAGCTCGGCGCGTTCGCGCGAGAGGACCGCGCGGGGATGCAGGTAGGCGAGGCGCTTCCCGCCGCGCGCCAGCTGATCCCGGCGCTTCGCGAGCGCGGCGCGCATGCCCCTGGAGAGGCGATTCACGCGGTCGTCGAGCGTCTGCTGGTGGCTCGCGATGAGCAAACGCGGATCCGCGAGTCGCCGCGCGGCGCGCCCGAAGACCACGTGGTGATGCGAGAGGTGCGCGTGCATCGCGCGCGCGAGGTGCATCGTCGTTCGCCGCAGAAGCTCGCGCTGCGCCGCCCGGTCGGCGACGACCATCTCGGCGGCTTGCGACGGGGTCGCGGCCCGTGCGTCCGCGGCGAAGTCGACGAGGGTCACGTCCACGTCGTGGCCCACGGCGCTGACGACGGGGACGCGGCACGCCGCGACCGCGCGCACGACGGCCTCTTCGTTGAAGCTCGCGAGGTCATCGGCGGATCCGCCGCCGCGCCCGACGATGATCACGTCGACCTCGGCAACCCGCTGGAGCTGCTGGAGCGCGCGGCAGATCGACTCGATGGCGCCGATGCCTTGCACTTGGGCGGGCGCCAGCAGAATGCGCGCGCCGCCCCGGCGGAACGCGACGCGGCATACGTCGTGGATGACGGCGCCCGTCGGGCTCGTGACGACGCCCACGATCCGCGGTTCGCGCGGCAACGGCCGTTTGCGCTCCGCGGCGAAGAGGCCTTCCGCCGCGAGCTTCGTCTTGAGCCGCTCGAGGGCTTCGAGCAGCGCGCCGCGGCCTGCCGCCTGGAGTCGATCGGCGATGAACTGGAGCTTGCCGCGCGGCACCCAAAGCGTCGGCTTGCCGCGCACACGAATCCGGGCGCCGTCGGCGCAGAGCTGGCGCATGCGCGGCGTGACGTTCGACCGGTAGACGACGACGTCGACCGCGGCTTCTTCGCGCTCGTCCTTCAGGCAAAAATAGAGATGCCCGCTCGGGGCCGGGCG
>DATHQY010000531.1:0-2610 GCA_035482215.1 Polyangiaceae bacterium | reverse complement strand
CGCCGGTAACGACGGCGAGGTCGGGCGCGTGAAGGTTGGCCGAGCGCGACCAGGCGAGCCCCCAGGAGCGCGGCGTCAGCGTCCCGATGTGCAGGTCCGACAGCTGGGCGATGCGCAGACCCTCGAACCGCGGGTCGAGCCCCGGAACGGGCACGTCGTGCTCGGCGACGCGATACCAGCGGCGACGGATCAGGATGCCGTAAGCGGAGATCGCCAGCCCCGAGAGGTACGCGACCATGTACACGGTCGCGGGCAGCTGCACGGGCACGCCGCGCGCGAGAGCGATCGCGGGCGCCACGAGCGTGGCGACCACCGCGGGGATGAGCGTCCACAGACACGCGCACCAGTGAATGAAGTACGGGATGTCGACCAGGCGCACGATCGCCGGGTGACGACCGCGCCGATCGGGCATGCCTGCGCGGGCCCGGCCCACGAAGAGCAGGACTCCGGCCGCGGCCCAGGCGACGCCGATGAGCCCCGGCGAAGGCCATCCGAGCCGCCGGCCCAGCTCGGCCACGCCAAACCCGACCGGCACGTGCATGAGCGCCGTCACGCCGAGGAGGACGCGGAGAAACCGCGACACTCGGGGCCTGCGCCGGACGCCCGCTGCGGGGCTCGGCTCGACGTTCGGCGCGGCGCTCGAGGCGGTCAAACGCCCAGCATCTTCACCAGTGTCTCTTTGTTCGTCACTCCGACGTGACGCCCGGACTCCTGCCCCGCCTTGAAGACCAGGACCGTGGGCACCCCGCGGATGCCGAACTTCGCGGTCACGGCGGGCGAGTCGTCGATGTCGACCTTCCCGACGCGGACCTTGCCCTGGAGCTCATCTGCCAGCTTGTCGACGATGGGCGACAGCACTTTGCACGGCCCACACCAGGTCGCGCTGAAGTCGAGCAGGAAGGGAACCGAGGACTTGAGTACCTCGGTCTCGAAGTTCAGGTCATTGATCTCGAGCACGTTTGCGCCGCCCATGGGACATCTCTCCGTTGTGAGTCTTCTTATAGTCATCCGATGCTCGGCTGTCGATCGGGGTCGCTTGCCAGGGGCGGGGGCCGATTGATCTTCCCCCGGCGCCGCGGACAGGGTGACTATGCCGCAAGCGCGGCGACGTGGGATCGCAATTCGAACTCGAGCGGGCTGACGTAGCCGATTGAAGAGTGACGTCGGGCGGTGTTGTAGAACCCCTCGATGTAGTCGCCGATGGAGGCGTGGGCGACCTCGCGACTGGGGAAATTTTCGTGGTCCACGTGTTCTGCCTTGAGCGTCGCGAAGAAGCTCTCGGCGACGGCGTTGTCGTAGCAGTCGCCGGTACGACTCATGCTCGCGACGATGCCTTGTTGTGCGAGCGCCGCGCGGTAGTCGTCGCTCGCGTAAGGACTTCCTCGGTCCGTGTGCTGCACCAGACCAGGGAGCGGGCGTCGCTGACGGATGGCTTGCTCGAGAGCGGCTAGAGCGAGCGCGCGATCGTTGTTCGCGCTTGTCGCCCAGCCGACCACGCGGCGCGAGAACAAGTCGAGCAAGACGGCCAAGTACAGCCAGCCGTCGTCGGTGGCGATGAACGTTACGTCACCGACCCAGGTGCGGTTCGGCGCGGCGACCGTGAAGCAGCGCTCCAGCACGTTCGGTGCGATCGGGAGCGCGTGTTTGGAGTCCGTCGTGTGCACGAAGCGACGTTTGCAGCGACCTCGCAAGCCATTCTCGCGCATCAACCGCTCCACACGCTTCTTGCCGATGCGAAGGCCGCGCGCCTTCAAGTCTCGGTGTACGCGAGGACTGCCGTAGATGCCTCGGCTCCGACCGTGCGCACCGGCGATCGCGAGCGCGAGCTTCACGTCCGCAGCCTTCGTGACTGGCTCCGGGCGCATCTTCCACGCGTAGTAACCACTGGGCGAGACGTCCAACATCCGGCACATCGCGATGACGGGGAAGGCCACCTCCTCCGCGGCGATGAAGGCGAACTTCATTCGCTTTCCTTCGCGAAGAACGTGGCCGCTGCTTTTAAAATGTCGCGTTCCATCTGCAGGCGCTTGTTGTCGCGACGAAGCCGCGTGAGCTCCTCGCGCTCGGCTGTCGTCAACGTCTCGGGCGCCGCGTTGCCCGCGTCAGCCTCCGCGCGCTTGACCCACTCACGCAACGCGCCCTCGGTCAGGTCCAGGTCCAGAGCAACCTTCCCGATCGACCGGTCGCCGAGACGTGTCAGACGCACCGCCTCCGCCTTGAATTCCGGCGTGAAATTTCTTCGCTTCCTGCGTGCCATGAACAGCTCCTGGCGCATCTTCGCGCCTTTCGGGGTGTCCACGGAAGCGGGGGAGGATCACTCGGCCATGACGGTGCCGCGCGTGTGGACGGCCGCGCCCTTGCGCGCGAAGTCCGCCCACGACTGGTTGTCGGACACGTAGACGACGAGGTCACCCTTCACCTTCTGCGCGTTGAGGTGACGAAGGGGCGCGCTGCACGCCGTGCCGCCGCTTGGCAGCGACGCGAGGTACTGCGCGTTCGTCATCACCGAGTCACGCGGGTTGATCGGGCGCGGCATCTTCACGACGTCGTCGCTGAACGCGATGACTTCCGCGTTCGAGTTCCGACGAAGCAGCGATGCCGCGACCAGAC
>DATHQY010000530.1:0-4486 GCA_035482215.1 Polyangiaceae bacterium | reverse complement strand
TCGGTCTCCGCGGGGCTGCCGATGCCCACCTGTGTCGGATCGAGCGGCGTGTCGCCGCCGCCGCAATTGATCGCCGGATGATCGAGGAGCTCCATCCCGGATACGGCCGACGAGAAATGGCAGCTGTTCGGCTGATCCATCTTCGAAGGGTCTCCCGGGCCGCATTTGTAGGCGATGATGAGCTGGGGCTCGACGTGGCAGTAGTAGAAGTCCGCGTCGAACACTTCGTCCGGCACCACGAAGTTCGCGCCGGGATCGATCGTCGTGCATGCGTCCATGCACGGAACGACGAGGAGCGCCAAGAGCAACGCCAGCGACCCGCCGCGTCGACCTCCTCTCGCAACCGACACGTTCCAACGATAGACCCTTGCCGTCGCCGCCGGCAAAGATTCCGGTCGAGCTGGCACGTCGCGAGCACAAACGAATGCGAGCCCGACGCACGCGTCGCGTCGGCGCGTACCGACGCAGCGGTCGAGTGGCCAAGTCGTACTCGGCGGCTGCGAATTGGTCCGCCTCCATTCAATCGGACTCGACCAGCCGTCGTGCGTGCAGTCGCCCACGCGCTCGTGGTACGTGAGCCGCGCCGCACACCCTCCGCGAAGCGCGGCATCTTGGAGCCATTCGTTGCGGTCTGCCGAGAATTGCTTTTCCTTTACGTTTCGCGCTCGTACCTGCGCCTACTTGGAACGAAGCATGCTGTGGCGTTCGCGTCGGTTTCGCTTGCGTCCGCCGCCGCCTCATCAGTAGAAGTTTGGCTCACCGCACTTGGATGTCGTAACTTGGCTTACATGTAGACGTCCTCCCGCCCTCGGCGGGCGTCGATGTCCCCCGCGGAGAATTGACGAATGAATCTGACCCCCTGGTATTTCGTGGCCATCGCCCCCATTGCCGTAGCCGGCTGTTCGGGCGCGTTCCTTGGCCAGTGTGCGGTGCTCGTCGTCACGATTTGCATTTTCGTTGGCACTCTGAATTTGGGCCGGCAGCCGACGGCTCCGACGGCCACGCCCGGCGACTCCCGCGAAGGCTCTTGAGCTCGCGAGAGCTCCTGGCCTTGCGTCGCGCGTTGCCTGACCGTCCGGCGGCGCAATTGCCACCGAGGTTTTGCCCGGCTTTGCGCTAAGGTCGCTCCTTGCGTTCGCGCCTTCGCAGGGACCCATGAACGACGTCAGCCGCGAAGGCGGCGAGCAGCTGCAGTCGCTCGACGAGTTCACACTGGCCGACCTCGAGTCGATTCGCCTCATTTTGAGGGGCAATTCGATCATCGATTGGCGGCACCTCGATTTTGCCGGCGAAGACGACGCGCGCGATTTCTTGAACGCGCAGGAGCTCCGGATCGACGACGCGGCCGATCGGACGCGCTTGGAGCACGTCAAGTCGGAGGCCATCGCTTACCTGCGGCGACAGTTCGAGTACCCGATTCCCCGCCCCGTCCAGACCGCCACGGTACCGGAGCTTCTGATGCTCGCTTCCGGCCGCGGCCACCGAGCGATGTGCGCGTGCACGATTCTCAAGTGCATGCACATCATCCATCATGTCGACGGGCGCGAACTCTTGTTCCTCCTGCCGATGTCCGACCAGGACGTCTTCCACATCGTCGAAGAAAAGGTCTATCGCGTCATCGGCGGCATGCTCGCGGGCGGATTCCCCATCATCGAATTCGTCGGCGGGCGAAAGAACAAGGATTCGCTCATCACGAAGCTGCTTTCGAAGCAAGAGACCATCGCCGCCCAGATCTTCGACAAGCTCCGTTTTCGCATCGTCACCCGGACGCGGGACGACGTCTTCCCGGTCCTCCAGTACTTGACGAAGCACTTATTTCCTTTCAACTACGTCGTTCCCGGCCAGAGCATCAACTCGGTGTTCGGCTTTCGGTCGTACGTGGAAAACACGCGGCTCGCGCCGCTCATCGGCCAGCTCCAGTCCCTGAACGGCAGTGGGGAGGACTACACACCGAGCGACAACGAGTTTTCTGCCCAGTCGTACCGGATCATTCACTTCGTGGTGGACATGCCGGTGCGCCTGCCGAAGCGGATTCTCGACCGGGTGCCCCCGAGCGCCGCTCCGCTCGGCAACATCATCTTCGTCATCTGCGAATTCCAGATCGTCGACCGCGACACCGACGCCCACAACGAAGTGGGCGATGCGTCGCACGCCAAATACAAGGAACGGCAGAAGAAGGCGGTCATGCGGCGCCTTCAGCTCGGGGGCTCGGACGAGACGCTCGCCCACGTTCCTCCGCCGGCCGGCGGCGCGGAAGACGTGCGTAGAAAGAAGTAAGAGGGTACAAGGGGCCCTCGCCATGCGCCTCTACAGCGGCAAAGTGATCGCGATCGCGACCGAGACCGTGCGGGCCCTGCTCGCTGCCAAAGACATCGAGTCCGAGAGCCCCAAGGAGGTGGAGGCCGACGTCGCCGCCGTCCTCAACCAGTACCTCTCGATCGAGCGCGACGTGAACGAGCGCGCCAAGGACGTCCTCGAGCGGACGGGCAAGCCGCAAAGCGAGTACTCGCGCGTGCGCCAGCTCGTCGCCGAAGAAAAGGGCATCAAAGTCGGTGACGACGCGCTCGATTACATGCTCGATCAGGTGGTCGAAATGCTGATGCATTCGGCCCACGTCGACGAAGTGTACGTCGAGGACGTAGAGCTCCGGCGCAAGATGGCGCCTGTATTCAAGAAGCACATGGACGTGGACAACTCGCTGGACGCGGACGTGCGCGCCCAGCTCCGCCACGTGCGAGAAGGCACGCGCGAATGGGAAATCGAGTACCAGCGCGTGCTCGAGCTCACGAAGCGGAAAAAAGGCCTCTGAAGGGGCCGCCGGGCGAGGCGCGGACGCCTGCAGCCCCAGTCAGCGGGCGGCGACGGACGCGGCGCTGCAATGGACGCATGGAGCGAAGATCGAATTCGTCGTAGCGTCGGATGAGCGCATGCGGAGCATGACGGGATTCGGCGTCGGTGAAGTACCGCTCGGCCGGGGAAAACTGGCGGTGGAGATTCGGGGCGTCAATCACCGGTTCCTCGACGTGCGCGTGCGCGTGCCCCGGGAGCTCGCGGACATCGCGGGGTTCGTCGAGCAAGTCGCGCGCGAGAAGCTTTCGCGCGGCCGGTACGAGGTGACGCTCCGCGTCGAAGGGATGGCGCTGGGCGCGCCTTCGCTCGACCGCGATCGCGCCCGCGCCGCTTTCCAGGCGCTGTGCGAGCTGCGTGACGAGCTCGCGCCGGGCAGCGACGTGCCCTTGTCGCTCCTCGGGGCGATCCCGGACCTGTTCGTTTCGTCCGTCGAGCGGGAGATGGAGCGCGTTCATGCGGCCGCACGCGCGGCATTCTGCGCGGCCACCGCGGCGCTCGACGCGATGCGCGAACGCGAAGGCATGGCCCTCCGGTCGGACCTGGCTGGTCGCCTGGGCCGGGTGAAAGAGCTGTCGAGGTCGATCGAGAACAGGGCGCCCGAAGTGCTGGACGCACACCGCCAGCGCCTCCGCGAACGGGCCGAGCGCCTGCGCCAGAACAGCGAAATAGGTGTGGACGGCCCCCGTCTCGAGCTAGAGATCGCCATGTTCGCCGAGCGGTGCGACGTGTGCGAAGAACTCACGAGGCTTGCGAGCCACTGCGCCCAATTCGGGGAATTGCTCGCGCTGGACGAGAGCGTCGGCCGCCGGCTCGACTTTCTGCTCCAGGAAATGGCTCGCGAGGCCAATACGGTCGGAGCCAAGAGTCTGGACGCGCCGGTGTCGCACGCCGTCGTCGACGTGAAGGCCGAGATCGAACGGATGCGCGAGCAGGTGCAGAACGTAGAATGAACCCTGACGACGATTTTCTCCTGCTGATTCTCTCGTCCCCGAGCGGCGCCGGAAAGACGACGCTGACGCGAATGCTGCTCGAGCGTTGTACGGACCTGCGCTTCAGCGTGTCGCACACGACGCGCGCCGCGCGCGCGAACGAGGTCGACGGGCGGGATTATCACTTCATCGATCGCGATCGGTTTCTCGAGCTCGTGGCGGCCGGAGCATTTCTCGAATGGGCCGAGGTCCACGGCAATCTCTATGGGACCTCGATCGCCGAGGTGACGCGCGCGAAAGAAACCGAAGGCTGCCGCGGGATGGTGTTCGACATCGACTACCAGGGGGCACGGCAGATCAAATCCAAGGCGCCGGACGTCGTCACCGCCTTCATCGTCCCGCCGTCGATGCAGGAGCTCCAACGGCGCTTGCGTGGCCGGGCGAGCGAAACGGAAGACGCCGTGCAGCGCCGTTTCGCGGTAGCCAAGCGAGAAATTGAGCACTATGCGCTGTTCGACTATCTGGTCATCAACGAGTCCGTGAACGTCGCCTTCGACGAGCTGCGATCGATCGTCATCGCCGAGCGAACGCGGCGCTCGCGCCGGGCGCTCAAGGCGGAATCGTTGCTGCGAACCGGGCACCTCTGAGGAAAATCGCGCAATGAGCACGACGACACAATCCAACCCGGCCAACGTCCTGGCCGTGAT
>DATHQY010000529.1:0-6638 GCA_035482215.1 Polyangiaceae bacterium | reverse complement strand
GTCTACGTGACGCGCGATCTCGAAACCGCACGACGTACAGCGGACGACATCGGGTTCTTCGTTCGCGGCGCCACTGACGACGCCGCCGAAGATACGGGCCAGGGCGACGTCCTCGTGTTCGCGGCAAGCGAGTCTTCGCCTTTCGCCGACGTGAGCCCGGATCGGCGCGCGGCCATGAGCCGGATGGCGACCCTCTTTCACCTCGCGCACGGGCTCCCGTGGCGTGTTCTGATCGTGCCCGCACCGGCGCTCGTGCGAAAGGTCGTGCCTCGCCACGAGCTCGCCAAGCGCGCCGACCGCATCGTCGCCGAATCGGAGATCGATCGCGACGGCCTCGTCCGCGCTCTCGCCGAGGCAGGGTATCTCCGCGTGCCCGTGGTCGAAGATCCCGGCACGTTCGCCGTGCGCGGCGCGCTCCTCGACGTGTGGCCGCCGTCGAGCGAGTCGCCGGTTCGCGTGGAGCTTTACGGGGACCTCGTGCTGTCCATGAAGCCGTTCGACCCGGCGGAGCAGAAGACGCGCAAGGACGCGCCTTCGCTCTCGGAGCTGTGGCTACCGCCCGTTCGCGAGGCGATCCTCGACGAGCGGACCAGCGCCCGCGCCCGCTCGCGGATCACGCAGCTCGCGGAGGCCATGGATTGGCCCACGTCGAAGACGCGCGCGCTCGTCGACGACATCACGAGCGGGCGCACGTTCTTCGGCTCCGACGCGTTCCTGCCCGCCTACTACGACGATCTCCAGCCGCTCCTTTCGTACGTTCGCGACGACGCCGTGATCGTCCTCGACGACCCGCCGAGCCTCACGCGAGCCGTCCGCGACGAAATCGAGCGGGGCTTCGAGGACAGCGCGCAAAAGCAAGGCGCGGGGCCTTCGTTCTTGCCCGAGGCGTTCTTCGAGCCGGAAGCGGCGGTTGCGGAGGCGGTCGCGTCGAGGCCGGTCCTAGCGTTGCACCGGCTCGAAGTCGAAGGCCGGCCCGAGGGCGGCCTGAGCGAGTTCGAGCGCGCCCCGCACGGCCACGACGAGGACCGCGGGATGCTCCGGCTCTGGTCGCTCGACCACGAGGACATGGGCGTCGCGGTCAAAGCGGCGCGCGCGTCGAAGGGCAAGAGCGCCGGTCTTTCGCCGCTCGTGCGCCGGATTCGCCACTGGCAGGAGAACGGCCTTCGCGTATTCGTGACCGCCCGCGCCGCGACGCAAGCCGAACGGCTCGTGACGCTCCTCGGCCATCAGGGCGTGCAGGCGACCGCGCGCCTCGGCACGTTCTCGCCGGCCTGGCTCGAAGACGCGGGCCGCAGAGAGCAAGTGCAGGTCGTCGTGGGGCCTCTGCGGCGCGGCGTGGTCCTCCCGGCCGACGGAGTCGTTCTCGTCACCGAAGAAGAGATCTTCGGGGCCCGCACCCACCGCCGCCGCGAGCGCGCGAAGGCCGAGAACGCCGCGCGGCCGTTTCTCGAAGACCTGCGGAGCCTCTCGCTCGGCGATTACGTCGTGCACGGCGAGCACGGAATCGGCCGGTACCAGGGTCTGGTGCACAAGACCGTCGCCGGCGTGACCGTGGATCTCATCGCCATCGAATACGGCGGGGGGGACAAGCTGTACCTGCCCGTCTGGCGCCTGAATCAGCTCGAAAAGTACGTGGGCGGAGAGAATCTGTCGCCCAAGCTCGACAAGCTCGGCGGAAGCACGTTCGCGCGGACCAAGCAGCGGGTCGCGCGCGAAGTGCGCAAGATGGCCGACGAGCTTTTGCGCCTCTACGCCGAACGCAAGGCGCTCGTCGGCGAAGCGCTGCCCGCCATCGACGACGAATACCGCGCCTTCGAGGCGACGTTCGCGTTCGACGAAACGAGCGACCAGGCGCGCGCCATCGACGACGTGAACCGCGACCTCGAATCGACGCGGCCGATGGACCGACTCGTCTGCGGCGACGTCGGGTTCGGAAAGACCGAAGTCGCGATACGCGCCGCCTTCCGCGCGGCGTCGGCGGGCAAGCAAGTGGCCATTCTGTGCCCGACGACGGTGCTCGCCCAGCAGCACTTCCGGACGTTCGAGGGGCGGATGTCCGGCTACCCGATCGTGATTCGCGCGCTCTCGCGATTCCAGACGAAGAAGGAGCAGGACGAAACGAACGCCGGCCTCCGCGACGGCAAAGTGGATATCGTCATCGGCACCCACCGGCTCCTGTCGAAGGACGTCCACTTCAAGCGCCTGGGGCTCCTCGTCGTGGACGAGGAGCAGCGCTTCGGCGTCGCGCACAAGGAACGGATCAAGCAGCTCCGTGCGCAAGTCGACGTGCTCACGCTGACCGCGACGCCCATCCCGCGGACGCTGCAGATGGCCGTCACCGGAATGCGCGATCTCTCCCTCATCACGACGGCGCCCGTCGATCGGCGCGCCGTTCGCACGATCGTGACGCGGTGGGACGATCAGGTCGTGCGGGAAGCGGTCTCGCGCGAGCTCGCACGGGGAGGGCAGTGTTTTTACGTCTACAACCGGATCGAGCAACTCTACGAGAAAGCGCAGCGCCTGCAGGAGCTCGTGCCGACGGCGCGCATCGCGGTCGCGCACGGGCAGATGAGCGAGGCGGCTCTCGAAGAAGCGATGCTGGACTTCGTCGACGGGCGCTACGACGTGCTCGCGTCGACTGCGATCATCGAGAGCGGCCTCGACATCCCCCGCGCCAATACGATGATCATCGATCGCGCGGATCTCTACGGCCTGGCGCAGCTCTACCAGCTCCGAGGCCGGGTCGGGCGCAGCAAGGAGCGCGCGTACTGTTACCTCGTCGTCCCGCCGCCCAACGCGATGAACGACGAGGCGCGCTCGCGCATCGAGGCTCTCGAGCGGCACACCGAGCTCGGGAGCGGCTTCCAGATCGCGTCGCTCGACCTCGAGATGCGCGGAGCCGGCGATCTGCTGGGCGGCGAGCAATCGGGCAACGTCGCCTCCGTCGGCTTCGACATGTTCTGCCGCATGCTGGACGAGGCCGTGCACGAAATGCAGGGCGAGGAGGTCACGCACGACGTCGATCCCGAGCTCCGGTTCGACGTGGAGGCTCTCCTGCCCGAGGATTACGTGACGGACGTGGGTCTCCGGCTGTCGCTCTACAAAAGGCTGGCGAGCGCCTCCGACGAGGCGCAGGTCGCGGACATCGCCGCCGAGATGGAGGATCGCTTTGGACAGCCGCCGGAGGAGGCGCGGCGGCTCGTGAAGCTCATGGCGCTCAAGACGGAGCTCCGGCGTTTGCGAGCGCTCGGCTGCGAAGCCAACGCGCGCTTCGTGAAGCTCTATCTCCGGGACGACACGCCCCTCGATCCGGCCAAGGTCACAGCGCTGATCCGGTCGTCGCGCGGGCTCTGGAAGCTAGCGCCCGACATGAGCCTCACGCGCCGCTTCGATGCGGACGGCGGCACCGGCGCGGAGCGAAACGCCGACAAGGCGGCGAACCGGGATGGGGCCGCGGACGCTCGTGCCGGAACCGGACTCGCCAACGCGGAGGCGGCGCTCGGCGAGCTCTATCGCGCGTCGCTGGTGCATTGACCGAAGCGCCCGCGCACCGTCCCTCGGCTTAGTCCACGGACTCGAAATGTCGAGGAAAAAACCGCGCGAATGGCTGCACAATTCGGTGCGAACGGGACGAACCGGCGCACATGTCGCGTGTCGCGCCACGTTTCGCACGGTCCAGTCGTCGCGGAGCAAAAAACAACCTCGATCCGCGGCCCGGAGCGTGGGAGAACAGCCCGGACCTTTGACGACGGGAGCGAGCGTCATCATGCCCACCAGGACTACTACGCCGACCACGAGGCACTCGGGAGAGCAGGCGCCGGAGCCTCATCGCGCAGCGTCGCCGTCGCGGCGCAAACGCGCGCCGGAAAGCTCGAACGAAGCGGTTCTGCACGCGTTCGCGGACGCGCTTCGAGACATCCTGCGCGACGAGCACCGCACCGCCGTGGCATGAGGCTGCACGATTCGACAGGTGCGGATGGCCGCGGCACGGACCGCTCGTTCGAATGCCGACGCTGAAGGGAAAGACTCTCTTCGTCACCGGAGCCAGCCGGGGCATCGGCAAGGCCATCGCTCTTCGCGCGGCGAGAGACGGGGCGAACGTCGTCATCGCGGCGAAGACGGTCGAGCCGCACCCCAAGCTCGCCGGGACGATTCATTCCGCGGCCCAGGAGATCGAGGCCGCCGGGGGGCAGGCGCTGGCGTGCGCCGTCGACGTTCGCTCGGAGGAGCAAATCGCCGCAGCGGTGGAAGCCGCGGTGGCTCGCTTCGGTGGGATCGACATCCTGGTCAACAACGCGAGCGCGATCAGCTTGACCGGTACGGTCGATACTCCGCTCAAGCGATTCGATCTCATGAACCAGGTGAATACGCGAGGCACGTTCGCGTGCTCGCGTGCGTGCATCCCGCATCTATCGCGAGCGAGCAATCCCCACATCCTGAACCTCTCGCCGCCGCTTTCGATGCAGCCGGAATGGTTCGCACCGCACGTCGCGTACTCGATCGCGAAGTTCGGCATGAGTCTTTGCGTATTGGGGATGGCCGCCGAATTTCGTACCGCCGGCATCGCCGTGAACGCGCTGTGGCCGCGCACCGTCATCGCGACGGCGGCGGTCGAGAACCTGCTCGGGGGCGCCGCGGTGCTTCGCGGTAGCCGTCGTCCCGAGATCGTGGCCGACGCGGCGCACGTGATCCTCACGCGCCCGAGCCGGGAGAACACGGGGCAGTTCTTCCTCGACGAGGATGTCCTGCGTGCCGCCGGCGTGACCGACTTTGCACCGTACCAGGTCGCGCCGGGAGCCGACCTCGTCCCCGACTTGTTCGTGCCGGCGTCCGAACATGGATGACGCGGAGAAGAGCCGCGCGCGCCGGGAGATTCTGGAGGACGTCGGCGCGATTCTGCACGACGAGCTCGCGGCGGACGCGTGGGGAAGGCTCCTTCTCGAAGTGATGCGCGGGCCCGGCGGCGCACCCGTTGCCGCCGGTGCGTCCGTCGAGGAGCTTTTCGGCGACGAAGCACAGGTCGACGCGGCGTTTGCCGAGGAGCGCGCGGGCGGCATCATGCCGGTCCTGGCCAAGGCGGTCGAAGCGCTCTGCATGCTCGACGGCGTCGAGCTCGAGGACGTCCGCGGAGGCACCTTCGTGCGCGCGGGGGAGACCGGCGGCCAGCGGCTCTTCGTGTGGCTGCCCGGGCTCGTCCACGCGCCGAGCGCGAGATTCGACCGCGAGCGGGATGCGCTTCTCGTGGCGCTTCGGGCGAAGAACGACGCGCTGGCCGCGCAATTCGGGTTTCCCTCGAGCGGCACCCTCGATATCGATCTTGCGCGCGAGACGGCGCGGTTCCAGGCGACCGGCAAGCCCGCGATCAAGGCGCGGGCCACGCTCCTGGGCACGTTCGCGCCCGCGTCGCGGACCTGGGGATGGGGGGCTTCCAACCCGCACGTTCCAGACCCCGTGGCGCGCGCGGCGGCGAACGTCATCGACGTGATCCCCGATCGCGACGTCTGGGAGATCTCGACGCCGGTCTTCGCGACCGACGAAACGACCGCGTGGGGCCTCGCCGCCTTCGTCTGCGATCGCGCCGGCGGCGACGGGGTCTACTGCGCGCGCGAAGGCGAAGGACTCGTGTTCATCCTGCTGCGCGGCGTCGTCCCGGCCTGAGTCGGAGACTACTGCCCTAAGAGCCGCCGCCGAGCGCGCGAACGATGATCGCGTGCAGCGGGTCGAAGCCGAAGGGCTTCCGGAGAAATGCGAAATAGCCGCTGCACCGAGCCGAGACCACCGACTCGGGCATGGCGCTCATCATGATGACCGGAACCGTCGCGAGGCGGGGCTCCGCGCGCATCGCGCGGAGGACACCGGGGCCGTCCAGGAGCGGCATCATGTAATCGAGGATCACGAGGTCGGGCGGGTGCTCGTGCATTGCGTGGAGGCCCTGCTCGCCGTTGCTCGCGGTCACGACCCGGTAGCCGCTGTCCGACAGCGTCGCCTCGAGAACATCGGCCAGGCCGAATTCATCGTCGATGATGACGATTGTTTTCATCCTCGCCTTCGGGGAGCCGCTGCCTTGCGGGCTCGGGGCTTTCCTGCGGTCTTTCGAGGCTTCGGCTTCGCGCCGTCCGACTTGCGGCTCGACGACACCGGCGCCGCGGTCGTCGTGTCGCCGAACTCGGCGCCGACGCGAATGCCGCCGTCGTCGATGACGAGCTCCCGCAGCGTCGCGTCGAACGAGCTGTCGCGCATCTTGAGGACGGCGATCGCGCGGCGCATGCGGCTGTCGCCTTCGACGAAGCGGAGGAGCACGAGGTTGTCGAGGAGAGGCGATATCCCGCGAACGGGCGCCTCGACTTGGGGCGCAAGGATGGCGCGCAGCTCGGCGGAATGCACCGTCGTCACTCCGCGCGCGTGGAGCTCGCGGCTCAGCGCGGCGAAGAACTGCGGCACCCGTTCGGGGTAGGCGGCGCACTGCGCGAGGGCGTTGAAGCCGTCGATGAAGAGACGGCGCACCCCGCGACGCTCCACCGCCTGGAGGATGCGCGTCCCCACCGCATCGAGCGAGCTCTCGACCGGCGGCTGCCAGAGGATCTCGAGGTCGTTACTGTCGACGAGCCGGTCGAAGTTCAGCCCGATGCCCTCCGCCT
>DATHQY010000528.1:0-5927 GCA_035482215.1 Polyangiaceae bacterium | reverse complement strand
CCGGTCGTCGCGCATTTCGCCGGCGACGGCGGCCTCCGAGACGACCAGCGCATCGCGGATGTCGTGCACGACTTGGTACACGTGAAGAACGACGTGGATCGCCTTGCCTTGCGGGATCTGGAACGGCATCGCGCCGAATGACCCGCCCTGGTAGCCGGAGCTCACGCGGTACGCGATGTTGCTCGCGATATCGAGGCCGGAAAACTGAACGCGCCCTCGGTCGTCGGTCGTGCCCTGGAAGTGCTTGCGGCTGTCGCCGTTCGCGATCGAGTTGATCAACTCGCCCAGCGTGATGAGCTCCCCCGGCACCGGCTTGTCGTCCGCATCGCGGACGTCGACCGCGATGCTCCCCGGCGGCAGGGATGGGTCCTCCTTCTCGCTGTCTTGCGGAGGCTTGAACATCCCCGGCAAGCCACCTTGCGCCGCTGCGCCTCCATGCGGATTTCCCTGCACCGCTGGGTGATTGGCCGGGAGTGCCTCGCCCTCGTCTTCGGTGCCGTCTTCATCGGGATCGGCGACGGCCTCCGGCTGCGCAACGGCCTCCGGTTGGGCAGCCATGGGCACGGCGGCCGTGTTCTTCGCCGCGCCCGCGTCGCGCCGACCGGCTCCGGATGCGGTCCCCGCGGCCAGTGCGCCGAGGAGGACCAGCGCCGCACGGACTCTGCCTGCGGAGCTACGCGTTCGCATCGGAGTAGTCCGCTTTCTTCTCGAGCGCGGCTCCGCAGTGTTTGCAAAACGCCGCGTCGGATTCGTTCGAGCCGCCGCACTTTCCACAGGCGATCCGCTCTTGGCGCTTGCCCGCGAGCTTCTCCGGTTCTTCCGGAACGACCCGCTCCACCCCGGGCGTGGGGTCCTGCGTCTCTTCTCGCGCCTCCGCTTTGCGCGATCGGATCGCGGCGGCGTGGGGCCCATGTTCCTTCAAGTACGCCCGCGCGACCCGCTCGGCATCCGCGCGGGAGGGGGCGGCGCGCTCGTCCATCCGGCGCATCACCTCCTTGGCCTCCGTTCGGTAGCTCGCCTGCACGACTTCGTAGTCCGCGTCGTCGATTCGTCCGAGAGCGCGCTCGTTTTCCAGGTCCTTCAGCGCGCGGAGGGCCCGTCGCTTTTGCTCTGCCAGCGCGTCGACATCGTCTCGAGGGGCGCTCTCTTCGAGGCCATAGGGAAGGGGGGCATCCCCGCTCAGCGTTCGCAGGCTTGCCCAGAAGAACGCGATCGTCCCGAGAAGCGTGCCCGCCGCAGCGACGAGCAGGCCCGAACCGACGCTCGCGACGGCGCCCGTGACGACCGCGCTCGCGACGGTCACGACCGGGAGGCCAATCGACACGATGCGACCGAGACGCCTCTCCGCCTCTTCCGTCGTGCGGTCTTCCTCCGGCGCCGAATCTCCCGCCCCCCGCGAAGCAGGCCTTTTCTCAGTCATCGAGATCCTTGAGCTCGTCGTCCAGTTGAGCGTCGTAAGCATCACGTACGGTGGGCCGTCGCGCGTCGCCGGCCCTGGGGCCGCCGCCCGTTCCTGATCCTCGCCAACGCCTCGCCAGCCCCCCGAGGCCGAGCGCACCGAGCGCGATCGCGGCGACGGGCACCGCCCAGATGGCGCGCGAGAACCCGTTGTTCGGCGGAACCGTCAGCGATTCGGTTCCGTAATGGGCGACGTACTCGGAGAGGATCTTGTCCTCGGCTTCGCCGGCGAGAAGCTTCTCGCGGATGTTCTCCCGCGCTTCTTCCGCCGTTTCACACGTGCAGGTCGACAGCGGCTCGCGCGCGCACGTGCCGCACATGCATCGGAGCTTGCCGAAGACCGATCGCTCCAGGTCGTTCTCGATGCGAACGGTCCCCGTGTTGGCCCCCTGCGTCATCACGCGCGCGGGTGTCTGCGCGTTCGCCGCGGGCGTCGCCGCGAGCATGATCCCGAAGAGGACGCTGCCCGTGACCGCGGCGATGCCACGCGCGCCCGCCCACACGCGCGATTCCCCGAACTCGAGCTGCGGCCACATGCACACGATGCTTCCCGCGATGAGCACGATGCATCCCGCCCAGATCCAATCCACGAGCGGATTGATGTGAATCTGCAAGGCTGCCATCTTCGTCTGCGGATTGATCGTCCCGACGATCACGTAGACGTCATCGCGAAAGCCGTTGTGAATCGCGACTTCGGTCGTCGGCGACTCGGGTTGCTTCTTGTAGATGAACTTCGCGGGAGCGATGTGCCCGATCGTTCGGCCGCCCTTGGCGATGTCCAGGTCGGCGAAGATCATTCGCTTGTTGTTGTCGACCTCCATCCGGGGGCCCTGGTACGTGAGCGTGTAATCACCAGCGGTGAAGGTCTGTCCCGGCGAAAGCGTCGTCTCACGATCGATGTTCCATGATTGGCCCGTGAAACCGATGAACATGAGCACGATGCCGAAGTGGACGATGTATCCGCCGTAGCGTCTCCGCGAGATGGCGGGCAGCGAGACGAGCGTGTGCACGAATCCGGGCACGCCTCCCAGCCACCACAAGGCCATCGGCGTGTTCTTCGCCGCTCCGGTGCGGACGCGGGAGCGAAAGAGGAATACGAACTCCTGCACGATGATGGCCGCGTTGAAGACGCACAGCGAGAAGCCCATCAACGGAGTGAACGCATTGAACGCGCGAAGCGTTGCGCCGAGAGCGCCGGGGTAGATCGAGTCGCTCCAAACGATCGCGGGGAAACCGATCGCGCGACCGAGGGTGAGATGCAGCACGGCGGCGCCCGCCATCGCGATGATCGGGGCCCGGCACGCGCGCCGGAACGCCTCGGTGCTCGTCTTCTTCCACCCGAAGAGCGTACCGATGCCCATGAGGAGCAGGAGGAGTAGCCCGAGCGGCTGGACCCACGCCTTGTAGAAGGGGGGGCCGACGGACACTTTCTCGCCGGTCAGGGCCTCGCTGATCAGGGGGAATGTCGTCGCGACGAGCACGAAAAAGAGAAGGCTGCAGAGGATCCAGTTGTTGAGGAGGAACGTGAACTCGCGCGAGAGATACGACTCGATCTGCGGGCGCCGACCGCGCACGTCGAGCCCGACGGTCATGCGCCGGAAGACGACTTCGAGCGCCAGGTAGACCGCCGCGCCCGCCGCGATCGCAATCGTCATGACGCGCCAGCCGATCGCCATGGGCAACCGCCACAGGAAGACGACGCCTGGCAAGCACACGAGGATGATGAGCCATCCTGCCGCCACGGCCGCTTTGCGCAGCTTGGGCGACGGCGGCAGATCCCGGAGCTCAGGCCAGCGCCAGAGCACGAGCGTGATCGCAAAGCAGGCCGCCACGAGGAGGAAGCCGACGAAGTAATCGCCGATCGACGACTGGGCGAACGAATGAACGCTCGAGATCATGCCCGATCGCGTCAAGAACGTGCCGAAGATCGTCAGAAAGAACGTCAGGCAAACGAGAAAGACGTTCCACACTTTGAGCATGCCGCGCCGCTCCTGGATCATGACGGAGTGCACGTACGCGCTCGCCGTGATGAACGGCATGAACGCCGCGTTCTCGACGGGGTCCCATCCCCAGTAGCCTCCCCACCCGAGCTCCTCGTAGGCCCAGAGCATGCCGAGCGTGTTGCCGACGCCGAGGAACATCCACGCGAAGAGGGTCCACTTGCGGCTGGCGACGATCCATTCGTGATCGAGCCGGCCCGTGACGAGCGCCGCGATGCCGAACGCAAACGGCACCGAGCAGCCGACGAAGCCCGTATAGAGACACGGCGGGTGGATGATCATCCAGTAGTTCTGGAGGAGCGGATTGAGGCCTTCGCCGTCCGGCCGCGCGCCGGCCACGCTCGTCGCGAACGGATTCGCCGCGAAGGCCATGAGCACGCAGAAGAAGAGGACGATCGCCATCAACGTGGCGATGACGTACGGCTGGAGCTCGAGGTAGTTCTTGCCGAGCCAGCGGACGCACACCCCGATGTAGACGCTGAGCAGGAACAGCCACCAGAGCAGCGACCCGTCCTGCCCGCCCCAGAGGGCCGTCAGCAAATACTCGATCGGCATCGACCGATCCGAGTAGTGCGCGACGTAGCGAATTCGAAAATCGTGCGTGACGAACGCGTACGCGAGGCAGAGCACCGCGACGGCGATCAGGGCGACCGTGCCGTAAGCACCGAGGCGTGCCGCCTGCAGTGTGCGCGGCCGCCCATCGGCACCGGCCGCCAGCGCCACGGCGAACGTGTAGCTCGCGACGACCATGGCCCCGAGGAGCAAGCTCGCCGCGAACGCCGGAAAGGTGGCTCCGAAAACGTGAAGTAGGCTGGGCATGGTTCGAGCGCCTCGACGCGCTTTTGGTCAGCTTTTGGCCGTGCGAACGGCGGGCACGGAGCTTAGCAGCGCCCGCCTGGGAGATCGCTCCGTTTCACCTGCGGGGGATCTTTAGCGCGGCCGTGAGGCGTGCGAGGCCCGCGTCGAGATCCGCTTCCGGCAATGACCAGGCGAGGCGGAATCCGTCTGGGACACCGAAGAAGCCTCCCGCCGCCACGAGGACGCCGTGCTCCTCCGCCGCGCGCTCAATCTCCGGAAAGAGGTCGCCCCGCCCGGGCAACGTGACGAACCCGAAGAGACCCTCGGACGGTGCGCTGTACCGCACGTCGTGCGCCGCAGCCCAGCCGGCGACGCGCTCGCGTTTCGCGCCCAGGAGTGTACGCGTGCGCGCGGCGAGCACCGGGAGATGGGCGAGCGCCGCCTCGGTGCGCAGCGCATGAGACAGCGGGAGCGCTCCGGCGCTGCACGTCATGGTGATCTCGGCGCTCGCGATGATCTCTTCAGGCGCCAGGATCCATCCGAGGCGCTCGGGCCCGAGCCCGTAGCATTTGGTGAGGCTCCCGACGGCGACGACGTTCGGCGCGAGCTTGCGCGCGCTGCCGCGAAAGGTCCCGGCCGTGTCGACGAGCGCGTCGAACGGCGAATACACCTCGTCGACCACGACGAACGCGCCGCGGTCCGCCGCGTGCTTGGCGACAGCGAGCAGCGCCTCGTTCGTCGCCCGGCAGCCGCTCGGATTGTGCAGATCGCTGATGAGCACCGCGCGAGTCCGCGCCGTCCATGCGCGCCTGACGCGATCGGGATCCAGCGCAAAGCCCGATTCCGGCGGGCGCGCGAAGCGGATCACCTGGGCACCGACGCCCTCGGCCGCGCGAAGAAGCGGCTCGTAGGCCGGATCCTCCACGAGGACCGCGTCGCCCGGCGCGAGCAGCGTGGCCAACGCGAGCCATGTGGCGTGGGTCGTCCCGAGTGCTGCGATGGCTTCGCCCTCGGGCACGTCGTTGTAGCGGGCGATCGCCGCGCGGGCGCGAGACCAGGCGTCCGCGCAGGGGAGCCCCACGGGCGGTGCGGGCCACGCCTCGGCGGGCACCGTCGGGATCCCGCTCGTGGCCAGATCGTAGCGAACCTGGCCGAATCGGCGCCGCGCCCATTCGATGTAGCGCGTCGGCTGGAACATCAGCGCGCGAGCGATCCCGCCGCGGCAGGGACGGCTTGGGGCGTCAGGTGGAAAGCGGCCGTGCGGACCGCGCTGACTTCGGCCAGCGCGACGTTGAGGGTGCCGCTCACGCCGGCGTCGTCCTGGCGTGCGGCGAGTGTGCCGGTGAATCCGCGATCGGTCGGGTCCTTCCGCGCCACCGTCGCGCTCAGGGTGGGGCCGTCGGCGTAGCCATCGACGGTCGCGGGCCCGAGCGGTCCGTCGACGGCCCCCCGGATGCGCCCGGTGCCGCGATCGACCTCGAGGGTGATCGTGCCCGCTCCGAGGCCGGCATTCGTCTCGGGAACGACCCATTTCACGCCCTTCAATTGCGGCGCGATGTACAGGGTGCCCGGGACACTTTCGTACGGCCCACGCCACTCGGAGGACGCCGCCGGCGCGGCGGATACCGCCCCTTTTGCCGGTCCCTCGGCGGCGGAGGGGCTCTGGGCGTT
>DATHQY010000527.1:0-13323 GCA_035482215.1 Polyangiaceae bacterium | reverse complement strand
AACGCCGTCCGGCGGTGCGACGAAGGAGAGCACGGCCCGCACCGGCGGCACGCGCCGGCCGGCCTGGTGGGTGCCTGTGGCGTTCTTTTTCGCGACGCTCGCGAGCGTCTTTTTCACGTATCTCAGCTTGGAGCCGGGGCCCGGCCGCCTGGCGATGAAAGGCGCCGCGCAGTTCACGGCGGCGCTGCTCTCCATCCTGCTGGCCCACGAATTCGGCCACTACACGGCGGCGCGCCTCCACAAAGTCGACGTATCCCTGCCCTACTTCTTGCCGCTGCCGATCCTCTCTCCGTTCGGCACGCTCGGCGCGGTCATGCGCATGCGTTCGCCCATCACCACGCGCCGCGCCCTCCTCGACATCGGCGCGGCCGGCCCGCTGGCGGGGCTCGCTCTGGCCATTCCGCTTTACGCGTGGGGCGTCGCGCACGCGCAGCTCGTCGCGGTCGACGGGACCGGCCAAGGCGTCGAGCTCGGCGATTCGGTTCTGCTCCGCGCCCTCGACGGCATCTTCGCCCCCGCGCTTCCCGCGGGGACCGAGCTGTTCTCACCGGTCGCGTGGGCCGCGTGGGCCGGCATGTTCGTGACGATGATCAACCTCGTGCCGGTCGGCCAGCTCGACGGAGGCCATGTCGCGTACGCGCTCTTCGGTGCTCGCCAGAACCGCATCGCCCAATGGGTGCACAGGTCGATGCTCGCGTTCTTCTTCGTCAGCCTCGCGAGCTTCGTCGCGCGTGACGTGCGCGCGGGCTTCGGGCTCTGGCACCTCGGTCGCGATGTGCAGAATTCGCTCTTCTGGCTCGTCTGGTTCGAGATCCTCGCCGTGATCGGCAGCGCGACGGGTGGACGAGAGGAGGCGCGAGACCAGAGGGCGTCCAACGCAGTCCCATCTATCGACATCCAGACCCGCGTCTTTGCCGTCGCAGGCCTGGTCGGGCTTGCGTGGCTCCTCTCGGAATACGGATCCCCGCTGGGGTGGTCGACGTGGTTCGCCGGCCTCGGCGTTCTCTTGGCGATGGAGGCACGCACGGGCGTCCTGCGGCCGGCAAGCACGTTGCTCGACCACCCACCCACGGATCCCGGCGGTCTGAAACCCGGTCGCGCGATCGTGGCCGCGGTGACGCTCGCGCTCTTCGTGCTGCTCTTCATGCCCACGCCGATGTCGCAGTGAGCACGCGCCGCTCTACACGCTGACTTCGTAGTCCTCGGTCACGGGGTTCGCGAGCATCTCGTCGGCCATCGCCGAGAGGCGCTCTTTGATCTTCGGGTCGCGCGCCTGGGCGCCGTCAAGCTCGATCTCGACGACCTTGCCGACGCGCACGCTGCGGATCCCTTCGAACCCGAGCTTACCGAGCGCTCGCCGGACCGCATCGCCCTGGGGATCGAGCACCTCGGTCTTCAGTCGAACTGTGACCTTGGCTTTCATCAGGCAACTCCCAATCCGAGGTTTTTGCGAATGCGCGGAAGCGGCGGCGCCGTATCCGGCACGAAGGCTTCGCCGGTGATCTGCTCGTACGCCGCGATATAGCGCTCCGCGGCACCGACGCGCACGTCATCCGGCATCGCCGGCGCGTCGCCGTCGCCCTTGTAGCCCTGCGAGATGTACCAGCGGCGAACGAAGTCCTTGTCGAGCGGCTCGGGGTCCTGCTTGGTCCGAAAGCGCTCCTCGTAAGTCTCCGACTTCCAGAACCGCGACGAATCCGGCGTATGCACCTCGTCGATGGCGACGAGTTTGCCGTCTTTCGTGCGGCCGAATTCGTACTTGGTGTCTACGAGAATGAGCCCGCGCTTCTTCGCGATCTCTTGTCCGACCGCGAAGAGCTTCATCGCGTACGCCGCCGCTTCGTCGAAATCCTTCGCCGTGACTTTGCCCGTCGCGAGGATCTCTTCGCGCGAGCCCGAGACGTCGTGCTCGCCCTTCGGCGCTTTGGTCGTCGGCGTGAGGATCGCCTTCGGGAGCTTCTCGTGCTTCTGCAGCCCCTCCGGCAGGACGTGCCCGCAGAAGTTCCGCACGCCGCGCTCGTAGTTCGTCCACAAGCTCGTCGACGTCGTCCCGGTCGCGTACGCGCGCACGACCATCTCGACGAGGATCGGCGTGCACTCGACGCACTCGAGCACGTTGGGATCCGGCACGCCGATCATATGGTTCGGGACGACGTTCTTCGTTTGATCGAACCACCAGGCGGCGAGCCGGTTCAGCACTTGGCCCTTGAAGGGGATCGTGCCGAGCACGCGATCGAAGGCGCTGATGCGATCGGTCACGACGATGTAGCGCCGGTCGTTCTTCGTGTAGTTGTCGCGGACCTTCCCCTCGTATTTTTCGCCGAGCCCATCGAGGTCGGTCTCGGTGAGGGTGCTGGTGAGCGCGCGACGAATCAAACCCGTGTCGGTCATGGTGCAAGAGCTAGAGCGGAGCTCGTTCGAACGCAAACGTTCGAGCGACCTGGCGCAGAAACTCTATTGAACGAAGGCGATGGCCGAGGCGCTCGCATCGGCGGACGGCGCAATGTACAAGGTCGCGCACGACGTGCTGGGAGCGGCTTCGTCCAGGTCCGGTAGGTCGACGAACTGATCGAACGCCGCGTCCGTCGTGCTGCGCCAGGCCCCTCGCTCCAGGCCCGCGACTTCGTCGAAGAAGAACAGCGTGAGCCCGTCGCTCGACGCGCCTGTGGGCCGGCGCCGGTGCGTGGAGTCCGTGCTCGCGAGCTCGGGGTTGGAAAATGCGACCCCTCCGGTCCACGCGCGGCCGACCGAGTCGTACGTCGATTCGACGAGCACCGGCGCACCGGCCGTGGGCGTGACGAGGAAAAAGAGCGACGCGCCGTCCCCACCGAGCACGGGCTCGGAGAACGTGGCCGTGCCTTCGGCGCCCATGGCCCCGAGGTTCACGAACTGCGAGGACGGCAACGGCTCGAACGCGAGGCCCACCCCGGATCGGTTGAAGCCGACGAACGCAGTTCGATCCGCGGTGACGGCGAGGAGCGTCTGGCCCTCGGAAGAGAGCGCGACGCGATCCATCGCGAGCGCGGTCGAACCCACGTTGACCGGTTGGCCCGTCCCGAACGGATCGGTCGTGGCAGATCGGTCCGCCACGTAGACCGTGCCGTCTGCCTGGGTCCACGCGATCGTGAGCTCGCCGCCGGCAACACCCGAGAAGCGCGCGAACGACGCGGTCGGGGTCAGGAGGAGGCCCGAGGGAAGGCCCCAGACATGCGCCGGGTCGCAGCGAGGCGGCCCCGCTTCGACGGGCGCGGGGGCGGCGCCGTCCGCGTCCGCGCCCAGAGTGGCATCGTCTGCGCCGCCATCGGCGAATCCGCCGTCCGTCGACCCGCTCGTGCCGGCCTCGTTGGCCCCCGTGCTCGAGGCGCTCGCCGCGCTGGCTCCCGCACCGGTCCCGCTCGCCCCGCTCGTCCCCGCGGCGGCTCCGCTTGCGCCGGTCGTCCCCGCACCAGAGCCACTCTTTCCGCTCGATCCGAGGGTGCCGCTCTCGGCGATCGTTCCGCTCATGGCGGCCGCCTTCGGCGAGCTCGGTGAGCAA
This sequence comes from Polyangiaceae bacterium, assembly GCA_035482215.1. Classification (GTDB taxonomy): domain Bacteria; phylum Myxococcota_A; class Polyangia; order Polyangiales; family Polyangiaceae; genus Palsa-1150. Next base: position 9,788 of record DATHQY010000527.1, on the reverse strand, counting down.
CTCGCGGCGATCGCGACAACGGGGAGCGCGAGCGCGATCGGACGCCAGAAGACTGCAAACGAGCCCGACGCCGCGCGGGGCGGCTTGGTCGCCACGGCGCTACTCACTGGGCATGCACACGGACGTGATGCGCCACTGGTTGAGGGTCGGCGCCTGCAGCATGTCCGAGGTGGGCGTGAGCGTCACCGTCAGCAAAAGCTCGCTCTGCGAGTTCAAGACCGAATTCGGTCCGCCGTCGGCGTTCTCGCCCGTGTCGATGAGCGCCACGTCCCAATACGGACTGACGGTCACGGTCGCGTCGGTGTCCGCGTCGGGCCCGGCGTCGTCCGGGGTGACGACGCTCAGCGTGCTGGTCGTTGCCTTCGCGAGAAGCGCCGGCATCGACGGATTCCATATCGGCGGTCCACCGTCCGGAGCGGGATTCCCCGTCTGCACCGAGAACGTGATCGACGAGTCCCCCGGGATCGTCGCGTTCCAGTCGAGCTCGCGCCACGTTACGGTTTCGCCGATCTGGCACTGCGAGCCCGTGAACGTCTCGGTAAACGTGGCCGGTTCGTATTTCACGGGCTGCACGTTGAACGCGGCAGGCGCGACGCACGAAGTCAGATCGAACAGCATGAACTCGAGCGCCTTTTCCTGCGGCGTCAGATCGTGGCCCTGCTTGCACTCGAGCGGGAAGTCCGTGGAGGTCTGCGAGCAGACCAACGTCCCGACGCCCTGGCACTGCTGACTCGCGCAGTCGGGCCCCGTGAAGCAGCCGGCGCAGCGATTGTCGACGCAGCTCTCCCCTCCCGCGCAGTCGCCATCCACCTGGCAGTCATGCCCGCAGACGTCGTTATTGAGCCCACACATTTCTACCGGCCCGCAATCGGCCTGCGTGGTGCACGGCTCCGGCGACAGAATGCAGGTGCTGTTCAGGCACGCTCCGCTGCGGCAATCACTATCGTCGTTGCAATGCTGCACGGGGTAGCACGTGCTCTGCCCGAGCGGCCCGCACGTAAAACCGGCGCCGCAAGGCGTATTTGCGTCGCAGTACACGGGCACGCAGGCGCCTGGTTGGGCCGACGTGCACGTCGCGTTTGCACCGGTCGCGCTGTAACCGCAGTCGTTGTCGGTGACGCACGAGGTCGAGACGCGGTCACTCGCGGCGACGTGGAAGTCGTTGAAGAACACGCGACCGCACGACCCCGCGCCGCTATCCGCGGTGACCACCCCGCCGTCGGCGCCCGCGGTCCCGGCCACGGGCGTGTCGAATGAGAACGAGAGGGGTCCGTTATCGCCATTGGGAGCGTCGGTGCTCCGCATCCACTCCTCGGTCGGCGGATTGACCGACGTGACGTCGACGGCAGCCTGTTCGATCGGGACGAGCGGCGAGCCCGCGCCGACGTCCGCCATCCACGCCGCGAATGCCTCGCCTTCGGGATCGGGAACAGGCGCGCCCGCGTCGTCCGTGACGCCGGCCACCGTCGTATCGATCGAGGCCTGCATCGTGAACGTCGACCCGTGCGAGATGTTCCAGTTGACGGTCCCGTAGAACGGATTCGGCTCATTGTTGGCAGGGTTGATCGCGCTCGCGTTTCCCGTGCCGCCCGTCATGGCGAGCCAGCTAATCGAGCGATGCGTCGTGAAGATTCGCCCACCGGCGTTCGCATACGCCGCCACGTTGCTCGCGTAGCCGAGCCGGTCGTCGGCGGCGAGGTTCGAGTTTCCGCCTTGGCAGGGGAGAAGCACGGCGTCGTACGGCATGAGCGTGGACGCATCGGCTTCGAGCTGCGTCTCGGGCGGCGTCGTCATACCCATGTAGGCGGGGCCGTTGCCCTGGTACAAGTCGACGCGATTCGTCGGGAGCCCGCCGTCGGGCAGCATTTGACCGCCGGGAAGGAACTCGCCGACGTCGACGCCGATCCGGAGGAGCAGGCACTCGAGCGCGTCCTCGTTTGCCGTGGCGATCGCAAATTTGGGCAAGTCGGCCTGGCCGTCATTGTCGCCATCGGTGTGGCTTTGCGGCAATCGGGAGAGCTCCGGCGCGACCTGCGTCGTGACGCATTCGGGGACGGCCGTGAGAATTTTTTCCCGGCGCCACTTGCCCGTCTGCACGACGAGCGGAATCGCTGCATGGGGGACCATGTCCGTGGAAGGCACGTTGCTCAGCGTGAAGCTGCCGTCAGGCCCGGTGGTGGTCAGTACGACCGCTTCGACCGTGCCGGTTCCCGCGCAAGAATCGCACGAGGCGCCGGGCGAAAACGGGGTGAGGGCGCCCGACGGATCGAGCGGAATGTAGACGACCGCGTTGGAAATGGGATTCTGGCCGGCAGGATCCGTGACGACGCCGGTGAGCTGCGTCGGCGAGCCAGCGTCGCAATTCGACGGAATCTGGCACTGCAAACCAGTGCATTCCGTGGAAACGAGGGTAACGGCGGCGGCGTTTCCAGGCGCCGGTCCCAGGCCCGGTGCGTTCACGTCCGTTTCCGTCGAGACGGTCCAAAAACAACCGGGGTCGCACACGTCCATGCCGCCGCACGGCGTCGGGGGCGTCGTCAGGATGTGGATCCCCGAACCGCCCGAGAGCGGCGCGAGGTTCTTCGTGACGACCTGCCTGTCGCCGGCGCACGCTCCCCACGTGCCACCCGCGCAGACCGATTCCCCCATCTGGCAGGTGACGTAATCGCCGTAGCGCGCGGTGAGTGTCCCGCAGGACACGGCCGTACCCGGCGTATTGCAAGGACAGCCCTCGCGGCCCGGGATGCACACGCCCGCGTAGTTGGGCATCGCGCGGAGCGCCGCCTCGTCCTCGCCCGGATGGCTCGCGCCGTTGCAGCTGAAGAGGAGCGCTGCCACCGCTGCGAACGCCAGCCACGTCCAGGCGTGCAAACGCGCGAGAGGGGACCTGTCCGGCAAGCGATGGTGTTGGATACCGAAAAGTTCCATTCGCTCCCGGGCACACGGTCGAGACACTCGACCTATGGTGCGCTGATTTACCACTCGGGAGGTGCGACGCAAGAAAACGATGGGCCCACCGCCTCAGGTAGCCTGGCGGCCCCCGGCATGCGCCTACGGCGCGGGTGAGGCGCCGAGCGCCGCCCGCTGGGCGGCCTCCATGGCCTCCAGCGGGGCCTTTTCTCCGGTGTAAACCTCGAATTGCGCGGCCGCTTGGTAGAGCAGCATGCGCCCGCCGTGCACAGTGATCGCGCCCGCCTGGCGCGCCTCCGCAAGGAGCTCTGTGGCGACCGGCTTGTACACGATATCCATCACGATTTGCGCGATTTGCCTCGCGGATTGCGCGCCGGATTGCGTGGCCGATTGCCTGGCCTGAAGCGCTCGCGCGGGGACGGGGCTCGCGAGACCCACGTCCTTCTGGCCCAGGGCGGTCGCGTTGATGACGACGTCGTAATCCGCGGCACGCTCGCGCTCTTCAAAGGGCGCGCTCCGGGTGCCCCCTCCGACTTCGGAGGCGAGATGGCCGGCTTTCGCGGTGTCGCGATTTGCGATTGTGGTATGCGCGCCTTTCTGCGCGAGCCCGAACGCGATCGCGCGCGCGGCCCCTCCCGCGCCGAGAAGGAGCACGGACGCCCCTGCCAGGGGACGCACCTCCTCGAGCGCGCGAACTGCGCCGATCCAATCGGTATTGTGACCGACGAGGCGCCCATCGTGGTTGACGATCGTGTTGACTGCGCCGATGCGTGCGGCGACCGGATCGAGCGCGTCGAGCAGGGGCATCACTTCTTGTTTGAAGGGATGCGACACGCCGAACCCACGAATCCCGAGCCCGCGCATCCCGGCGATCGCGTCCCGCAAGTCCCGGACTTCGAAGGGCACGTATGTGTACGGAAGCCCGAGCGCGCGATAGCCGGCTTCGTGCATCGAGCGGCCGAGAAGGCTCGCCAGACGCGACAGCGATCCGCAAAGAATGATGGGAGACATGACCTCTAGTGCTGCAGTGCTGCTCGAGTGCGCTCTATTGCTGCATGAGCCCCATCGGGGCGATCCAGATGACGGCGCCGAGTTGATCGTCGCCGACGAAGAGCCGCCCATCGGGCGCGAAGGCGATCGGCGCGGGCCGGCCGTGATCGCGCTGGCCGTCGTCCCACCCCGTCGCAAAATCCAACATTACCGTGGCGCTGCTCGCGCTCGCGTCGAGCTCACTCGCCGGGAGCGGAAGACCGGTGGTCGGGTCGAGCGAAATGCCGACGACGCGCGCGCCCTCCCACGTCCCGAAGACGCCGTGCAGCGTGACGAAGACGCGATGGGTCCACGGCGCCGGCCAAACGCCCGTCTCGAAGTCGAGGCCGAACGGCGTATGCCCAATGATGAATGCGTCGTTCTCGGACGCGGTCTTCGAGCAATCCGGAGTCCCTCCGGTGTCCGAATACGTCTGCCCCATGTAAGGGAGATTCTGCGTGGCGCAGCACGGAAACCCCCAGTCGTCGCCGCTTCGGACGGGGACGAGCTTTTCGCGACCGCCTTCGCCGCCCGAGTAGTCCTTCGCGAGCTCCGCCGCGAGACACACGTCGTGGTCGGACTCGCAGCGAACCGCAATCGGGTTGCGATAGCCGCGGGACACTTCGGTGACGCTGCTGTCGGCGTTCAGACTGAAGATGGCCCCGAAGAGGCGCTGGTTCGACGTGCACTGCTCGCCGTCGGTCCCCCCGTTCGTGATGTACATCGTGCCGTCTTGCGCCGTATCGAACACCTTCGGCCAGTGCTCGGCCGCCTGCGGTACCACGCTCGTGTCGATGGTGGTCACCGTTTCGGAGGACGAAGGACCCGTGCGGTCGCCGGCCTGGAATGGGACGCGAAGAATCTGCTGGTTGTCCTGGTAGTAGAAGTAGCCCCCGTTGAACATGAGGCCCTGCGTGGCGGGCAGGTTGGTGAGATAGTTGAGGTTCGCATCGGCCTCACCATCGTGATCGTCGTCGGGGAGGACGACGATGCTCGCGCTCCCGTCGCCCGCGCCGCCCGTCGTCCCCTGTGTGGGCGACGCGGCGAACAGATCGCCGTCCGGGGCGAAGCGGAGCTGGCGCACGGTATGAACCGTGGCGAAGTAGTGCGCGCAGAAGCCCACCGGCACGGTGAGCCACGAGATGTCGTGTGTCGTGTCGCCTCCCGGGACCGCGACCATGCCCGCGCCGGTCGACACCATCGACCCGGGGAGGGCGCAGAACGTCCCGGGATCCGGTGTCGCGTCGCCATTCGCGTCTCCGGGCGCCGTTCCGGAGGCTCCCGAGCCCGACATCGACGCGCCGGACGCCCCCGCGGATGTGCCGGAGGCCCCGGTGGTCGACCCGCTCGTACCGCTCACTCCCGAAGTCTGGTCCGGACCAGGCTCCGTGAGCTTGGCGGAACAAGCGACCCCCGATAGCGCGGCGAGGGCCGCGAAGAGCCAGGGCGTGGCCGAACGGTAGGGGTGCGCGTCGTGATGTCGGGAACGAGGCTGGCGAACGTGCGGCGCGCGATCGCAGCCGGTTTCGGGGACGCGCGGGAGGCAATGACGGAGCTGCATTTTTCGAGGGACCTGCAGGATAAGGGTGGGCCGGGCGACCGCCAAGGCGGCTAGTTTGCCTCCTCACCGGGCTTTGTCACGCGGGGCTTTGTCGCGCGGCGGCACGCACGGCAGCCGCTTGACGACGCGCACGAACCGACGGCAAGCAGCGCGATCTCCACCAAGCCGACTCCGAACATGGCAATCGGGGGCACCACGAGCTCGGCAGCAGGTGCCGACGGTGGAGCAAAGGCCGAGTGGCCTTCCCTATCGAGCTCAAAGAGCATGCCGAGAAACAAATAGTGAGACTCTTCGTTGACTAACGATCCCGCCTCCCATAGAAGGGGCCAATGGCAGCTAAGAAAAGTAGCAAACAATCCAAAGCAGCGTTCGTGCGGGGCCTCCCTGCGACCCTTTCGGCGGCCGAAGTAGTAGAAAAGGCGAAGGCTGCCGGCATCTCTTTGGAGGTAGGGTATGTGTACAACATCCGGAGTACGGCCAAGACGGCGGGCAAAGCACGCAGCGTCGGCGACTCGAGCAGCAGGGCGAAGAGCAACGGAACGAGCCCGCGAGCCGGGTGGGACGGGTCGTCTGCAGAGCTCCTGCTGAAGGCCGTGGGCGCCGAATTGGGCCTCGCCGCCGCGATTCGGATTCTCGAATCGGAGCGTGCACGGGTCCGGGCCGCGCTCGGCAAGTAGTTCATCAACGGGGGGCTTATCGGCCCCGACTCGCGCGGCCGATAGCTCTATTTCGGAATCGGTGCGCGAAGACTCTCCGCGACCTCTTCGTCTTGCGCGCGGCTCCACTCGCGGAGCGGCACTTCACGATGGGTCCGGCTGGCGAGCTTCGCGCGCGCGACGCGCTGGGAGGGGTAGATACCTCGGTGTCCAGAGGCGATGTAAGCGACCACGGCAACGATGACGACATGAGGGAACGCGTTCGCGCCGAGCAGCTCCACGGCCATGATCGAGAGCGCGATGGGTGTGTTCGCCGCCGCGCCGAATACCGAGGCCAGCCCCACGCCAGCCGCGAGATCGAGCGGAAGGCCGAGTAGCCGACCGAGCGCATTGCCCAGCGCCGCGCCGACGAAGAAGAGCGGCGTCACCTCACCGCCGAGGAAACCGGCGCCGAGAGTGACGACCGTGAACACGAGCTTCCAGGCGAACGCGAACGGGGAGAGATGCGGGTCCACGAACGCCCGCACGATCGTGGGAACGCCGAGGCCGAGATAGTCGCTCGTGCCGGCGAGCTTCCACAGTCCCACGACGGCCAGGCCTCCCAGGAACATGCGAATGGGGAGTCGCGGGACGCGCGCTTCGAGCTGCTTCTTCACGAGATGCAAGAGCTCGACGAACGCGACGGTGACGAGAGCCACCGCGCCGGCAAAGAGGAGCCATTTCCCGAGTACCGGCAGCGTCATGTCGAGGCGGGCCGGCGCTGGATACACGGTGTGGTGGACGCCCAGGGCGCGCGTCGTGACGTCGCCCACGATCGAGGCGACGAGCGCGGGCAGGAGCGCGTCGTATTCGATGCGTCCGACGCGAATGGCCTCGAGGCCGAAAACCGCTCCAGCGATCGGGGTGCCGAATACGGAGCCGAAACCGCCGGCGATCCCGGCAGCGAGCACCTGGCGGCGCGCGTGGCCCTGGAGGCGGAGCGCATGGGCGATGGCGTCCGCGAGGCTCGATCCCATTTGCACCGCCGTCCCTTCGCGGCCCGCGCTGCCACCGAAGAGGTGGGTGAGCACGGTCCCTACGAGGACCATCGGTGCCATCCGGATCGGCACCTGCGCGCCGTCCGTATGCAGGGTGTCGAGCACGAGGTTGTAGCCGCCGCGAATGGGCGTGCCGAGCCACTGGTAGAGCGCGCCGATGACGAGTCCTGCGAGAGGCAGGGTGTAAACGATGACTTCGTGCTGCGTGCGAAAGCGTGTCGCGCTTTCGAGAGCCAGGAGGAAGACCCCCGAGGCCATCCCGCACGCGACCCCCACCGCTCCGCCGAGCAGGATCCACTGCACGGCGATCATCGCTCGCCGGTGGCTCAGCACGACGCCCTGCCCGCGTTGGCTTTCTCGTCTCATGCTCATCGCCGCCCTCGCCTTTCGTCGTCGCGACGCGGGAGGAGGTCGAGAGCCACCTACGCGCGCCGCACACAGCGCCACAGTAGGAGCCATTGGCCGCAGACTATCGAGAGCCTGCGACGGTTACGGCGGACTCCACCGCCGTTCCCTGTCGGTATCACCCGGCCTGAGGCGGGTCAAGGCCTACTGAACGGAGCGTTCAGAAAAGGGTTCGCGAGCGCCGGCTGAACCCTGCCACCCGCGACGTTCTGCGTGTGCCGGACGAACTAGGGGCTCGGGCAGCCAAGAATGCGGAGAATCTGCAGCTTCGTGGGCGAGCTCCCCGGCGCGGGATACGCGACACTTCCGTCCGGGAAGGCGCGAAAGTCCTGGTACCGATTGCCCACGACGCCCGCGACGTTGAAAGGCGGGCCTTCGGCGGCGCCGGTCGTTGCGTCGAGAGCCTGCACGTAGAGCTTGCGGTTCTTGTCGTTGGGCATGAGAAGGCCCACAGAGGGAGAGCTCTCCCAAGCGGCCAGCAAACGCCCGGCCCCGAATGTCGAAAGATGCGGCGCCCGATCGTTGAGGCCGGAGTCGCTCGCGAGCGTGATGTCCTTGTCGGCCATCCCCGTCGTGAAATGGAGGAGGTGCACGTCCGCGAGGCCGTCCATTCCCGCGGGCTGGCCCGCGCGGATGTTGCTCACGGTGGCCCAGTACGCCCCGCCGCTCGCCCCATTCGCGACGACGACGTTCCCGAGGCTCGAATAGGAAAGATCGACGGGGTAGATCGTCGTGTAATTCGGCGCGATCGCGATCCGATTGTCGTTGTCCGTCTGGCACACGGGGACGAACTTCTCGACCCCCGGATCCCACACCACGCGTTCGTACCCGCTGTGGCTGCATCCGAGATCGAAGCCGCCCGATTGCATCGCTCCCGATCCGTCGACGACCTTCATGCGATCGCCCTGATGGATGTTGATTCCCGTCGCGAGCGTGCTGTCCGTGTCGACGCACATCTGCGAGAGACTGATGGCGGTGCCGAAATAGCCAGCGTAGTTGGTCCCGTCGAAGGCGATGCGGCCGTTGTGGGCGTACCACCAGACGAAGTACACCGTGGACGTGGACGTGGCGCTCTTCTCGTACGGCGGCAGGTCCATGCTCGAGTTCGTGAGCTCCGTGGCCCACGTCTCCACGCTGCCGTCGAAGCGCACCATGTAGAGGTCGTAACAGGGGTCCGTCGTCGGATAGCTCGAGCTCGCGCCGCAAAGATTGTCGATGTTGCCGCAGTTGAGATTTCCGCCGCCCATCGCGTTGCGACTTACGAGCACGACGCCGCCTTGCTCGTCCGCATAGATGTCCTGGAAATCGACAGCGGGGAGCGTGACCGCGCCGCCCGACACAATCTGGTCGTTGGCGTCGAGCTGGACGATATGGACCATGCTGTCGTTGCTCATGAACGCAACGCGCGAACCGCCCGAAGGCAGCGGCGAAATCGCGAGGGGCATGAGGCCGGGCTGCGGTGGATTCGAGTCGAGCTCGTTGTTGAGCACTGTCGTGCCGACGTCGATTTCGGTAATCCGCACCTGATCTGCAGTGATGGCGCAGGAGGTTCCGCCATCGCCCGGCGGTGACGTCATGCCTCCATCGCCGACGCCGGATCCGCCGGAAGATGCCCCGCTGCTCATCCCACCGCTGGCCGCACTGCCCGACGTCCCCGATCCGCCCGCACCGGAGGTTCCTGCGCCGGACGCGCCGGACGCGCCGGACGGCCCCATGCCGGACGCGCCGGTCCCACTTGCGGCGCCTGTGGTGACTCCCCCCGCCCCGCCTTGGCCGGACGCGCCGGCGGGGGTCCTGCCGCCCGAGGAACCGCATGCGGTGGCGAGCGACGCCGTAACCGCACCGACGAGAAGGCTGTTTCGGGTAAAGGCGCTCATTGTCCTCGAGAGTTCCGACAAACCGCCAAAGTGGCCCAACTATCGCACGCAACGCTGCGAAGGCGTGGCACACGATGTCGCATGAATCGTGGCCGAGCTGGAACAGATCGCCAATTGCGGTAGTTATATAAAGAGAAAGGACTTCGCCGTGAGATCCAAGATCGTGTCGCTCGTCCTTGCGCTTGCCATGGCCGTTGCGCCGGGCACAGCCCTCGCCCGTGGAGGAGGAGGGGGCCACGGCGGCGGTGGACATGGCGGCGGCGGCGGCCACTTCGGCGGCGGCGGCGGCGGCCACTTCGGCGGCGGCGGCGGC
>DATHQY010000526.1:0-4032 GCA_035482215.1 Polyangiaceae bacterium | reverse complement strand
CCCGGCGCGCGAGATCGAGCGCCTTCTCGGGCTCTCTTCGCCAGCTATGGGCAAGCGCCGTGATCGTGAGCGCCGTTGACAGATGGAACGGATTGCCCGCCGATTCGGTCAGCGCGAGCATCCTGCCTGCACGGGCCATGGCCTCGTCGGGCGCGCCCCGGAGCCACGAGAGGACGACCATGTGACCTGCTGCGTATCCAACGACGGGTACGCTCGCGGCCCGCGCCGGATCGCTCCGCGCCGCGTCGAGCGTCCTGCTCGCTTCGTCGAGCGGGCCGCGCGCTGCTGCGAGCTGCCCGCGGTGGAGGCGCGCCGAAGCCGACAGTACGGTCGCCTCCGCGGTCGCGACGGGATCGGCCAGCCGCGACAAGACCTCGGCCAGCTCACCTTCGAGATGCTCGACCTTGGCAAGCTCGGCCCGAAGGAAGTACCAACGCTGTAGGCCGAGAACCGCCGCCAGGACGCCACGGTCGTCGCCGAGTCCGCGCGCCAGCTTTGCGGCCCGCGTGAAAGTCTGCTCGAGAAGCGGGTCGTCGAAGCCTTGGAGCCCGATGAGAACGGAGCCAAGGTGCTTCAGCACGACGAGTTCGGCGCGATCCGACTCATCCGAAGCGGGTAGTTGGGAGACCAAGGTCCGGGCGCGAACGAAGTGGGCCTGGGCCTCCGCTCGTCCGAATCGACGCATCGCGCGCTCGCCCGCGAGCCCGTAGTATTGGACGGCTTTGGAGACGATCTTCGCCTCGTCGTAATGGACGGCGACCTCCGTAGCGATGGTCTCCGCCCTGGCGCCGTAAGCGTGTTCGAGACCTTCTGCGATTCGACGATGCCACACGCGCTTCGTCGCCGTCGCGACGCGTCTCAGCGCGGCATCGCGGTACAGCGCATGGGCGAACGAATAGTGCGACTGAATCGATCCATCGGGCCACGGCTCCGAAGTTACGAAGCGCAAGAGGCGCTTTTGGTTGGCGAGTCCCTCGCAGACGGCGTCAATCTCGTCGGCGGAAAGCTGCAGTGCATAGGCGACCGCGCCTACGGCGAATTGCACGCCTACGAGGCTCGCGGCTTCGAGGACGCGTTGCTCGCTCGACTTCAGGCGATCGATCTGGATGTCCATGAGCTGGCGCACGGTTTCGGGCGAGCAGTTCGCGACGTCAGCGACTCTAGCGGCCAGCTCCCACCCGCTCGCCTGTCGCCGAATCATCTCGCGACTCTCCAGGTCGTCGACGACGGCGACCGCGAAGAGCGGGTTTCCACCCGTCATCCGGTGAATGCAAGGCGCGAGATCCTCGGGGAAGCGCCCAGCCGCGAAGCGCTGCGCGAGGTAGTCGGACATCGTGGCCTTCGACCAGGTCTCGAGGTTGAGAACGATGGCCTGTTTGTGCGCTCTTAGCTCGGCGATCACGCGGGCCATTCCATCGGCCCCTGTGATCTCCGCAGGGCGGCAAGTGGCGACGACGAGAATGCGCGCGGGCTCACGGCGGGCTCCGAGCATGGCCAGGAGATCCGTTGTCGAGGCGTCTGCCCACTGTACGTCCTCGAGCACGAGCACCAACGGTCGTTCGGCGGAGATGACGTCGAGCAGCTCGGCAAGTTCGCGGAGCATGCGAGGTTGGCCCGCGCCCTGGGTCCTGACGGCCAGGGACTGAAGCTCGGGGTCCGCGACCCATCCCGGCAATTGCGCCAGCCAGGTCGGGGCGTGTCGAGCCACTCGATCGACGAAGTGGCGATTGCCCTCGTCTCGACACACCGCCCCGAGCGCCGCGAGGACGGGGAGGTACGCTTCCGCGGTGCCGAGGTGCTCGATGCACACCCCGCTGGCAATCAGGGCTCCCTTTGCTGCAGCGACCTGCGCCAAAAACGCATCCACAAGCGTTGTCTTTCCGATCCCCGGATCTCCCGTGACGAAGACCATCTGCCGCTTCCGGCCGAGAGCCGTTTCCAGCGCTTGCCGCAGAATGCCCATCTCGGTGTTGCGACCCACCAGAGGCGGCGGGGACGGGCGCAGGTCGACGTCTTCGGCACCTTGAGCAGCATGGGGTTTCGGCTCGGGCTTCTCCTTCTCGACTGCCGCGAGAAAACGATAGCCGCGCCCGACAACGGTCTCGACGGCGCTCACCCCGATGGCGCGCCGCACATCGGCGACGTGAGTGCGGAGGAGGCTATCGCTCATCGCGATCTTCCCCCACACAGCGTCGATGAGCTCTTCTTGAGTCACAAGGCGCTGTGGATGGGCCGTCAGGTGCCGCAGGATCGCAAACGCCTTGGGCCGGAGCTTGATCTCTTGGCCCTCCCTGAAGAGGCGCTGCTCCGTAACGTCGAACCGGAAGGGACCGAACAGGCGAACCTCCGGCAAGCGAACATCGGTCATGGCGCACCACTATGCGGCGGGTCACAGAGAAGGGCCAGAGGCCGCAGAATCGCGGATCGAGCCGCTTCCGGTCGACCGCATGTCATGCTCCGCCGTCGCTTTGGAGATTCGTAGGTTGCTGGGCAGCCAAAGCGTAGCGGGGGCTGATTCAGCTCGAGGACCCGCTGGCATCGCCGCCGCTCGACGCCATGCCGCTGCTGCCACCGGATGCACCGGAGGCGGTACCGCCCGTGGCGGAGCCGATGTCGCCGATCCGATCTCCAGCCGACGTGCCCGCGCTCGAACCGGAAGGCGTGGACACGACGGAGCCGGAGCGCCCCAGCGAGAGCGCGCTCGCCAAGACGAAGAGGCGACGGGACGGACCGCCCAACACCGAGCGCCGAGGGCCAGAACCGATCGAGTTCATGCGCCTGGACAATGCAGGCCCGAGGCCAAATGCCCGGGCCGTCTCCTGGCCCGATTTATCGGCCTGATCCCGCGCGGTCGTCGGGGCGCGCCCATGCCAATGTGAGCCACGGCGGACCGCCGCGTCGCCCGACTCAGTTCACGGTCGCGCAGAACTGCTTGAGCGAGAGGCCATCGGCCCCGTCCCAGATCTCGAACCCGCCGAAGACGATGCTCAGGTACTGCGAGCTCGTGACGCCGTAGCTGTTCGTGACGGCGTCCTGAATGAAGTCGTTCAGGTCGAACTGCAACCCGTCGATGGGCATGGACGACACGTACGACACGCAGGGCGGGTTCGTGCTGTTGTCGAACCAAACGTCCCACGTGCCAGGGACGCCGGCGATGGTCTTACCGATGCGCCCCGTGTCGTTGCCGCGCGGCTGCCGATCCGTGGGCTTGAACATCCACACCATCAAGTAAGCGCCGCCCGTCCCGGGACTGGCCTGCAGCGCCGTGAGGGGCGTGCTGTTCGCGGTGAACCAGACGTCGTACGTCGCATTGTGGTTGTCTATGCCAATCGACGAATTGTTCGTCTCGTAGATCGTGGGCACACTCGTGAGCGCCGACACTTGTTTGGGCAGATTGCTCCCCATCGTCGTGTTGCCGCCGTACGCGCCGATGAAGATCGACGGAAAGCCCATCGGGTCGCCGTCGGTGCTCGGAACGCCCGCGTCCTGCGAATTGCTCACGGTGAACGAAAGCCCGTCGTACGCCTCGGTCTCGTTCGCGAACGTGTGCCACCAGTTCGTTTGCAAGTGGTACGACTTCGACGAGCCGGCCATGATGTCCGCGCCGTCGTAACGCATCGTGAGCGTTCCCATGGCCGTCCCCATGTCGGGGCAATCGACCGTCGCCATGGGAGCTCCGGCGTCCTGCTCACCGCCGGATGCTCCGGACGCGGCTCCGGACGCTGCGTTGCCAGCGGCCGTGCCAGTCGTTGCGCCGCTTGCCGAGCCGGAGCTCGTGCCCGTCGCGCCGGTGCCGCCTGCCCCGCCGCTCGAGCCGGTGCCTCCCGCCCCGCTCGTCGCAGCTCCCGTCGCCGTCCCGGTTGTCCCGCCGTTCGTCCCGGACGCGGTGCCGGTACTCGACCCGGATGCCCCCGAGGTGGACCCGCTCGCAGCGGCGCCCGACGGCCCGCCGTCATGGGTCGCCGCGCTTCCGCATGCGACGCTGCTCAACGAAACAACGAAACCCAAGCCCGTAAGGGCGCACGAACGCAA
>DATHQY010000525.1:0-4436 GCA_035482215.1 Polyangiaceae bacterium | reverse complement strand
AGACGCCAGGACAAGAGACGGTTGTCCTAGCGGTGTCCCGGCGCCGGGCCCTCGACGCGCCCCTTGGCAGCACTTACGTTTGGAAACCCCATGGCCACCGGCTCTTCGACGGCATCGTCCGTCATGCCCGTCACGCAATCGCACCTCTACCGCGCTCCCTTCGGCGAGTCCGGCTCGGCGCCGATCGACGCCGCCATCGCGGAGAAGCTCCTCGCCGTCGCTCTCGCACGCGGCGGCGATTACGCAGACCTCTTCTTCGAGTACCGGGCCGCGGCCGGTTTCGTCTTCGACGAAGGCATCCTGAAGAGCGCGTCGCGCGGGGTGTCGCTCGGGCTCGGCGTTCGCGTCCAGAAGGGCGACGCGACCGGGTACGCGTACGTCGAGCGGCTCGACTGGGACGCGATGGCGCGCGCCGCGGACACGGCGGCCCAGATCGCGAGCGGCGGCGGGACGGTCACGCCGATTCGCGCCGAGCTCGCGACGCTGCCCCGCCGCTACGAGTTGCCGCAGGTGTCGCTCGATGTGCCGGGGATCGAAAAGCGCCGGCTGCTCGAGCGCGCGGCTGCCGCGGCCCACGCGTACGACCCGCGCATCGTGAAGGCAGAAGCCAGTCTTTCCGAGGAGATTCGAGAGATCCTCGTCGTCACGAGCCACGGCACGATGACGCGCGACACCCAGCCGCTTCTGCGGTTCGGCGTGCGGGCGATCGCGGAGCGGGGCGGCAAGCGCCAGGAGGGTTCGAGCGGCGGCGGCGGCCGAACGAGCATCGCGTACTTCGAGGGCAAGAGCCCCGAGTGGCACGCGCGCGAGGCGGCACGGCAGGCGATCATCATGCTGGACGCGCAGGAGGCGCCGGCGGGGCAGATGGAGGTCGTGCTCGCGCCGGGCGACAGCGGGATTCTGCTCCACGAGGCCGTGGGGCACGGCCTCGAGGCCGATTTCAACCGCAAGGGCACGAGCAACTACTCCGGCAAGATCGGCTCCGAAGTGGCGAGCCAGCTCTGCACCGTCGTCGACGACGCGACGCTGGTACAGAACCGCGGGACGATCAACGTGGACGACGAGGGCAACGAGCCACGCCGTTCGGTGCTCATCGAGAACGGCCAGCTGGTCGGGTACCTGCACGACCGGCTGAGCGCGAAGCACTTCGGGCTGTCGCCGAGCGGCAACGGGCGGCGCGAGAGCTTCGCGTGCGCGCCGATGCCCCGGATGACGAACACGATCCTCTTGGCGGGCCCCCACGGACCCGAGGAGATCCTGAAGAGCGTCAAACGCGGGGTCTACGCGAAGAAGTTCGGAGGCGGGCAGGTCGACATCGCGAACGGCGACTTCGTCTTCTCGCTGACCGAAAGCTATCTCGTCGAAGACGGCAAGATCACGGCGCCCCTCAAAGGCGTGAACTTGATCGGCAACGGGCCCGATGTGCTCCGCAAAGTGACGATGCTCGGCGACGACGTCGAAGTCAGCGACGGCATCTGGACGTGCGGCAAAGACGGGCAAAGCGTTCCGGTCGGAGTCGGTTGCCCGACGATCAAGATCGCGGCGATCACGGTCGGCGGGACGCGCGTCGGCTGACGGGCAGGCGCGGGCGGCGGCGAGCCGGCGGCGCTGGGGAGCCGCGTCGCGCAGCAAATCGCGCGCCCGTTACGCATGAGGACTCGACGCAGCGCATCGCGCACGATATTAAGGCCAATCATTGCCTGTGGGTAAAACTGGGTCATTCGTGCTTGTCGTGGGCCACCGTGCTTTGGTGGACGGCTCGGAGGGAGCAGCCGCGATGCTCCGCCAGCTGGGGTCGGAGGTACGAACGCTGGACCTCTGGGACGATTTCGTGAGCATCGTCGAAGAGACGCGCGTCGGCGGCGATGTGCGCGCGATGGTCTTCGAGGCTGGCGAGCGGCCGGACCTCGCGTCGGCGGCGCTCCGCGCGGCGCGAAAAGTCCCCGAACTCAGCGAAACGTCCACGATTCTGACGTTGCCGCCGCGCCAGATCACGAGCTTCGACCCCGCGAGCGGGTTCGACGACTTCATCGTGATGCCCTGCGTCCCGGCGGAGCTCTATGCGCGCATTCGCGCCCTCGAGTGGAGCCGCAGCGAATTCGCGACGGAGGAGCGCCTGAAGATCGGGGCGCTCGTGGTCGATCGCGCCGCACACGAAGTCAGCGTCGACGGACGGCGGGTCACGCTGACGGCCAAGGAATTCGCATTGCTCGGCTTCCTCGCGTCGAACCGCGGGCGGGTCTTCTCGCGCGAGACGCTGCTCGCGCGCGTGTGGGGCAGCCGTTACGAAGGCGGCGCGCGCACCGTGGACATCCACGTGCGGCGCCTGCGCGCCAAGCTGGGGGACGCGCTGCCGCTCGAGACGCTGCGCGGCGCCGGCTACAAGCTCCGGGCTCCGAGCGACGCCGGAAAGCCGTCGCGGTGACCGCGTTTCGGGCTCTGGTCAGCATGGGCTGCCCGAGCGGAATCGGACCTGAAGTCAGCGTCGTGGCCGCCTCCGAGGAACGGAAGGCGCGCGTGGTTCTGGTCGGCGACGTCGGCGCTGCCGTGGCCGCCGCCGACGCGCGAGGCATCGATCCCGCGCGCATCGTTCGGGTCGATTCGCCGGAAGAGGGCTTCGCCCTCCCGCGGGGGGGCAAGAGCATCGCCGTGTGGCAGCCGGGCCGCGATCTCGCCGCACGCGATCGCAAGCCGGGCAAGCCGACGGCGGGCTCGGGCGCCGCGCAGCTCGCGTGGATCGACGCGGCCTGTGACGCCGTCGCCGCGGGCCGAGCCGGCGGTCTCGTCACGGGCCCGGTGAGCAAAGAGGCGATCGCGTCGTCGAAAGCGCCGGGGTCGGCGGATTTCTTGGGGCACACCGAGCACCTGCAGAAACGGCTCGGGGCGCGCGAAGTCGTGATGGCCTTCTGGTCGCCCGCGCTCGTGACGTCCCTTGCGACGACGCACGTGCCCCTCGCGCGCGTACCCAGGGCGGTGACCCCCGCGCTCGTCGGGCGCGCGACGTTCTGGCTGGCATGGCTCCTTTCGCGGCTGGCCAACGGGACCAAGGGGGGCGTGCCGCGCGTGGCCGTGGCTGCGCTCAATCCGCATGCGGGCGAAGGCGGCCTCCTCGGGCGTGAAGAACGCACGCGGATCGCGCCGGGAATCGCCGGAGCCCGCCAGCGCCTGAAGGACGCGGGAATTCGCGCGACGATCGACGGCCCGGTCGCCGCCGAGAGCGCCTTCCGCCTCGCGCAAGCGCGCGGGCACGAGCGCGTGTGGGACGGCGTCGTCGCCATGTACCACGACCAGGCCACGATCCCGATGAAGCTGACGGGATTCGGGGACGCGGTGAATGTCTCGTTGGGCCTGCCCATCATTCGGACGAGCGTCGACCACGGCACCGCGTACGACCGCGCCGGCAAGGGCACCGCCGACGCGCGCGGCATGAAGGCGGCGTTGCACCTCGCCGCGCGTCTTTCGCGGTAGCGCGGTTCGTCCGGGTTGAAGCATCCGCGAGTACGCGACCCCTAACGAAGTATGGGAAGTTCCCTGCGGCGGGCGGCCGCGGCGGCGCTCGCGCTGAACCTGCCGCGCAGTTTGCGAGCGATTACGCCGCCATGATTGACCACTTCGCGAATCTCACCCCTCAGCCGCTCGTCTATTCCGTGCTGCCGCCCGTGATTTACGCGCCGGTTGCCGGGCCGACCGATCCCGACGATTGCATTCTCCGTTATCAGATCATTCCCATCATCCGTCAGGTCGCGGGCGAAAAAGGTTCGCCGGTCATCGACGTGTACGGGGCGACGGCGCAGCGCCCTGAGTATTTCGTGGATCCGAACACCAACAGGGTCAGCGTCTACCCCAACATGCAGGGCCACGGGGCTATCGCGCAGGCCATCGACTACGCGCTCGAAGGCCCGATCATGGACTACGGATCGGACTACGCGGTGGGGGGAGCATGCGACGGCGGCACTCCCATCCTTTTGCCGGAAGGGGGGCCCACGCCGCAGGACGCGGGGGCGCTTGCGAGCGACGGCGGCTCGAGTGGAATGGGAGGCGACGCGGAGACGACCGGCAATGGCGCCTCTCCGGACGCGGGGCCCGGCCAAGCGCCGCCCGCGGATGGTGGTCAACCTGCGGGCGGGGACAGCGGACCCGTCGCGGACGCAAGCCGCGGCCAAATACGGATGCGAACCCCAGCGAAAACGGGGACAGCGGTCCGGAGACGGCGACGAACGGGGCGGTGCCGCGGCAGCCGACATCGGCCGGCGGCTGCGGCTGCTCGACACCGGGCGGAGACCTCGCGTCGGGATTCGGGTTCTCCGCGTTGGCGATCGCCATGGCGACGCTATGGATTCGCCTGCGCGGTCGCTGAACTCGAGCCCAGTGACGCATCGAGACGCGCGATCGCGCTTTGCGTCGTGCGCGTCGTATAAGAACGGTCCATGACGACC
>DATHQY010000524.1:0-4470 GCA_035482215.1 Polyangiaceae bacterium | reverse complement strand
CCCCGAGGACGTGAAGGCGCGCCTCGCGGACCGGCACGTCACACACGATTTTCGCCCCGCGCTCAATCGCGTCGGCCTCGATTATCCGATCGTGGCCCATCCGGTCGTACGCACCCATCGCGAAACCGGGGCGAAGGTCCTCTGGGTCAACTTCACGCAGCGCCCTCACATCATCGGGGTCGATCTCCAGGAGAGCCGGGAGCTCCTGCAAATCGTTCTCGCCCAGTACCAGAAGCCCGAGCACCAGGTTCGCTTCAGCTGGCGCCCCAACTCGGTGGCGTTCTGGGACAACCGCGCGGCCGTGCACTACGCGGTGCGCAACTACGGCGATTTTCCGCGTGTGCTCGAGCGAATCCTGATTGCGGACGAACCGCAATACGCGGAGCTTTGATCGACGCGAACGGAGGGCTCCGGGTGGCGACCGCGGCGATCGCCGCCACCCCGCCCCTTCGTCGGCTCCGGAGGTCTACACGTACTGCCAGTGACGGGCGCGCTCGTGCGTCATCACCACGTACATGCGTACGGGCGTGGCGCCTTCGTTGCGATACTCGTAGGGAGCGTCTGCCTCGAAGAACAGGACATCGCCGGCGGCGAGCTCGTAACGGACCTCTCCGAAGGACAGCGCCAAGCGACCTTCGACGACGAGCACGTTCTCCCCTCCACCGGTCTCCGGCGCTCCACGCCGAGGGCGGAGTGAGGCGCGAGCTCCAGCCCGTAGAAGACGAGCGCGCGAGGATCGCCGAGGGCGGTGCCCTTCGTCGCTTCAGGGCGCGGTTCGGCGTGCGGCGCCGGCGGCCCCTCCGGGTTCGCGGTTGACCCCCACAGTCTGTTTTATGAGACGCATTCCCGCACGGGAGAGCGGAAGCGCAATGGTTCCCAGGGCCATGGCGAGCACGAACGTCGCCAGTCCTGGCGAAGGGGCCACGAGGTTCACGACCGCCGGCCCCGGACAATAGCCGGCAATCCCCCATCCGAGACCGAAGATGGCGGCCCCCGCGATCAGGGGAAGATCGACCGCACGACGCGTCGGAAGGGAGTAACGATCCGACCAAACGGGCCGCGATGCACGAAGCGCCAGGCGCGCGGCGATCGCGTGCACGCCGACCGCCCCGGCCATCACGAACGCCAAGCTCGGATCCCAGGAGCCTCCGACGTCGAGAAAACCCAGCACCTTGGCGGGATCCGTCATGCCCGACACGCAAAGACCGATCGCAAAAAGAATCCCCGCGAAGAAAGCGACGGCGACCGATTTCATCCGAGCCTCGGAAGGACATGGCGGCTCACGAAGACCGCCAAAGCACCGGTCGTCATGAACACGAGGACCGCCACGGCCGATCGAAGAGAACCGCGACTCAGACCGCAGACGCCGTGACCGCTCGTGCACCCTCCGCCGAGCTGCGTGCCGAAGCCGACCATCAGGCCCGCGACAGCCAGCGCGAGCGCGGGCGCCGCCGGTGCACGCGGCGCGAATACGGCAGGGGCCCACTCCCGAACGAGCAGACCCCCGATGAGCAATCCGGCAAAGAACGCGGCGCGCCATGCGGTCCCCCCTCGGCGCGGCCAAAGGAGACCGCCCACGATTCCGCTGATGCCGGCCACGCGACCGGCGAGCGCGAGAAGTCCGGAGGCGCTGAGGCCGATGAGCGCACCTCCGAGGAGCGCGCTGCCGGGCGTAAACGTCATGGCGCGACGCGCGCCCGTCCGATGTCCGTCGCGGCGGGAACCTCGACGAGGCGGCCGGTCTCCACCTGATACACGTAGCCGTAAATCGGAATCGCGGACGGCACGAGCGGATGCCGGCGGATGCGCGCGACGTCAGCGACCACACTCGCCTCCTGGTTCTGAATCGTCAGCCAATCGACGTACTCGCCCTCGGTCGATCCACGACCGCCGGGATCACGCCACTCCTTGCCGTCGTACGACGCAGTCTCGGGGCTCTTGCTCAAGAGGTCGCGCATCACGGCGTCCGTGAAGAGCTGCATGCCGCAATTCGTGTGGCACGCCCCCCCGCGTTTCGCACGACGTGCGCGTCTCCCTCGGCGAGGCCCGTCGCCTTCGCCGGATCGATGCGCGCGTCCATGCACGTGAGGATCGCGAAGCCACGCGCCGGCGGCAGCGCGAGCTTGGACTTCTCGCCGAAGGACGCGGCATAGCGTGCGTTCGCGGATAGGACCTGATCACGGATGGCGCTCATGGGGACTCCTACCGAGGGGCCGGGGACTTTTCGTCGCTCCACTATAGTAGACACGCCAACAAAGTCACGGACCGGCGCGGGGCTACGCCTGACGCGGACGGGTCTCTCCTCGAGCCGCGGTCGCTCGGCGCGGAGGACGTCGCGCAGCGCCGACAGCACCGCTCGAATGCGCGCCGCGGGACGGAGATCGCGATGCGTGAGCAGCCAGAGGTCGGACCAGGCTTCGCGCGGCGCGTCCAGAAGGCGCACGAGACTCGCGTTCGGGTCGGCGCAAACGCGGGGATCGCGGAGCGGATGCTCGCCGCGGACGTCACGCCCAAGCACTTCGACCGCCTGTTCGCGGTGAACGTGCGAAGCGCGCTCTTCACGATTCAGCGCGCGATTCCGCTGGCCTCACGGCCCTATGAACGGGAGGTTCGGAGCGGCGTCGTCGCCTCTCCGCGACCGGCGCCGCTCTCGAACTGGTCCAAAAGCGCGGCCGGATCCGTCGCGACCAGCACCCGCGAACGATACGGCTCCTTGACGAACCCCTCGGCCAGGGCGCGGTCCATGAATGCGAGCAACGACTGGTAGTAGCCGCCGATGTCGAGGAGCCCGCACGGCTTGTCGTGCAGGCCGAGTTGCGCCCACGTCAACGCCTCGAAAAACTCGTCGAGAGTGCCGAAACCACCCGGGAGCGCCGCGAAGCCGTCCGAAAGGCGCGCCATGGTTTCTTTGCGCTCGTGCATCGAGCCGACGACGATCAGCTCCGACAGACCGCGATGGGCCACTTCGCGGTCCACGAGGAGCGCGGGCATGACCCCGACCACCTGGCCGTTCGCCGCCAGCGCCGCCTCGGCGACCACGCCCATCAGGCCTGTTCGCGCGCCGCCGTACACGAGCCGCGAGCCCCGGCGCGCAATCTCACGCCCGAGCGCCCGCGCGGCGCCGGCAAACTCCGGGGCCGCGCCGAGGCTCGACCCAGCAAACACGCAGATGGATTTCAGCATCGCCTGCCTCCGAGGCCCACCGTCAGCCCATCCGCGCCGAGGCGGCACCACTGGCTGGCATGAGGCATTTTCCATGATGTACCAATCTCGCCCAAAACGATCCTCCGTGAGCGTCGCCGCGACCGCATACCCGTGCCGCTCGCAGAACGGCCGCGCGAGAAGCTGTTTGAGCTCGCCGCGGACCGACAATCGCGACTCCGCACGCAACCCCCACGGGAACGCCTCGCGTTCCGACCCGCACAATCTCCTGCCGGCGTGACCCATCGATGCCGAGCGGGACATCGTACGCCGGCCATTCCGCGGCCATGAACCTCGAGGCATCGGCGAAGGTCCAGTCGGCGATCGCGAGCTCCATCGCGCCCCACCCTTGCACGGCCGGGCGGTCGTTCGCGAGCGCACAGAATTTCCGAGACACCCCAGGGCCACGCGACACACCGCGCGTGCGCTCGTCCGCACGCGCCGAGCGCCACTTCCCACACGGCGTGCGCGTGTCCGCCAGCGCCGAGCGCCACTTCCTATACGGCGTGCGCGTGTCCGGATGCGCCGAGCGCCACTTCCTATACGGCGGGCGCTCGTCCGCACGCACTGAGCGCCACTTCCCACATCGCGTGCGCTCGTTCCCACGCGCGAAGCGCCACTTCCCACACCGCGGGCGCTCGTTCGCACGCGTTGACCGCCACTTGCCACACCGCGGGCGCTCGTTCGCACGCGTTGAACACCGTTCCGCGCCTCGCGAGCTGCAGGTCTCATGGCCGGAGCGCCGACGCGGACGTCGAAGGAGCTCGTTCGCACGCGCTGCGCGCGACTTGGAAACCGCGGAGCGCAAATGCTCTGCGTCCGATCACGACTTGGCTGAAGGCGAGCACGACTCTGCACACGCGGGGCACCGGTGCTCTCCGCGTGACCCTTGTACGGGACGAGCAGAGCGCGACGGCCTACCCCGAGCCGCATCGTGCTCCGTCCGTGATCAACACCGCTTTCCGCGAGAGCGCTCGCCGGAACGCTTGGCGGAGTCACGCTCTCCCGGTCCGAGACGCCGCTCCTTCGATGAGCCGCGTGCGGCGTGCGCAGCGATGCTCGCGGCCAGTGCGCAGCGATGCCCGAAGCGTCCACCCGAGAGCTGTCCGCCGTTTGCCCGAGGCAGGCGCTCGCTGGAGACCGATCGAGCTCCTTCAGAAGTAGATCTTGTTCGTCGGCGCGGCGGTCCCGCCCGTGACCTGAATCTCGTACCCGAACGTCTCGTTCGGATCCCACCCGTACGACTTCGCGGCCACGTACCCCGACAGC
>DATHQY010000523.1:0-16069 GCA_035482215.1 Polyangiaceae bacterium | reverse complement strand
CGCAACCGCGGCGCCTCCTCACCGCCCTCGGCGTCGGCTATCGCCTCGTCCCGGCGGACGGCGATTGACGCTCGGCGCACGGAGCCATGTGGATTGCCGCGAGGAGGCCCGCGGACTTTGTTTTCACGGCGGCGGCCTGTAAAGCTCCGACGATCCATGCAGCGCCTCGCGGAACACCTCCGGCCCGTGTCCCGCCTCTACGCCCAAT
The DNA here is from genome assembly GCA_035482215.1 of Polyangiaceae bacterium. Classification (GTDB taxonomy): domain Bacteria; phylum Myxococcota_A; class Polyangia; order Polyangiales; family Polyangiaceae; genus Palsa-1150. Next base: position 15,861 of record DATHQY010000523.1, on the reverse strand, counting down.
CGGCCTACCGGCGCCTCGTGTGGATGAACCTCCTGCTCGGCTTCGCGATGTCGTTCGTGCAACCGTTCATGTCGATGTTCGGAACGATCGAGGCGAAGATGAGCCTTGCGGCGTTCGGCGCGTTCATGACGTGCAACGCGCTCGCCGGCATCGCGATCGCCACGACGCTCGCGCACTACTCCGACACGCGCATGAGCCGCCGCACGGTCCTCCTCGCCGGGAGCGTCGCCGGCGCGCTCGGGTACGCCGGCTACGCGTATTTCCGCGGCTTCTGGCCGTTGCTCTTCGTCGGGACGGTCGTCCTCGGCGTGTCTTCGATCACGTTCTCGCAGCTCTTCGCCTACGCGCGCGAACTCCTCGCGGAATCGAACGTGCCCGCCGCGGAGAATGCATTTTACATCAACTTCTTCCGCATGTTCATCGCCCTTGCCTGGACGGTGGGCCCCGCGATCGCCGCGGCCGTCATGATCCGGTTTTCGTATCGCGGTCTGTTTCTAGGGGCTGCCCTGAACTTCGCGCTCCTCGCCGCGGTCGTGTGGTTCTCCGTGCCTGCAAATCCGCCGCGGAAACCGCGAACGCACGCGGGACCGTCGGCCTCGCTCTTGCGGCTCTTCGCGCGGGGCGACCTTCTCGCGCACTTCGCCGCGTTCGTCCTCATCACCGCGTCGACGACGATCGGCATGATGAACTTGCCGCTCCTCATCACGGACGTTCTTCGTGGAACCGCAGCGGACGTCGGAACCGCCTACAGCGTCGCTCCGATCTTCGAGCTGCCCTTCATGCTCCTCTTCGGATGGCTCGCCACACGCTATCCGGCCGAGCGCATCATTCGCGTGGGGATGGTGTTCAGCCTTGCGTATTACCTGTCGCTCACCCTCGCGACGTCGCCGTGGCACGTCTACCTCGCGCAGAGCCTTTCCGCGGCGGCGACCGCCGTCATATCGGGCGTGGCGATCACGTATTTCCAGAGCCACCTTCCCCATCATCCCGGAACGGCGACCAACCTGTACGCCAACGCGACGCGCATCGGCTCGACGGCGGGCTACTTTCTCTTTTCCGTGCTCGCATGGCGGTTCGGGTACCGCGCCGTCTTCGACGCGTGCGAGCTCTTCGCGATCGTGGCGCTGGGGCTCATGCTGGTGCCCGTCGCCCATCGCCCGGAGCCCATCGCGGAGGCAGCTCTCGAAACGGCCGGCGCGCGTCCGAAACGAGAGACGATCGGGCAATAGTGAGAAGAGGGAACGATGCCCGGCAGCGATGATGGCTGCATGGACGACATTCGATTCTCCCGGTTCATCGTGCTCCTCACGGTCGGTTGCATGGTCCCCGCATGCGGGGCCGCCGGCCCCTCCGCGTCGGTCCTGGAGGTCCGCGCTGCCGATTCGCTTCCGCCTCCACAACCGGCGGCAGCCCTCGCCGCGCCCGCCGCGATCGCGCCGCCGTCCCCCGACGGCAATCCCTTCGCCGGTGCCACATTCGCGGCGAGCCCGAACTACGCCGCCAACGTCGAGCGGACGGCAAAGGCACACCCCTCCGAGGCCGATCGACTCCGCAAGGTCGAAACCTACGCGACGGCGCTATGGGTCAGCTCCGTGGGCGACGTCGCCAAGGTCGCTCCGGCGCTGGACGCGGCACGCCGCGAGGAGCAGTCGGCGAAGGCACCGGTCTTGACGGCCTTCGCGGTTTACGACCTGCCTGACCGCGATTGCAGCGCGAAGGCCTCCGCGGGCGATCTCGCGAGCACGAGCGGAGGCGAACGACGCTACGAGCGAGAGATCATCGACAAGATGGCCGCCTCCTTCGCCGCTCACCGCGCGTCGCGGATCGTCGTCTTCCTCGAACCCGATTCGCTCGCGAACCTCGCCACGAACAAGGGCATCGCGAAGTGCCATGACGCCGAACGCGTCTACAAGAGCTCCCTCGCCTATGCGATCCGAACGCTGGCCATGCCGAACGTGACGCTCTATCTCGACGCGGCGCATGCGGGCTGGCTCGGGTGGACCAAGAACCGCGAGGAGTTCGTTCGCATCGTCGCGGAGGTTCTCTCCGCGGCGGGCGGCGCCGACAAGATTCGCGGATTCGTGACCAACGTCTCGAACTACGACACGCTCGGGTCCGGGGACCTTGCGGCGCTCGAGCCGTCCGATCCCGCCAAAGGCGAGCTCGATTACGTGCACTTGCTCGACGAATCGCTGACGGCCGCGGGCATCGGCGGCAAGGCCTTCGTCATCGACACGAGCCGCAATGGCCGAAGCCACCTCCGGACCCACGCGGGAAGTTGGTGCAACGTGCGGAGCGCCGGACTCGGAAGCCGTCCGACGGCAAGCCCGGCGCCGCTCGTCGACGCGTACTTCTGGGTCAAGCCGCCGGGCGAATCCGACGGTGCATCGGACGCCGGGCAACCGGGTTACGACCCCAATTGCGGCGGCCCGGGCGCGCCGGACAGCGCCGAGAACGCGCCGGGCGCCGGGTCCTGGTTCGACGCGTACTTCGTCGAGCTGGCGAAGAACGCGGATCCCCCGCTCTGAAGGCGGACGTAGCGCGGCGTGCGCGCGCACTCGATGGAGCCGACGACGCCGCGGTAGGCTTACCGGGGCATGACGGCGGGGAGGCGGACGGGGATGCGCCGGGTGGATTGGCCGATCGTCATTGGTTCGCTGCTCCATTTCACGTTCGAGCGAAAGGCGTCGCAGGGCGTGGTCTCCGTCCTGGCCGCGGCCGACGAGCTGTCGAGCTACCGCGACCCCGACACGATCGCGCGGCGCGTCGTCGAACTCGCGCGAGACCGCCTCGGGCTCGAACGCGTCGCGCTCTTCTTGTTCGGCGAGGACGATCAGCTTTACGGCACGTTCGGAACCGGCCTTCGCGGTGAGACGACCGACGAGCGCGACATCGTGTTTGCGACGGGCGACTCGCATCGCGACGCGATCGCGCGCGCCTGCGCCGGCGTCAGCCGGTGGCTCGTTCTGAAGGACGTGCCCCTCATGGCGCAGGTCGACGGGCGCACGATCGTCGTCGGGCGGGGCTGGAACGCCCTCACGCCGGTGTGCTCGCGGAGCGGGGCCTCGGGTCTTTTCACGACCGACGCAGCGCTCTCGCAGAGTGCCATCGACGACAGCAAGCATGTGCAGCTGGCCGTCCTGGCGACGATCTTGAGCAATCTGCTGGAGCTCAAACGGCACGACGCGAGCGCGGTCCCGTGGTCGCCCGCTTTGTCGGCGGGAGCGAGCGGTGCCCCGAGCGGGCGCGGATCCCGCGGGCCCACGCTCTCGAAGGCCGTGGCCGGCGCGATGCAATTGATGCGTGCCGACACGGCGCTCTCCTCGACGGCGCTCGCCCGCGCCACCCACATGACGCCGCGCACGTTGGCCAAGCACTTCCGCGCGCAGGTGGGCGTGTCGCTCCTCGACTACCGGAATCGAATCCGGGTCGAGCGCTTCTTGAGCCTCGTCGAGCGCGACGGTCGCAACCTCCTCGCCGCCGCCCTCGAAGCGGGATTCGGCAGCTACGCGCAGTTCCACCGCGTCTTCCGCAACCTGCTCGGCGTCACCCCCAAGGAGTATCTGACCGGGTTGCCGTAGGTCCTTCCGCGTTCGCGGCGCGCCCGTCGCGTCGCCGAGAACGTGTCGCCGGGGCGTAACTGCGCTACGCGAGGGCCCATGCCCTACGTGAAGCCCGAACATCGCAGCGCGCTGGACCCCGCCGTTCGGGCGCTTTCGCAGGCCATCGTCGAGCTCACACGATCGATGCCCGAAGAAACGGCATTCGCCGGCTTGCTCAACTACGCGTGCACGTCGGTCGCCATGCAAGTGGTCGAAGGGCGCTTCGGGCGCCTCCGGTACGGCGCCATCGCGACGCTGACCGGCGTTTTCAAGAACATTGGCGACGAGTTCTATCGGCGCGTCGCCGCGCCCTACGAGGACCGGCAGATCCGCGCGAACGGGGACGTACCTCTCTACGAAGCCTATGCGAAGGCTTTCGCGAAGAGCCCCGAAGAGCCTTGAGGCGCGCGGGCGGACGGATGGCTATGGTTCGTGTTCGACAGCATGCACATCACGATGGTCAAGAAGCGCCTCGCGAACGGAGAGCCGTGCCGCAAGTGCGCGCAAGCCGAGGAGTTGCTTCGTAGTCGCGGACTCTGGGCACAGATCGACGAGGTCGTCGTCGCGGACGAGGCGGACCCGAGTTCCCCGGGGATGCGTCTCGCCGCCCAGTACGGAGTGCACGCCGCGCCGTTCTTCATCGTGCGCGACGCCGACGACCGGGCCGTGATCTACGAGAGTGTGCTGAAGCTCGTGCAGGAACGCTTGGCGTCCACCAGCTCGGCCGGACCCGCGCCGACGGCGGCTGCGCAGGCGCCGGTGAGCGAGGAAGAAGTGAACGCCGCGGCACGCGAGCTCGCGGGGCACCACCCCGCCGAGATTCTTCGCTGGGGCGTCGAGCGATTCGGAGCCTCGCTCGGAATTGCCTTCAGCGGGGCGGAAGACGTCGTGCTCGTTCACATGGCGAGCGAGCTGGGTCTTCCCTTCTCGGTGTTCTGCCTCGACACGGGCCGCCTTCACCCGGAGACTTATCGCTTCGTCGAGACGGTTCGAAAGCGCTACCGAATCGAAGTGGCGCTGATCTCGCCGCAAGCCGAGACCGTGCAGGCGCTCGTGCGTAAGAAAGGGCTCTTCAGCTTCTACGAGGACGGCCACGAAGAATGCTGCGGCATTCGCAAAGTGGAGCCCCTGCGCCGCACGCTCGCTTCGCTCCGCGCCTGGGCCACCGGCCAGCGACGGGATCAGAGCCCCGCGACGCGCGGAGACATCGCCCCCATCGAACAAGATCGCACCTTTTCAGGCGTGGCCGGGGTGCTCGTGAAGCTCAATCCTCTGTTCGAGTGGACCTCGGGGCAGACCTGGCAGTTCATTCGCGAGAACGCCATTCCGTTCAATCCACTCCACGAGCGCGGTTTCGTCTCGATCGGGTGCGAACCGTGCACGCGCGCCATCCTTCCGGGCGAGCACGAACGCGCCGGACGGTGGTGGTGGGAGGAGTCGACGAAGCGCGAGTGCGGCTTGCACATCGGCAATCTCGCGCCTCCCCGCGCTTGACCCAGGTGGGGTCGCATCCGTCCTTTGACCGTGCCGGTCAAAAGACTTCGGCTCGAGCCGTCAGCCCGTGCCGTAGGCGACCATCGCGATCAGCACGACGACGGCGAGCGTGCCGATCGTGCCGAGCATCCCGTGGCGCTTCTTGCGGGCCGCGATCTCGGTCTCGGCCGCATCTCCCCGATCGGCGCGCGCCTTGACGATCTTGCGCGCGTTGAACATCTCGAGGTGCGAAAGGACGAGCAACACGACCACGCAGGTCAGCTTCGCGTGCATCCAACCTTGCGTGAGCCACATCGGCGTCATGAGCAGAAAGCAAATGCCGACGCCGACTTGCACGAAGAGCGCGGGCAACTCGATCTTCGTCACGATCGCCGCGGCAAGCTGCTCGTACTCGTCCCGAACGTCCGGAGCGATGCCCTGCGCCGTCGATCGCGCCACGAACTGCTGCTGCGCGAAGGCGGCACCGAGGAAGGCCGCGAACCCGACGAGGTGAATGAAGATCAGGGCCTTGTGCATGGATGACAGCCGCTCGTACCAGACGAGGCTTCCGGTCGCACGCGCCAAAACGCGTTGGACCGGGGCCCGTTGGTTTCGGTGCGGTTTCCCGCCGACCACCGCCAGCGTTCACGCTCCGCTCACCGTGACAAAACGCAGGTACCTATTGCAACAATTGGGTGTACTCAGCGCGAAAACTGGTACATCAGCCCGCATGAAAACGCACCTTTCTTTCATCCACCTGGGACGGGTTGCCGCGGCCGCAGTTCTTTTGAGCGCCGCGGCTTGCGGCGACGATTCGACCGGCAATCCGGCACCGACGGGCGACGCGGGCGCCAACCCCGACGCGACGACCCAAACGGACGGCGGGGCCGACGGCGGCAGCGAAACGCCCGACAGTGCAACCTCCGACGGCGCCACCTCGGACAGCGCGACGACCTCCGACGCTGGGACCCCCGCGGATGCGGCCTGGGACGGCGCGAGTCCCGACGCGACGTCGGACGGCGCGAGTCCCGAGGACGCGGCCCCCGATGCAGGTTCCACTACGGACAGCGGCGCGACTTCGGACGGGAGTTCGACCGACGGCGGGTCCTGACCGCAGACGGCGGGTCCTGACCGCGGGCGCGGACAGCACGCTGCAGCCCAATTCTCGAACCTGTCGGTTCGTGCTGTCCTAGGCGCCGTTGCGCCCGCGTCCCGGTCTTCGACTCGTGCTCGTCACCGCGGCGCTCGCGTCCGCGGCGTGTTTCTCGCGGCGCGCGACGGCCGCCGAGTGGCCCGCCGAGGATAAGACGCTTCCGTGCCGCCCGACCATCGCATGCACCGCGGATATCATTCCGCCGGGCACGTTCGAGATCGAAGCGGGTGCCCTCGTGCGGCAACTCGGTCCCAACACGCGGCAGTGGTCGTTCCCGTTTCTGGCGAAGCTGACGCTCTCGCCGTGGGTGCAGGTTCAAGCCGGAAGCAACGGCTACACGGCGTCGCGCGGGGATGCACCGTCGAGCTTCTTCGATGACGCAGAGCTCGTCGTGAAGATTCATCTCGTCGATCAGAGCGAGCTCGCACCGTCGGTGTCGTTCTCCGTGCAAGCCAACCTGCCGACGGCCAGTGGGCAGCTCGGATACCTCCCGACGTACGACGCGCTGTTCACGGCATACATCACGAAAGACTTCGGCCCGCTGCACGCAGATTGGAACGTCGGGCTCAACGAATGGCGGCTCTTCGATCGCGCGAGCGCGTTGCCGCAGGAGTCCACCGCGCTCGCGCTCTCGGTGCCTCTTGCGGGTCCGTTCGGCGCGATGGTCGAGGGATACTACTTCACGAACGCGGCCCCGGTGGCGCCGCGCGACGGGGGCGTTCTGTTCGCCATCAGCCACGCGGCACGCCAATGGCTGATTTTCGACGCGGGAGGCGACGCGGGGTTCTTCCCGTCGTCGCGGGAGTACAGCGTCTTCGTCGGTATGTCGATCGTGCCCGCAGTGCTCTGGCGAACGACCGGCCCTGCGCCGGCCGCCGCGACATCGCCCTAGCCTTCGCCGCGGCCCCGCATCAGCCGAGCGGCAGCGGCTCGTAACGGCGGCGCCGCCCTCTCGGGCGGGCAGGCGCGGTCAGTTTCGACGGCGATCCCCGAACAGGCGCAGAAGGAACAAGAACATGTTGATGAAGTCGAGATACAGCGTGAGGGCGCCGGCCAGGGGCAAGTTCGCAGTGGTGGTCTGGCTTTGAAAGAGCACCTTCAGACGCTGGGTGTCGTACGCGGTCAGCGCTGCGAACAAGAGCACCCCCACGAACGTGATGAGCCAATCGAGCCCGCTGCTGTGCAAGAAGATGTTCACGACCGAGGCCAAGACGAGGCCGATCAGAGCGAACATCCCGAACCGGCCCACCGCGCTCAAATCGGCTCGGGTTGCGGCGCCAAAGATCGATAGCCCCGCGAAGGCACCGGCGGTGACGAAGAACGTCGCCGCGATGGACGAAGCCGTGTAGGCGAGAAACAGGGTAGAGAAGGTCACCCCCGTCAAGGCGGCGTACCCGAAGAACATCGCGGCCGCCGCGGCTGTGCTGACGCGCGTGACCAGGCTGCTGAACGCCACCACAAGCCCAATCTCGGCGAACATCAGCCCGTAGAACAGGATGGGGTTGTGCAGCAAAAAGCCGATTGCATCCGGCGTGCTCGCGATCAACAGCGCCGTGGCGCCCGTCACGGCGAGCCCAAGCGTCATCCACCGATACGTCACCCACAGCGCATCGTTCGCCGCGTCGGACGACGCGACCCGCGCACGCGGCCTCGCATAGTTCATGTCCGGGAACGTAAGCACGTCCGTGCTCCGTTCAAGGGGCTCGCGCGCGTCAGAACTGCCCGACAGCCCCCACGCCGGTGGGCGCCACGTACGGCGCGATCCACGCGGACGTCGATGCATGCGCGCTCGTCTTCGGCATGGCAACCCACAGCGTGACGCCCGCGGCTGCGCCGACGCCGGCGACGACGAAGCCGACCGTCGAGACGATGCCGAGCGTGTGATACGAGTCGATGTTCGACTGCTGGCTCGGATCGCACGTGGTGCTCATGCATGCCTTGCTCAGATCGTCGTGCTTGCCGATCGCGAGAACGCCGGTGATGATCCCGGTGACGAGACCCGCCGCGCCGACCCCGAATGCCACGAAGGCGGGCACGTGATTCGGCGTTGCTTCTGCTCCCGTGTCCGCAGCGGGCGGGTTGTTCGGCGGCGGCGCGCTTCCGAGCCCCGGGGGCGGCACGGCCGCAACCGGCGCGGCGGTCAGCGGGATCGCGACGGACTCGCTCTTTCCTTCGGTGGCCGTGAACGTCCGCGTCTCGGGATTGAACCCCGCAGCGGAAGCCACGATGGTGTGCGGTCCCGGATCGACGAAGAACGCGATCCCGAGCGCTTCGCTCTTGATGGGCCGATCGTCGATCGTCACTTTCGGCGCGTCGCTGCCCGTCACCGCAATCGTGACGCGAGCGCGACGCCCTTCGATGGCGCCAATCTCCGCTTTCGCGTCCGTCAGCGCCTTGGCGAACGCCGGCGTCGTCGTCACGCCTTCGAGGATGACCCGGTTGTAGTTCTCCCAGGCCTCCACGAACTTGCCCTCCGCGACTTGCGCGCGCGCCAGACCGATGGAGAGCGTCGGCGCGTGATAAAGGGCGTCCGCGCGACGAAAGGCGTCTTCGCTCTTCTTGTAGTCCTTCGTTTCGTACGCCGCCTCCCCCTGTTGGGCGAGCGAGCGCGCTGTGGCTCGATCCGCTTCGGACTGCGCGAAAGCCTGTGCGGGCAAGGCGCAAACCAGCGCGCAAGCCGCGGAAAACGCCAAGTGACTGGTTCGCATCGTGGAGACCTCGGCCGGGGAGTGCGTAGCTAAGAACCGCACGGGGATAGTACGAGATTTCGCCGCTTCGCGGCCTCGCATTCGACCGACTCAGAAGCCGACGTCGTAACCCGGTTTCCCCGGTCTGGCTTCGCTCGGCGGCGCGGGCGGACGGGCCGGAGCGGGCGCGGGGGTCGCCGGGTGCGAGACCGGGGGCGGGGGCGAGACGGGCGGCGGCGCCGAGAGCTTCGTATTGGCATGCGGCAAGGCGGCGGCCGCCGGTTCCATCACGGGCGCCGCGATCGAAGCGCTGGGGCTCGGGGCGGCCTTCTCCGGCTCCGGCGCAACGATCGATGGCGCCGTGGCAATCGAGGCGCTCGGTGCGGCCGGCGGCGGCACAACGCTCGGCGGCGCGGTCTCCGCGGGGTTGCGTGCGACCGACAACGAAGCCGACGCCTGCACCTGGGCGGGCCCGATGCGCTGCGACTGCCAAATCGCGAACCCTCCGCCGAAAACGGCGACGCCCGCTACGATGCCGAGGATCGCCGCCACGGGCCCCATGGACTTCTTCGGGATCACCGGGTCGATGGTCCGCGCCATCGGCGAACCGATGCCGCCCGTCGTCGCCGTCGGGACGCCACCGGCACCGCGCACGGCGCCTGCCGTGGGTTCGATGGGCTGTCCGGGATTCGTCACTCCGCAGACGAGCGCGAGAGAATCACTCAGCTCTTTGGCCGAATCGAAGCGGCCCCTCGGATCGCGCGAGGAAGCTTTCGCCCACCACGCATCGAACCCCGGCGGGACCGGGCCGAACTGCGAGGGGACGGGCAAGGGAGCCACGATGATCCGCACGAGCAGATCCCCGAGCGCATCGCTCTCGAACGGAAGTCGCCCCGTGAGCGCCTGGAAGCAAATGACCGCGAGCGCCCAGAGGTCGCTCCGGAAGTCGACCTGCTTGATCCCCTGCGCTTGCTCGGGGCTCATGTAGTAAGGCGTTCCGAGGAGCGCACCGGTCCGCGTGTTGCTGCCGCTCGACAGGTCCATCGATTGGCTCTTCGCGATACCGAAGTCGAGCACCTTCACGATCTCGCGATCGTCGTCTTTCACGATGAAGATGTTGTCGGGCTTGAGGTCCCGGTGGACGATCCCCACGGCGTGGGCTCTCGCCAGCGCGCGGCACACCTGGCTCATGATCGTGAACAGATCGCGCGCCGAAAGGCGGCCGACGCGCGCGAGACGCTTGCCCACGTCCTCCCCTTCGAGCAGCTCCATCGCGATGTACGGCGTCCCTTCGAAGACGCCGTGATCGAGAATCTGCACGACGTGCGGGCTCCGCAGCTGGGCTGCCGCTTTCGCCTCCCGCTCGAAACGCGCCTGCGCCTCGGGCACCGCTGCCAGGTCGCCCTCGATGAACTTGACGGCGCAGGGGATGTCGAGCCCGAGATGGGTCGCACGCCAGACCGACCCCATCCCGCCCCGTCCGAGCAGCGAAATCAGCCGAAAGCGACCCGCGACGACCGTATTTTCCGCAAGCAGCATGATCTGAATTCAACCCTCGACGGGCTTCGTGCGATCCGCCGATCCCGACGGTTCAGTCTACACCCTTTTCCGGTGCCGAACGTCGTCCCCGCGCACCATGAAGATGACCTCTTCCGCGACGTTGGTCGCATGGTCGGCGATGCGTTCGAGATATTTGGCGACCCGGACGACGCGCAGCCCCGCCGGCACGTCCCCCGAATGGGTCGCGATGTAGTGCGTCATCTTCGCGATGATCGCCCCGCAATATCCGTCGACGACGTCATCGCACAAGAGCACGCGCTCTGCCCCGTCCGGGTCGCGCTCCACGAAGGCGCGCAGAGCCCCCTGCAGCATCCCTTGCGCTTCGGCCGCCATCGACTCGAGCTCCTCGTGCACGAGCGATTTCGCGTGGCCGTTGGGGTCGAGCGCTCGCTCGGCGATGTTGACCGCCTCGTCGCCAATCCGCTCGAGGTCCGTAATCAAGCGCAGCGCCGCCGCGAGAAACCGCAGATCGTCCGCCACGGGCTGGCGCAGAGCGAGGATGCGGAGCACGAGCGCGTGAATCTCCATCTCGTCGCGGTCGACCTGCGCGTCGAGCGTCTGCACGTCGGCGAGGGCTTGCGCGTCGCCTCTCCGAAACGCTTCGAGCGCGACCATGACGGTCCGCTCGCACCGCGCCCCCATGGCGAGCGCCTGCGCGCGAAGCTCGCGCAGCTCCGTCTCGAAGTCGCGGCTCGTGTGTGCGGGCGGCCCGGCAGCTCGAGACGACATGGACGCGGAGTTCACCTTTTCCCAAGTATGCGCCGGATGGAGCGCAGGCAAGGAGCAAATCGCGGTGTCTTGCATCTTCGCGGTACGCTCGACTCGCACCCCCCCTCCGTCGGCGCTCCGCGCGCGCACCGCGCCCCCGTTCCCGCCTTGCGAGACAGCGCGTAGCAAAACGCGGCACTCGCTCGGCGGGTCCCCGCAACTCGTCGCGGCCGGACGCGTTCGCTGGCCCGGCGCGCGCCGGGGTCTCCGGGATCCGAGGAAATGTTCCGTGATTGCCTGCGTGAAAGGCCACTGGTACGGTCGACGCCGCTTTTCGGTGGGGGCTCCGCTCGCCACGGACGGTCGCGGGCGGCCCCGCCGGCCGAGACATCGAGGGAGAGGCGCGAAGGAGAAGATCGCATGTCGAACATCGCCGGAAAAGCGTACGCGATGAATCTCGTGACTCCGATTCGGGGCTATCTCGCCCCGCTCAACAAGTTATTCTTCTGGCTCGTGGGGACGCCGCTGTTCAAATCGCGGTTGCAGGGACTCCTCACGTTATCGATGATTCATTATGCTCGATGGGTCATCGTACGGGGGGACGAGTTTCCGCGCGTCGAGGAGCACGGCCAAGGCGAAGACTCCGTCTACTCGTACATGTTCTTCTTCAGCAACTTCAACGGAACGTGGGAGCAATACGTCGATTCGTTCTCCGCGGCGATTCCGAGCGGGCTCGATCTCCTCTGGTACAAGAACGTCGGCTGGCCGAAGGCCGTGCCCGAGCTCCCTTTCCACGCGTACGTCGAGCACAATCAAATTACGACCGACTATTATTACAATGCTTATCCCATGGCCGCTTCGAACGACGTGAAGTCGGCGAACAAAGTGAAAGACGCGCTCGAAGCGTTCGTGACTTCGACGCGCGGAGCGACGCCCGAAGAGTTCCTCGGGCAATACAACCGCCTCTTGAAGAGTCTGCAGAACGACCTCAGTCAAATGGACGCGAGCCCGATCGTGAGCCTCGCGTCCGAAGCCATCGCCAAGAGGCGCCGGGACGGCGACCGGTCGAATCGCCGCACGACCACGCACGGGACTTGATCGGATCCCCTGCCGTTCGCTGCCGTTCCCCGCTCGCCCGAGAGGAGATCTCCCATGCCGAACCAGGCCGGAGACGCATACGCGCTGACGACGATTTGCCCGCTGGAAAACGACGCTCACCAGGACCGCTCCGTCGCGACGGTCATCCGGCAGCGGCTGAAGGACCTGCCTCTTCACGAGCACAGCCCGTTCGCGCGGGTGCCGAATCTCTATTTGTGCCGGCTCTTCGTGCTCGACGAGCTCACCTACCAGGGCAGTCCCGCCCGGCTCGACCGGCTGCGGTCGAAATACCTCGTATTCGTTTGCGATCTGCACGGCCCCCTCGATCCCTTTCTCGCGGGCCTGTGGGACAACGCGAAGGAGACCCTCGCCTCGATCTTCGCGTTCTGCGTCGGATTCAAGGACGTTCGCGACGGACGCACGTTCGCCGCGTTCATCGAGAAGTGCCAGCTGACGACGACGTTCTATTTCAACGGATCGACCGACGCGCCGCTCGCCGAACAGCTGAAGGCACTTTATTTGAAACAAGAATTCGCGAAGTTCGCGATGGATCACCAAGGCGAGAAGGCCGACGCCCTGCAGCGCGCGTTCGCCGATTTCGTCAAACGAGTCGAACCGTCGAACCTCGCCGGTCCGACCTGGCGCGCCGGGGCCTCGACGCTCGACGCGGCGGAGGTGCGGGCATGAGCCTTCTGGACGCGCACGACATCCAGGGCAACATTCTGAAAGGGTACGGCCGGTCGGCCTACCCCAAAGCGCGGTATCTCTTTCTGCAAGTGAAGGAGGCCGAGAAGGCCCGCCAGTTCGTGCGCTCTCTCGTGCCGAGCGTCACGACCTCGGCCCCCTGGCGGGACGGGGCGAACGTCGCGCGGCCCGCCGTCACGACGAACATCGCCTTCACGTACCACGGCTTGCGCGAGCTCGGCGTTCCGCGCGACTCGCTCCAGAGCTTCCCTGACGAGTTCGCGATGGGAATGAAGGCGCGGATGGACATCCTGGGCGACGACGGTGCGAGCGAACCCGCGAACTGGGACCCGATCTGGCAGTCCGAAGTCCATATTTTCGTCTGGCTGAGCGCCTCGACGACGGAGGCCATCGACGGGAAATACCGAGCGATCGTCGCGCTCCTCGAAGCGGCCGCGCCCGGCGTCGAGATCCTTCGCGGCCACCGCGGACCGGGCAAGCAAGACGACCTGCCCTACCAAGAAGCGTCGGCGCTCTACGGGCCCGACGGTACGCCGCAAGCGCACGAGCACTTCGGCTACACGGATGGCATCAGCAATCCCTTCTTCAAGGGCAATACGGCCCACGAGGGCGCGCTGATGGGCGGAGGAAAGGTGACGACGGCCCCTCCGGAGACGCGCGAAGGATGGGAGCCGCTCGAGACGGGCGAGTTCCTTCTCGGCCACAAGGACGAGGCCTGCGAATCCCCCGAGGCGCCCACGCCGTCGCTCCTCGCGCGCAACGGCACGTTCATGGTCTACCGGAAACTCCACCAGAACGTGGGCTCGTTCGACGCGTACCTCGAGCGCCTGGGCGCGGCGTTCCCCGGCGGGAAGGAATCGCTCGCGGCGAAGTTCGTAGGGCGGTGGCGCAACGGCGCGCCGCTCGCGACATTTCCGAGCGAGAAGGAGGCCGACGAATTCGCGGCGCGCTGGGCGGCGGCGAGAGCGGCCATCGCCTCCGCGCCGGACGCCGCGACGCGCGACGCGGCAAAGAAGCGCTTCGCCGATCTCAATCTGCAATTCACGGCGTTCGACTATGCCAAAGACATCGACGGTGGACGTTGCCCGGCGGGCGCCCACATCCGGCGGGCCAATCCGCGCGGCGCGCTCGAATTCGGCGTAACGGGCGCCTTCGAAACGCCGGGCGCCGTTTCGAACCGGCGGCGCATTCTCCGGCGCGGCCTGCCTTACGGGGACTCGACGGAGCGCAAGGACGACGGCGATCACGGCATCATCTTCATGGCGATGAACGCGAGCATCCGCCGCCAGTTCGAGTTCGTCCAACAACAGTGGATGAACTACGGCAACGACTTTCGTCTCGCAAACGACAAAGACCCGATTTCGGGCAACCACCGCACTCTCAACGGGACGCCCGACGGGCGGATGGTCGTCATGAGCGGCGCGAAGGACCCCGCGCCGCCGTTTTTCTGCACCCAATTGCCCCGCTTCGTCGAGGTGCGCGGAGGTGACTATTTCTTCATGCCGAGCCTGACGGCCTTGCGCCTCATCGGCGACGGCGACATCGATCCCACCTGACGACCGCCGCGTCACGACCCGGCGGAAGGAGCGCGCGATGAAGTGGATCACCGATATCGAAAACGAAATCGCCGGGTGGCTCGGGTCGCCCGAGGCGCTTCGCACCGCTTCGGCGGCGCTGCGTTCTGCCATGCCCATCGCGGCGCTCGATCAGCGCGTGCTCGTCTCTCGCTACGACGACGTCGTCGCCGTACTCGCGGACGACGCGCACTTCGGCGTCACGGAGACGTATGCGCACAAGATGGACCGCACGACGGGCGCGTTCTTCTTGGGCATGGAGAACACGGCTCAGTACCAGCGCGAAGCGGGCATCGCCCGGCGCGCCGTTCGCAACGACGACGGAGCGCGCATCCTGTCGCTCGTCGAGAGCGAGACCCGCGAGCTCCTTCGCGCCGCCCACGCCCGCGGCGGGAAGCTCGATGGCGTCGCCGAGTACTCGCACCTCGTGCCGCTCGGTCTCGTCGCGCGCTACCTGGGCGTCCCGGGGCCCGATCCCGACACGATGAAGCAGTGGATGCGCAGCATCTTCTGGGACATCTTCCTCAATCCGACCGACGACGCGGCGGTGAGCCAGCGCGCGGAGGCGGCGAGCGCCGCGCTACGCCCCTATCTCACGAGTCTCGTGCAGGAGCGCAAACGCGCGCTCGCGAAGGGGGAGGACGCGGCGGACGACTTCGTCGGGCGGCTCCTTCGCGAGCAGGCCGCCGACGCGACGATCGACGACGATCTCGTCGTGCGCAACATCGGGGGCGTCATCGTGGGAGCCGTCGACACGCAGTCGAAGGCCTTTGCGCAGGCGCTCGATCAGCTGCTGCGGCGGCCGGCGGCGCTCGCAGAGGCCCAGAGGGCCGCGCGGATGGGCGACGACGCGCGGATCCGCGCCCACGTGTGGGAAGCGCTTCGATTCAATCCGCACAACCCCGCGCTCTTTCGCACGTGCCACGAAGACACGGTGCTCGCGGCGGGAACTCCGCGAGCCACGCGCATCGCGAAGGGCGCACAAGTCGTAGCCCTCACGATCTCGGCGATGTTCGACGGAGAGGCCTTCGAAAGGCCCGATGAGTTTCTCGCGGACCGTCCGCTCGATCGCTACCTCCACTTCGGCCACGGAATGCACACCTGCTTCGGTGCGCATATCAACGCGCTCGTCCTTCCCGCGATGATGAAGCCGATCCTTCTTCTCGAGAATCTCGGGTACGCGGGCGACAGGCCCAGTCTCGACTACGAAGGGCCCTTTCCGAATCGCATGCCACTCGCGTTCGACGTCGCGGTCTGACGCCGCCCGAAAGAGAGAGGGGAAACGACCCTCCCCTCCCTAT
>DATHQY010000522.1:0-5472 GCA_035482215.1 Polyangiaceae bacterium | reverse complement strand
CGCGCCGGGTGGATCGCTCTAACTGCCGGCGTGGCGGAGCGCGCGGTCGAGCGCTCCCGCGAGCGCGGACGCGGGCTGCGCGCCGACGATCGCTTGGTCCCCGAACCAGATCGTCGGCAGCGCGAAACCGCCGGCGTCGTTGAATTCCTGCCGATCCGCGTCGATTCGCGCGTCCGTGCGAGGGTCGGCGACGCAGGCCCGGTAGGCCGCGAGAGAAAGGCCGACGCGGGCCGCCACCTGTTCACAGCCTTCGGGTGTCAATTCGTTCACATCCGTCCGAAAGAGCGCCGTGGCCATGGCGTCGCCCTGGCCCAGCGCTTCACCGCAACAGGCGGCACGCGCGGCGTCGCGGGCATGGGGGTGGTTACGCAAAGGGACCTGGCGCCGCACGAGATGGATGCGGCCCTGGTGCGCGGCGAGAAGGGGCTCGAGCTCCGCGTTGGTTTTGCGACAGAACGGACATTCGAAATCCACGAAGTCGATGACGGCGACCTCGCCGGCGCCCGCCTGGGCGAGTTCGTGCTTGATCGCCTCGGGCACCGGCGCCGGCAACGCGCCTCCGCCCCCGTGGACCCAAACCGACACGGCGAACGGAGCGGCCCCGGCGAAGGCGAGGAGCCCGGCGGAACCGACGACCATGGCCAACGGCGGGCTGGCCGGCGGCGCGTCGGCGACGGTCCTCCAATCGAGGATGGCGACGAGGAGGGTCAACGCCGCGCTCGTGTCGGCGGCGACGCAATACGGACACAAGTGCCCGAGCCGCACTTGAATCGCGAAGAGCGTGACCCCCGCGATCGCGGCGACAGTGCTGAGTCCGAGTTGCACCGCGCGCGCCGCGCGAGCGCCGCGGCCGAAGACGAGCGTCGCCACGCCGATCGCGGCGAAGCCCGCGAGCCCGAAGAGCGGAGTCGGGATCCCGAAGAACGACGCGAACGCGCTGTGCCGGATCGCGTCGCACCCGCCGCCCTCGGAGCAGAAGACCGGCGACGCGCGCAAGTAGTCCACCGCGAGGATCGCGCTCGCGCACAGGCCGACGAGCGCGGGCAGGAGGCGAACCAGGGCAGGCGCAAGGTTCAGCACGGTCGCGGCAGGGCTCGGGCGCATCGCTCTCCTCTCCTTATTCGAAATCGATCAACACCGCTGCCGGGTCAACCCTTCCACCTCGCGGGCCTCCGGGGCGTTCGCGGCGTTCCGGCCGGCGAGCCGTTTCCTTTGCCGGCGTTCCGCCGGTCCCGGCCCATTCATGCTAAGTGCGTGCGTGAACGAAATGGCGACGCGCCCTCCGACCCGCGCCGAGATCGTCGATCTCCTCGGCTCCGAACCGCGTCCGATGCACACGAGAGAGATCGCCACGCGGCTCGCCGTGTCGGACGTCGATTACCTCTCGCTGCAGCGCATGCTCGACGACCTGAGCCTCGAAGGCGTGCTCGCCGCGCGGCCGGGCCAGCGCTTCAAGCTGCGCGAGGCGACGTCTTCGTCGCGCGGCGCCGAGCGCGAGGGCCTTCTCACGGTTCACCCGAAAGGGTTCGGCTTCGTCGCCGCGCTCGGCGCCACGTCGATCGGCGACGACGTGTTCGTCCCGCCCGATGCGCTGGGCGGCGCGATGCACGGCGACAAGGTCGTCGTCCGCATCCTGATGCGCGCCGCGCGCGGCGCCCAGGGAGAAGTCGTCCGCATCATCGCGCGAGGGATGAAGCGCGTGGCGGGGACGCTGCGCCGCCGCGGCCGGAGCACCTGGCTCGAGCCGGACGACACGCGCATACGCGGGCCGATCGTGCTGCCGAGCGCGGTCGACGCGGGGACGGAAGGCAACAGCGGGAACGACGGCGACGCCGTCGTCGTGGCGATCACGCGATTCCCGGAGAGGCCGGAAGAGAACCCCGAAGGGCGCATCGAGACGGTGCTCGGACGGCCCGGCGAGCTCCGCGTCGAAGCGGCGAAGATCCTCGTCCTCGAGTCGATCGAAGAAGAGCACGGCGAAAAGGCCGTCGCGGAGGCCGAGTCATTCGGACCCGAGGTCCCCGAGGCCATGAAGGAAGGCCGCGAAGATCTGCGCGACGTCCCGCTGCCGACGATCGACCCGGAAGACGCGCGCGATCACGACGACGCGGTCTGGGTGGCGCGCACGGAGACCGGCGGGTACCGCGCGTGGATCGCCATCGCCGACGTGAGCACGTACGTCACCGCGGGCACCGCGCTCGACGACGAGGCGAAGACGCGGGGCGTGAGCATCTATCTGCCGGACCGCGCGATCCCGATGCTGCCGCGCGCGCTGGCGTCGAACCTGTGCTCGCTCCTGCCCGACGTCGACCGCCTGTGCCTTTGCGTGGTCGCGGACCTCGACGCGTCGGGCGAGGTCGTCTCGAGCCGCCTCGTGCGCGGCGTCATGCGGTCGCGCGCGAAGCTCACGTACGGCGGCGTGGCGCGCGCGCTCGGGTTGTCCGAGGAGGCGAAGCAGGAGCCGCTCGCCGAAGCGCTCGTCGACGGCCTGCGGGTCGCGCACGAGCTGTCGCGCATCCTCCGCAGTCGACGGATGGCGCGGGGTGCCCTCGACTTCGAGCTGCCGGAGGCCAAAGTCATCCTCGACGAAGCGCGCGAGCCGATCGACGTCGTGCGCCGTGCGGGCGATCCGGGGGTCAAGAAGGCCTACCAGCTCATCGAGGAGCTCATGCTCTTCGCCAACGAGACCGTCGCGCGCTGGTGCCAGGAACGGGAGATTCCCACGATCTTCCGCGTGCACGCCCCGCCGGACCCGCAGAAGCTCGAGCGCTTCGCGGCGTTGTGCGAATCGCTGGGGATCGCGTTCGAGGAAGA
Source organism: Polyangiaceae bacterium (assembly GCA_035482215.1). GTDB lineage: Bacteria > Myxococcota_A > Polyangia > Polyangiales > Polyangiaceae > Palsa-1150. The sequence goes on along the minus strand of DATHQY010000522.1, from coordinate 2,658 downwards.
GGATACGCGCGATCCGAAGAAGCTCGGTGACCTCCTGAAGTCGTTCGCCGACCACCCGCTCGCGCGCGTGCTCAACTCGCTGCTTCTGCGGTCGATGAAGCAGGCGACGTACGACATCGTGAACATCGGCCACTTCGGCCTCGCGTCGAAGGCCTACCTGCACTTCACGTCGCCGATCCGCCGCTACCCCGACCTGGTCGTGCACCGGATCGTGCACCAGGCGCTCTCGAGCGCCGGACCGCGCCGCGACGACGGCTTCCGCGAGAAGCTGGCCGAAGCGGCGCTCGCGTCGAGCCAGGCCGAGCGGCGCGCGATGGAGGTCGAGCGGGCGATCGTCGACCTCTATCGCACGTTCATGATGAAGAGCCGGATCGGAGACCGCTTCGAAGGCACGGTGACGGCAGTCGTCGGATCGGGCATCTTCGTGCAGCTCGATGCACCGTTCGTGGACGTGCTGGTCCGGCTCGAGGACATGGGGATCGACCGGTGGGAGGTGGACGACGAATCGCTCCGCGTGATCGCGGGACGCTCGGGCGAGGTGGTCGGCCTCGGCGATCGACTCGTCGTGACGATCGTCGACGCATCGATCTTGCGCAGGACGGTCTACGGGAGGCGCCTATCGGGCAGTGCGGTCGACGAGCTCCGCGTGCGCGTCCCGCGCCGCCCCCTTCCGAAGCCGAATCGCAAAGAACAAGCAGCCGGCCGCGGCGGACGGCCCGGCAAGCCCGAACGCACCGAACGCGGCCCGGCTGGCGGACGCAAAGAGACGCCGAAGCTCAAGAGCTCTCACACGGGGAAGCCTGCCCAGAAGAACAAGAAGGGCAAGCCCGAGGCGCGGAAGAAGACCAAGAAGCGCAAGTAGCGTGTCGGTCTCGCCGGGAACGCATCGTGCGCCCGCTCGACGAACCGGTCGACGCCCGCTCGACGAACCGGTCGATGACTTCGAGCGGGTCGAGTTGCTATCGTCGTGGGCGTGAAGACCCGCATTCCGTTCCTCCACTATGCGTTCGCGTCGCTCGTCTCCACCGTCATGGGAGCCTGCAGCACTCCGACGAACGGCACCTCTCTCCCGGGGACGCCGGCGGGGACGTTCAACGTGGTCGGCACGCTCGGAACGAACACCTGCGGCGACGGGCTCGGACTCAGCAACCCGTGGGACTTCCCGCTCCAAATGTCCGTGGACGGAACGGTGCTCTACCTCGCGGAAACCGACGGGTCGGGCCAGATGTCAGGCCCGATCACGGGGACATCCGCCGTGCTCACGGCGACCGGGACCGCGAACGTAGATGCGACGGAAGCCGGCGCCGGATCGTGCAATCTCACGCTCACGGCGACGTTCAATCTCGACCTGAACTCGGAGAGTTCGCCGACCAGCTTCACGGGCTCGGTATCGTACGCGTACGCGGTGGCCACCGGCGTCGCGAGCGCGGCTTGCAATGACCAGCTCTCGTCGTCGGGAGGTGACTACGCGGTGCTCCCCTGCTACTTCACGTATTCGTTGTCAGGAACTCACCAGTAACGAGAAGGTCTAGAGCTTGATCTCGGCGCGCGGATCTTCTTCCTGGAAGCGCGCGAGGCGATCGATGAGGTCGGCCACTTCGCTGCCGCCGCCTTTGGGCACCTGCACTTGGAAGTGCACATAGAGGTCGCCCGGCTCGCGGCCTTTGCGCGCCACGCCTTTGCCGCGGAGGCGCACCGCCTGGCCACTCTGGGCGCCCTCCGGCACTTTGAGCGTCACCGCGCCGTCGATCGTCGGCACACGGACTTTCGCGCCGTGGAAGGCCTCCGCGATCGTGATCGGCAAGTCGAGATGCAGGTCGTCACCCTCGCGCCGAAAGTAAGGGTGCGGCTGCACGTGGACGACGAGAACGAGATCGCCGCGCGGCCCGCCGTTGAGCGACGGGCCGCCCTGCTCGGCGATGCGCAGCCGGCTGCCCTCGTCCGCCCCGGCAGGGATGCGCACCGTGACGGGGGAACCGCCTTGCCCCTGCGGCCGCAGCTCCATCGTCGCGCCTCGGATCGCCGACGGGAAGTCGATGGTGATCTCGCTCTCGAGGTCGGGCCCCTTCATAGGCCCGCGCCGGCGCGATCGCCCCATCAGGTCGCCGAATAGATCACCGATGCCCGGGCTGCCACCCCCCCCACCGCCGCCCGCGCCGCTCCCGAACAGATCCTCGAGGTCGACCGTTCCGCTGAATCCTCCGCCTGGATTGGGCCCCGTTCGACCCTGGCGCGAAGACCAATCGCGATACGCGCGGACGCGATCCGGATCGAACCCCTCGCGCAGGCCGTCCTCGCCGAATTCGTCGTAGAGGCGCCGCTTCTTCGGGTCGTTCAGCACTTCGTACGCGTGGTTCACCTGCTTGAACCGCGCCTCGGCGCTGTCGTTACCCGGGTTCTTGTCCGGATGAAGCTTGCCCGCGAGCTTTCGGTACGCCTTCTTGATCGCGTCTGCGTCTGCGCCTTTCGAGACACCCAAAATACCGTAGAGATCGTCGGCCATATACGCGCTCGGCCAGCCAACGTAAGTCACGGACGCGGCTGTCGCAACGCGCTTCGAAGGGTTCCGGCGCCTTCCGATCCGCCGTCTCTATGCGTCAGGCGACAGCGTCAGAATCTGTTCGGCGTGCTCGATCGACAGGTAAAGCCCCCGGGCGT
>DATHQY010000521.1:0-6093 GCA_035482215.1 Polyangiaceae bacterium | reverse complement strand
TCATTCCCGCCGTGGAGTATTACTGCGTCGACGGTGAACCGGGGGGCGGTGAAGCGCAGTTTCTAGCCAAAGTGCAGAATGCCACGACGATGGCCGAATACTTCGGTGACTTCAAATTGCTCATGCAGCAGGTCAAGGCGTTCGGCAAGCCGGTCGTCGTCCTCGTCGAAGCCGACGGATTCGGTTTTCTGGAGCAGCAGACGTCGAATGCGCCGAATACGAGCGCCGCGATCGCGTCGACCGGCATGCCGGAGCTCGCGTCGCTGCCGAACACCGTGGCCGGCTGGGGCCTCGCGTTTCTCGCGCTGCGCAACGCCGTCGGCGCGAGCAACGCGATCCTCGGAATGCACGTCTCGTCGTGGGCGAGCGGCAACGACATCTCCTACGGCAGCGTGACCATTCCTCTGCAGCCCGAAGTGAACACCGTTTACAACTTCCTCGCGCCGCTCGGGCTCGCGGCCAATGCCACGGGGTCGACGTACGACTTCCTCGTCGGTGACCCGCTCGATCGCGACTCGGACTACTACTCGCTCGAGGAAGGCCAGAATCGCTGGTGGGACGCGACCGACACCGCGTCCGTGAACTCGGAGAGCTTCAACCGCTACGCGGCGTGGCTCGGCCTCTTCAACGTGAAGGCCGGCAAGCGGTGGATCCTCTGGCAGATCCCGCTCGGCAACTCGAACCACCTCGACGTGTGCAACAACGGCGGCGCGCAGCAGGGTTACAAAGACAATCGGGCGGAGTACTTCTTCGGCACCGAGAGCGCGCTCCATCTCGCGAATTGGGCGCAAGACGGCGTCGTCGGCCTTCTGTTCGGCGCCGGCGCGAGCTGCCAGAGCTCGTATGGCAACGACATTTACACGGACGGGCAGTCGTTCATCCAGAGCCGCGTCCGTTCGTTCTACACGGCCGGCGGGCTCTCGCTCGGTTCGGGCGCCGGCGCCGCGGTCCCGAGCTCGTCGGGCGCGAGCGGTTCGAGCTCCGGGTCATCCGGTTCGAGCTCCGGTTCCACGACCGGCGCGGCCGGTTCGAGCTCCGGCTCCTCGGGCGACTCGTCGGAGTACAACTTCGAATCGGGGGTTCAAGGTTGGACCGCGACGAGCGGCACCGCGTCGAGGTCGACGGCGGACGTATTCGCGGGAACGGGGGCCCTCTCGGTGCCGCTCGCGTCGTCCGCGGCGTCCACGCAGACCGTGTCCGTGGCTTCGCCCGCGACGCCCGCGGGCGCCACGGTGACCTTCCACGTGTGGGTGCCGTCCGGCGCCAACGTGTCGTCGGTCCAACCGTACGTCATGCAAGGCGCGGCCGGTGGCTGGGCCTGGACGGGGCAGTGGGAAACCGCGTCGCAGCTCAAGCTCGGCGCATGGAACACGATCACCCTGACGGTGCCCGGCAATGCCTCGACGCCGCTTTACCAGCTCGGCGTGCAATTCCAGACGAGCGGCGCGAGCTCCGCGACCGCGTACGTCGACGCGGTGAGCTGGTGACGCGTCACGCGCGCCGGTTCGCGGCCACGAACCGGCGCACCATCGCGCGAAGGTTCTGTACCCCGAGCGGCTTTTCGAGCCGCTCGTTCGGCAGCTCTTCGAGAAACTGGCTCGTCTCGGTCTGAAGCAGACCGCCGGTCATGAACACGAAGCGGTCGCCGAGGTCCGGCTTGGCCGCGCAGAGCCGCTTGTAGAGCTCGAGGCCCGTGAGGTGCGGCATCGTCACGTCGCAGAAGACGACGTCGAATTCGCGGTCCTCGAGCAGCATCGTGAGCGCCGCGCGCGGATCGGTGCACTCGGTCACCTGGTGCTCGCCGCCGAGGATGCGCGCGATGGATGCCGTCACGAGCGGATCGTCGTCGATGACGAGGACCGCACCGTTCGTGACGCGCAGACTGGGCCGCGCCGTCTCGCGCGGCGTTTCTGTGGGCTCGCGCGCGGGCAGGAGCACGACCCGAAACGTGGCGCCCTTGCCCTGCGCCGTCTCGCATTCCAGCTTGCCGCCGAGCGAAGTCACGACGTCGCGGCTGATGGAGAGACCGAGCCCCGTGCCCTGGCCGACCGGCTTGGTCGTGAAGAACGGCTCGAAGACGTGTGCCGCCGTGGCCGCGTCCATGCCCGGCCCGTCGTCCCTCACTTCGATGACGGCCTCCCCGTCTTCGCCCGTGTGCGTCGAGACGTAGACGTGGTTTTGATCCATCGGGCGTGACCCGAAGGCCTGCGCGGCGTTGACGAGCAAGTTCACGAGCACCTGGGCGAGGCGTGCGTCGTCGGCGAGGACGAGCGGCACCGCCGCCAGATCGCGCACGATCGTCGCGCGCGGCCGGAGCTCGTGCATCGCCATGTTGATCGACACTTCGATCGTGGCGTGTACGTCGGTGGGGACCGGAGCCGCTTCTTCGCGCGAGAAAGAACGCAGGCCCCTCACGATCTTGCGAATGCGCTCGGCCCCGTCGCGCACTTCGGCGAGCTGCTCGAGGAGCTCGCGGAAACGTCCCGAAGGCGACGGCCCGGCGATCGACCGGAGCTCCTCGGTCACGATCTCCACGTTCGCCATCACGTAGCTCAGGGGATTGTTGATCTCGTGGCCGACGCCCGCCGCCAGCGTCCCGATGGTGACCAGCCGTTCTTGCGCGCGGAGCCGGGCGCGCAGGCGGTCGCGTTCGGTCACCTCGTGCGAGACGACGACGGCCCGCCGCCCGAGAGCGCCGCGCAGGGGCAGCGTGTTCACCTCGAAACGGCGCAGGTTGCGTTCGACTTCGACGCACGCGCGCCGGCCGAGGATCGCCTCCCGGCACGCCGTTTCGAGGCTTTGCCGGTTCTCCGGCAGAGCGAACTCTCCGATGGTGCGTCCGAGGTAGAACTCCGGCGTGAGACCGGCCGCGGCGAGCGCGGGCGCGCCGAGGACGCGGCGCACGCGAAGCTCGTCGTCGACGACGAACACGGCCGTGCTCGGCATCGTTTCGATGATCGTCTGGAGGAAGGCGCTCTCTTCCTCGAGCCGGGACGCGAGGTCATTCCCCGGAAACTGCATCCCCACGGAGGCGAGCCTACTACGAGCGCTTGTCCTCGCCGAGGATGTCGTTGAATGCGCGATCGAACTCGTCGTCGGCACCGACCGCGCGCGCGGGCTGCGGCTTCTGTTCGGGCTTCTGCAGGCGGCGGATGCGCTCCTGCACGTCGCGGAACGACGGCGCCAGGCGCGCGGCGCGCGTGAAGTATTCGAGCGCCTGCTTCACGAGCTTTTTCGCTTCGTACGCCGCGCCGAGCTCGTAGCAGAGCGCCGCTTCTTGATCCTTCGTGCGGTCCTTCGCGGACAGGCCGCGCTGGTACGCGTTGATCGCCTCGTTCAGATTGCCGCGCTCGATCTGGATCATGCCGATCATCGAGTGGCAGATGCATTCGTGCTTCGGATCGCGCGCGGCGACGTCGAACTCGCGCATCGCGTCGTCGAGCAATGCCATCTCTTTGTACGCCACTCCGAGGTCGTAGTGGCTCTGCGCGTCGCCCTCGCCGATCTGCGCGGCGACGCCCGCCTTGAACTTCGCGAAGACTTCTTCGACGTCGACCTGCTCGCCGGGCAACGGCCCACGCGCGGCGGTCGCGGGCGCTCCGAGCCCGAGCGACCCGATGACGTCATGCGCGTCGCGACCGGCCACGTCCTCGGAAGAAGCCGCGGCGGGCGACGGGCGGGTGCCCGATCCCACGCCGACGGAGCGCTCTTGCATCTCGAGCTCCGCCAATCGATCGCGGATCAACGGATGGTTCGGGAGCCGCGCGAGTTGCTCTTCGAGGATGGTCCGCGCGTCGTCGAAGAGGCCGCGCGAAGCGAAGAAGTCCGCCTCCTCGAGAGCCGACTCGAGCTCGGGGATGCCGCGCGGCGTGCCGGACGACGGGCGCCGGTGGCTGGCCCGTTCGGGGACGACGTGGCCCGCGTTCGAGGTCGCGGCTTCGTGGGCATCGAGCGGGAAGCTCGGCAGCGGCGCGTCGGCGAAGGGGTCGTCGATCGCGTCCATCCCGGGATCGACGGCGACGGGCTGCGCGGCGGCGAGGGCGCGCTCGCTCCCTTCGCCGTACGAGCGGACGGCCACGTGCTCGGGTCCGATCTCCTCGAGATCGTACGAGGGCAGGGGCGCGTCCGGGTTGTAGCTCGACTGCCTCGCGCGCGTGTCGAACGCGGCATCCGGATCGTCCGCCGTGACGCTGAGGGGCGCGCCTTCTTCGACGAGCTCGTAGCCGAGGTCGTGCAGCATCCGCGCTGCGATCGCGTTGTCGGGCTCGAGGGCGAGCGCGTCTTGCAGGCTGCGCGCGGCGCCGTCTCCGTCGAGCGCCTCCACGAGAAGCTCCGCCACTTGAATCATCTGCGCGACGGCTTCCGCGGTGTGACCCGCGTCGAGCAAGACGTCGCGGTACATCTCGTGGAGCTCCACCGAGCGCGGTGCCGCGCGGACGCCGTTGCGGAGGACGCGCAGAGCGTCGTCGTGGCGTCTTGCCCGGCGGTACGCGGCGGCTTCGCCGAGCGTCTTCGAGACGTTCACGAGCTCGTCGGCCCGCGGGGCGGCGGCCGCCGCCGCACGCGCATCGGGCCGTCCCGCGCCGGCCGGCTGTCCGTGCGCACCGTGCAGCGCGAGGTCGTTGCTCGACGCCTCGTCCGTCTCGAAGTCGCTGTCGCCCACGTCTTCGTAGGCTTCTTCTTCTTCGCTCTCCTCGCGCGCCGGGAGGGCCTTTTGCGACGCGGGTGCGGCGGGCACCGCCGCCTTGGAAGGACCGGCGCCCTGGCCCGTCTGGGCCGCGAGCGCGTTCGTCGCGCCCGCCTGCGCCGTCGGATTGGCGGCGGTCGGCCCCGCTTGGCCGTTCGCGGCCGCGGCGAGCTCGCGGACCCCTTCGTCGTTCGGGGCGAGCTTCACGAGCCTCGCGACGAGCTCGCGGAACATGTCGGGCCGGTTCGTGTCCCGCGCGATCCGCGCCATCTCCTTCTGGACTTCGATCGCCTTGCCCGCCTGCCCGATCTGCGTGAAAGCACGCGCAAGGAGGGCGAGCGTATCGAGGTCTCGCGGATTGGCCTGGAAGCACAGTTGCAGCTTGGCGAGGGCCTGCATCCCGTCGGGGACGCTCCCGCGCTGCAGATAGAGCTCCGCGGCGATGCGCGCGTGCGCCGGGTCCGGCTTGTGGACCAGGATCCGGTCGATGACCTTCAGCGCGTCGTCGCGCCGACCGAGCTTCAGGAGCTGGCCGGAAGCCGTCCCGAACTCGAGGATCGCCGCATCGATGTCTTTGACGCGCGAGTAGGCCTCGGCGAGCCGCAAGTGAGGCAGCGGGTTCGTCGGATCGAGCTCCACGATGCGGCGGAAGACGTCGATCGCTTCGCCGTCGCGGTTCTGCCGCTGCAGGCGCGTCGCGACTTCGTCGAGCGCGGCCAGCGCGTCGCTCGTGAGACCGAGCTGCTGGTAAAGCTCGGCGAGCTTCGGCGTGATGTGCGAGTACTTCTCGTCGAGCGCGGGGACGTGCCGCGCGATGATCTCGCGAATCTGCTTGAAGACCGCGATCGCCTTCAGCGCGAAGCCCTGGCTCGCGTAGAACTTCCCGACGCGATCGTAGGTCGCGACCGCGTCGGCGTAGGCCTCCATCTTCGATTGGAGGTCGCCGAGCTTCAGCAGAATCCGGGCGTCGCTCGGATCCTCTTGAAGGATCTTTTGGTACTCAATCGCGGCCCGGTCGTACCTCTTCTTCTCGACGTACTTCTGGGCGGCGACGAGTATCCTCTCGCGGTCGATCGCCACGGTGCGGAATGCTCCTCCAGCGTTTCAGTGTTACTTGGAAACTAGCACGTCAAGCGAAGGGTCTGCGCCCGCCTTTCGGCGGTCTCGTGGCACGGCGGCGTGAAGCATACGGCAACGCCGCCGCGAGCTGCCCCACGAGTCGCGTACTCGCACGCAGAACCGAAGACAGAGACGCTGACCGCGGCAGCTCGGCGGGCGACGGAAGGCAACGCGCGAGCGTACCTCGATTCGGCGGCTTCTGACTACTTCAAGCGTGGGCACGCGTGAGCGCGCCTTGGGGGGCAGCGCGTGGGTCATCGGCGGGCACGGGTCCCGTAGGCCCCTCG
>DATHQY010000520.1:0-3593 GCA_035482215.1 Polyangiaceae bacterium | reverse complement strand
GGCCGCCCGACGCCGAGCCCGCACGGCTGCGAACAACACGAGTACGCGATGTTCGATCCGGGGCGGAACGAGAACACGAACCTCACGTGCATCACGCAGGAATACGGAGATCGTGACTTCTCCGCGCTCGTTTCGGCCGATCATCCCGAGGCGGCGACCAAGATACGGCCCGAAGCCGGCCAGTGGTTTCTGGTGAGCGACAACCGCCATATCCATGTGGACTCACGCGATTTCGGTCCGATCGATGGGACGGGCTGCCGCCATATCGTGTTTCGGCTTTATGGCGGTGACGGGTTTGGAGACGCGAAAAAGCGACTCTCTCTCGTATGGTGACCCCCGCCGGGGTACGTTTGCCCAGCTTGCCGCTTTCCGCCGAGAAGGTATCCGCGCAGATCGGGGTCGTTTGCGGATTCTGCGATCGCTACAGCCCGATGGGCACGGGGGCCTGCGACTGCGGCCATAGGCTCCTCGTCGAACCAGTCGGCGCCATAGAGACGAATCCCCCGGCGCGACCGGCCCCGCCGGCTCTGAAGCTCGTGCCGTCGCCGCCGAAGTCCCCGCCGCCGAAGTCCCCGCCGCCGAAGTCCCCGCCACCGAGTCTTTGGAGCTCGGACGACTTGAAGCGCCGCCGGCAGCCTTCCGTCCCCAACGTTCCGGGCGACGCGGCTCCCGGCGGTGCCGCCGAGGGGGCCGATGCGGCACGAGTCGCAGTTCGTGCGCAAGCGGTCGAAACAGCGCTATCTTCGACCGACGTTTCCGAGGAAGGGATCTCGCCCGAAGCGCGCGGGCGATCCGAGCTGTCTCAGGAGGAGCAGGAGCTGATGGATCAGGCCAAGAACTACGTTTGCAAGTCTTGCTCGACCCCGGTGCCGCTGGGTCACAAATTCTGCGGCAGGTGCGGGGCGGCAATTCCGACCGAAGTCGCCAACGCGCGCACGCAGTTCTTCGGGCAGCTCCAAGTCCCCGGCAAGGCCAAGCTCATCTTGATTCGCGGCGAAGGCATCGAAGGCCTGAGCTACCAGCTGAACGCCGAGCAGCACTCGGTGGGCCGCAACGGCCAGATCGTCTTTCCGGACGACCTCTTCGTCTCGCCCAAGCACGCCAACCTCTTCTACCGCGGCGGGCGCCTCGTCGTTCGCGACGAGAGCTCGCAGAACGGCGTCTTCTGGCGGGTGCGCGTGCCGATGGAGATCTCCCCGGGCGACACGTTCCTCGCGGGCGAGCAGCTCTTTCTGGTCGAGGGGGCGCCGCGCCCGAACGACGGACCCGCGCCCGACGGAACGTATTTTTATTCGTCCCCCAAGCACCAGACGCAATTCAAGCTCATACAGATTCTCGAGGGCGGCCCGCAGGGCATGGCTGTTTGCGCGCGCGGGCGGACGCTTCAGATCGGGCGTGAGGGTAGCGATCTGAACTTCCCCGGGGACCTCTACATGAGCGCGTCGCACTGCAAAGTCGAGGAGGCGGGCGGCAAGCTCACCTTGAGCGATCTCGGCAGCCGCAACGGCACGTTCGTGCGCCTAAAGGCCGAGAAAGAGCTGGCGCACGGCGACTACCTCTTCATCGGGCGTAAGCTTCTTCGCGTTGAAATCACCGCGAACTGACGTGTCGTCCCCGGAGCGCGAGAGCGCACCCAGCCCCGCGCGCCGCGCGAATCGGCTCGCGCGCGAGGTCTCGCCGTACCTCCTTCAGCACGCGCACAATCCGGTCGACTGGTACCCGTGGGGTCCCGAGGCGATCGATCGCGCGGTGCGCGAAGACAAACCGATCTTGCTCAGTATCGGCTACTCGGCCTGCCACTGGTGCCACGTCATGGAGCGCGAGTCCTTCGAGAGCGATTCGATTGCCGCCCTCATGAACGAGCGATTCGTGAGCATCAAAGTCGACCGCGAAGAGCGGCCCGACCTCGATCACGTGTACCAGCTCGTCGTGCAGCTGATGGGGCGGAGCGGCGGGTGGCCGCTCACCGTGTTCCTCACGCCCGACCAGCGGCCCTTTTTCGGGGGCACGTACTTTCCGCCCGCCGATCGCTACGGGATGCCGGGCTTTCCCAAGGTCCTCGTCGGGCTTTCGGAGGCGTACCGAACGAAGCGCGATCAAGTGGAGGCCCAGGCCGAGCAGATCACGGGCGCGATCGGTCGCGTCGGCTCCGGAGTGCAGAAGCGGTCGCTCGAACCCGGCGACCGTGGTGGCGCCGTGTCGTCCGAGGCGGTCGCGCATGCCGTGGAGAAGCTCGCCTCGCGCTTCGACGAGACGAACGGTGGCTTCGGACAGCGGCCCAAGTTCCCGAGCACGATGCCCCTCGAGCTTCTTTTGCGGACGGGCGATCCCGCGGCCGTGGCGCAAGTGAAGAAGGCGCTCTCCGCGATGCGCGCCGGCGGGATCTGGGATCACCTCGCCGGCGGCTTCCATCGTTACTCGACCGACGAGCGCTGGCTCGTGCCGCACTTCGAGAAGATGCTCCACGACAACGCGCTTCTCTTGCGCCTCTACGCCGACGCGTGGCGCGCGACCGGGGAGGACGCATATGCCGACACGGCGCGCGCGATCGCCGCTTACGTCGCGCGCGAGATGACGTCGCCGGAGGGCGGCTTCTATGCGACGCAAGACGCCGACAGCGAAGGCGAAGAGGGCAAATTCTTCGTGTGGACGCCGCGCCAGATCGAAGACGCGTGCGGCGACGACGAAGAAGCCGCGCGCGCGGCACAGGCCTGGTTCGACGTGACCGAGATCGGGAACTTCGAGGGGACCGGTGCGTCGGTCCTCTCCACGCCGGAGCCCGAAGCGCGGCAGGTGGCCGGTGCGGCGTCGCTGCAGATGACGGTGCCGGCGTTTGCCGCAGCGCACGAGCGCGCCCGCGCGCGCATGATGGCGGTCCGCGAGACGCGCCCCAAGCCGTTTCGTGACGAGAAGATCCTCGCGAGCTGGAACGGACTGATGGCGAGCGCGCTCGCGCAGGCCGGGGCCGCGCTCGGCGAACCCGCGCTCGTGCAGGCCGCCGTTCGTGCGCTCGAGTTCGTGGAGAAGCACCTGGTCGTTCGCGAAGGCCGCGACGGCTCAGCGCTGCGCGCCCTCCGCCTCTGGAAGGACGGCGAGGTGCGCGGTCCCGGATTTCTCGACGACCATGCGTTCGTCGCCGACGCCGCGCTCGATGTCCACGAAGCGACGGGCGAGCCCCGCTGGCTGGTGATGGCCGCGGCTCTCGCCGAGGGCATGGGCGGTCATTTCCGCGACGAGACGGACGGGACGTTCTTCTTTTCACCGGACGACGCGCCTTCGATCCTCGTGCGGCCCAAGGATCCGTTCGACCACGCGGTGCCGAGCGGTGCTGCGATCGCAAGCCGCGTGTTCTTGCGCCTCGGGGCGTTGCTCGACGCGAAGTACGCCGCGTGGGGCGAGCGCGCGGTCGAGAACGTCGCGCCCGAAGCCGCCGCGAATCCGCAGGGGATGGCCGTGACGGTCGCGCTGATGGACCGGCTCGTGCGCGGATCGGTCGACGTGGCGCTGGTGGGCGCTCCCGCCGACCCGCGTACCCAGGCGCTCGCGCGCGTCGTGCATCGCACGTACATCGCCGATCGCGTGCTCGCGTGGAT
>DATHQY010000519.1:0-13042 GCA_035482215.1 Polyangiaceae bacterium | reverse complement strand
CAAAGGGCGACGTGCGCGTCTTCCCGCGAGGGGCGACGCCGATCGACTTCGCGTACCAGATCCACACGCAGCTCGGGAACCACATCACGGGCGCCAAGATCAACGGCAAGATGGAGTCGCTCCGGTACAAGCTCCGGAACGGCGACGTCGTCGAAGCGCTGACGAACCCGCACCAGCAGCCGAGCAAAGACTGGCTCGACTTCATCGGGACGACGCGGGCGCGCGCCAAGGTGCGCAACTTCTTGCGCCAGGAAGAGCGCGACAAGAGCCGCCGCCTCGGCGAAGAGCTCCTCGAGAAAGAGCTCCACAAGGCCGGCGTCAGCGCGAGCAAGCTCCTGAAGAACGAGGGCGAGCTCCGGCGCCTGTACGAGGCGCTCAAGGTGCAGAACCTCGAGGAGCTCTTCATCGGGATCGGGTACGGCAAGATCGATCCGGAAGAGATCCTCAAGATCGTCGCGCCGCCCGACGAAGAGACGGGCCGCGAGAGCGTGCCGCCGCCGTCGCTTCGCGAAGGCCGTTTCGCGGGGCTCGTTCGCAAGGTCATCAAGCGCGACGAAGGGGCGATCCGCATCAACGGGATCGACGACGTGCTCGTTCGCTACGCGAAGTGTTGCAACGCCCTCCCGGGCGACGACATCCTCGGCTTCATCACGCGCGGCCGCGGCGTCACGATCCACCGGAGGGGCTGTCAGAAGGCGTTCGACACCGATCCCGAACGCCGCGTCGAAATCACCTGGGACACGAAGGCGCGGATCAACCGGAGCGTGCAGCTTCGCGTGGTGACGGCCAACCTTCCGGGGATCCTCGCCAACGTCGGGCAGACTTTCATGGCGCAGGGGATCAACATCAGCGAAGCGAACTGCCGCGCGAGCGACGACGGGCGCGCGGTGAATCTGTTCTCGTTCGTCTGCCAGGATCTGCCGCAGCTCAAGACCGTGATGAAAGCCCTCACGAAGGTGAAAGGCGTTGTGCAGGTCGAGCGGGCCTGAAAGGCCCGCTCGCGACGATGCAGGTCAGCGGGCTTAACACGCCCAAGAAACGGACTCGAAACGAGCGCACGCTGCGAGCGGCAAACGTGGAACGAGAGCGGACGCCCCGGCGGCCCCGGCCGGCACGCGAGCCCGTATTTGCGTCACCGAATCGATGCGGGAGCGAACTATTCGCTTGCAACGGCAGCGCTCGTGTTGCATCCAAGGGCGCCATGAAACATCGCGTGACCGTCCCTGCGCTTCTTCTCTCCGGAATGCTTGCTGCGTCCGGCATCATCGCAGCATGCGGTGGTGGCGAGGCCCAGCCCACCACGCCGTCGAATCCGCCGTCGACCGAGACCGCCGATGCGGGTGCGGCGCCTGCGGCGTCCGCGAGTGCCGCTCCGACCGCGGAGGCCGTCGTGGACGCGGGCCCGGCTCCCGCCGCCTCCGCGACCGCTGCCGCCCCGTCCGGACCGCCGGGCGCTCCCGGCCCCGGCGAATGGGACTCCTGGTCGCACGATCAGAAGCTCGATTACATGAAGTCGACGGTCATGCCGAAGGCCGCGGCGATGTTCCACGACTTCGACGCGAAGAAGTACGCCGACGCGAAGTGCACCCTGTGCCACGGCGCGGCAGCGAAGACCGGCACTTTCAAGATGCCGAACCCGGGTCTTCCGAAGCTCGATTTGTCCTCGGAAGCCGCGTTCAAGAAGCTGCACGACGCGAAGCCGAAGGTCGTCGACTTCATGATCGATCTCGAGAAGGCGACGGCGGGCATGCTCGGCGAGCAGCCGTTCGATCCGTCGACCGGCAAGGGTTTCGGCTGCCTCGAGTGCCACACCCCGAAGGGCGGCGCGAAAGCGGCGAAGACCGACAAGGCTGACAAGCCCGCCGACAAGAAGTAATCGCGTTGCGAGGGGCCGGTCGCAGCCGTCACTTGATGGTTGACCCGGCTTCCCGCCGCTTGTGACTCTGGAGGGGTCGATGACCGTCGCCCCTCCTTCGGCCAGCCTTCCGTGTCCTGACTTGTTGTGCGCGGTCGCGCGCGTGCGCGTCGACCTGGCGGCTCTGCGGCAAACGCTGGTCTTCGCGTTCGCCGCGGGGGCGCCCGCGGATGCCTTCGACGACGCGACCGCCAACGTGTCGCTCGGGCCTTCGACCTGGTCGCGCGACGTATTCGCGCGCGACCTGTACGTCGATGAGCTGGTGGGCAAGTGCTTCGGCGTGCAGATCGACGGCAAGGCGCATCGGTCGTCGCACCGCTATTTCGCGCGCGTGCTCTCGGCGCCTCCGAAGGATCCGGCGGACGTGGGAATCCGCCGCGACGCGCTCGCCGAGCTCGTGTCCTCTGCGGAGCGCCGCCGCGAGCTCGAACGCGTAGTCCTCGCGATCGTTCGCCTGCGCGGCCTTCTTTGTGCGCCACGCCAGCCGGCGCCGCGGGTGCGGCGCATCGAGATCTTGCGGTGTTCCCGCGAGATCTTCGAGCTCCTCGCGGGGTCGTTCGCACCCGAGTCCTCCCAAGCCGACGCGCCGACCACGCTGGCGCGCCTGCGCGACTTCGGCGCGGCGGTCGTCGCGAGCGACGCGTACCGCCGCCTGCGCGCGCTCCTCGAACACGAGGATCACCAGGCCTCTCTCGATCTTCGCGTGCGCGTCGGCGCGGACGGCGAAGTCCGATCCATGCAGATCGTGGGCATCCACGAGAACACCGGCAACCCGTTCTATCTGCCGCTGGTGCGGCGGCTCTGGGTGCGGCTCGTGCTTTTCTTTCGCGGGTACCGGACGACGAGCGGCGAAGTCGCCGAGCGCCTCCTGTCGGATGTGTTCTCCGGCATCGAAGAGCCGGTCGCGCTCCTCTTCCAGGTCCTCGGCGACGCGGAGGTGCTCCTCGGCGCGCTCGGCTTTCGCGATCGCGCGATGGCGCGCGGGCTCGCCGTCGCCCTGCCGGAGCTCGAACCGCCCGGAGCGGCCCTCGAAGTCCGTGGACTCTTCAACCCGCTGCTCCTCGGATCGGGACAGACGCCGGTTCCGTGCGATGTGCACGCAGGCCCGGGCGCGCTCGTCATCGTGACGGGCCCCAACTCGGGCGGCAAGACGCGCCTTCTCCAGTCGATTGCGACCTTGCAGCTGCTCTCGCAGGCGGGCCTCTTCGCGCCGGCGCGCGTGGCGCGCGTGCCGACGGCCTCGGGCCTCTTCGCGTCGCTCTTCGAGGAAGCACGGGCCGATCAGCCCGAAGGCCACCTCGGGATGGAGCTCCTTCGGATCCGGCGCCTCTTCGACGAGCTCGACGAAGGCGCGCTCGTCGTGCTCGACGAGCTTTGCTCGGGCACGAATCCATCGGAGGGCGAAGAGATCGCCGCGCTCGTGTTGTCGCTTCTGCCGGAGCTCGGCGTGCGCGCCTTCATCACGACGCACCTCTTGCAGTTCGCGGTGCGTCTGTCGGGCGAAGCGCGCGCGTCGTCGCCGTCGGCGCCGTCATCGCTCGAGTTTCTGCAGGTGGAGCTCGACGAAGGCGAACAGTCCACCTACCGGTTCGTGCCGGGCGTCGCGCGAACCTCGCTCGCGCACAAGACGGCGGCCCGCCTCGGCGTAACGCGCGAGGAGCTCGTGGCTCGCATCGCCAAAAAGGTTCGCGCGTCACCCGGCTGACGTGGAGACGGACGCGTTTAGAGAGGTCTTCGATGGTAAAGCCAAGCCAAAGGGAGTGACCTGGGAGCAGTTGGCGCAATGCATTGCAAGTACGAGCCACATGCAACGGGTGTCGATGCTTCGAAGATCTGGCGAATATGGCGGTCTTCATGGCCTCCGACAGGGCGAGCGGGATGACGGGATCATCGCGTCGAGGAATGCGCTCGCAAGGTGCTGTCGTGACAAAGGGAGTCACCCCGCGGTCGGCTCTGCCACTCTGAATCTCGTCGGTGAACGGCCTCGTTGGCGCGCTCGTTGGCAGGCGCTGAGCGCCCGTAGCCATACGGCGTGCGCTCGTTCGCACGCGCAGAGCGCCGGTAGCCACACGGCGTGCGCTCGTTGGCACGCGCAGAGCGCCCGTTGCCATACGGCGTGCGCTCGTTCGCGCGCGCAGAGCGCCGGTAGCCACACGGCGTGCGCTCGTTGGCACGCGCTGACCACCGTTCCGCACCTCGTGAGCGGAGGTTCTCACGCGTGGAGCGCCGACGCGGACGTCGAAGGCGCTCGTTCGCACGCTCTGCGCGGGACTCGGAAACCGCGGAGCACAGATGCTCGGCGTCCGATCACGACTTGGCTGAAGACGAGCATGACTCTGCGCACGCGGGGCACCCGTGCCCTCCGCGTCAGCATTGGACCGGACGATCGGCGCGCGACGGCTCACGCCGAGCCGCCTCGTGCTCCGTCCGTGAGCAACACGGCCCTATGCGACAGCAATCGTCGGAACGCTTGGCGGAGTCACGCTCTCGCGTTGCGAGGCGCCGCTCCTGCGATGAGCAGCGGCGCCCATGCGCCGAGGGGCGGCGCTCCGAACGAGGGCTCGGTACTGTGTACAGACCCTGTCAGCCCTCGGGGCCATCGAGGTCCTCCAAGAGTCTCTCAAGACGCTTTACCGCGGTCGGATCCGGGAGTGGCGTTCTGCTATAGCAGTCCAGTCGGCGGTGGCCGAACGGACCATGGCCTCGAGTAGCACGAGCTGGGATTGCTTCTGGGAGAGCACCCAGATTGGCTACATGGAGTGGCACGACGGCATCGGCTACGACCTCGACGCCCTTCGCGCCATGACGGACGCGGAACGAGCCGAAACCATACGGGTGCTGCGTACCCGTTTGCAGGGCTGGCGCGAGGTCGAAGTCTACGGCGTGGTCAACACGGCGGAGGCCCGAGCCGCGCTTCGCGACGCGCTTCGATCGGCATCGGCCGAGACTCGATTGCACGCCGCCGCGAAGCTCCACGATCTCGGCGAACCGATCGCCCTCGACCAGTTCGTGGCGAAGGAGCTGCCGTCGATCACGGTCCTGGACGGAATGACCGTTGCGCTTCGGCTCGCAACGCGAGTGCCGACGCCCGAGGTTCGGCGAGCGTTGCTCGATGGGATACGGCATCGGCCCGACGTTGCGTTCCACTTCGCGGCAACGCTCTGCCGGCTCGCAAGGGACGTCCACCTGTCGGTCCCTGGCGGGGATATCCGGCGGTTTCTGCTCCGACTCGCCGCTCCCCATTCGCCGAAAGACCGGAGCGCGGCTTTCGAAGAGCTTTGCAGAGTGCTTGGCATCCGCGCGGAGTGATCCCCCAGGGACGGTCAACGCACGCAGCGAACGGCGTTCGTTTGCGACGGGAGGGTGTTTTCCGTGTTGCCGAGGTCGAATCGGACGTCCAAGAAATCTGTGCTCGAAAGGACTCCGGCGCTCGTGCTCGACCAATAGACGTTCGCTCCTTCGATGCCTGAAACGGAACCGGGGAATGCCGTTTGATCGAGGAGAGGAAAGCTCGCCGTGTAGTTGACGAGCGTCAGGAGCTCCCTTGCCGACGGGAGTCTCCAGCCACCGCCCGAGACATTCGAGGCCGTGCAGTACGCCTCCGCATCGGGTTCCGTCATCGCCGCCATCGCAGCGGTTTGCTGCCACGTCAGATTCGTTTTCGTATCGAGCACCGTTCCGGTCGCGGGATAGGCGAAGCGGCAGGCCGTAGGGTTTTGGTGCGGCACGCGCACGCAATTGAATAGGAGGCGCGCGTAGGTGCTCGCGGCGCCGTCTCCCACCGAGCCGCCGAAGGCGTGTACAATCCACCAGACGTTGGGAGAGCCGGCCTCGGGCGTGTCCGACATGAAGAGAGCTACTTCCGTCGCCGCATCCAACGACGGGTCGGGAAACAGCACAGGGTCGAGCGCCGGACTAGACCCAAAATGATCGATCGAAATGAGCTCGATGAGTGTCGGCAGGTGCCAATCGTCGTGGCCGGCCAATGTCAGGCTCTGGCACGAAGCCTCGGCCATGCTCCATGCCGCGGCGTTGGCCAATGCGGCGCTTGACGTGGGCGACTGATCGTCGGGATTGCCCGCCAAGGTTCCGGCCATGGTCGTCGCCTGTTGCCACATGAGACCGGTCACGTTGTCCGTGACAGTGCCGTCTCCGTTGTCCGTACAGCTTTCCGGGTTGGGCGTTGCTGCGTCGCTATCGCTCGGCAAGTTGGGCATGGGCCACTCGGCCCAAGTCGGATCCGCGCCGCTTGCGCAACCGGCATCCGCGCCGGAGTCGGTGGAGGCCTCGCTGGTCTCCGCGTCCGTGTCCGCGTCGGGGATTGCGACCGACGCCTCGCCGGAACCGAAGCCTGCTTCCGACGCGGCGCCGGCGTGAGCATCGGGCCCTGCCTCGGCGAGCGTGGCATCGGCCTGCGTTGCGGCATCGTCTCCACCTCCCGCTTCCGTGGAGATCCCGGACGTGCCTGCCGAACTCCCGTCGCTTGCTCCGCTGGCTCCGCTGGCGATGCTGGAATCGTCGCCCGCGTCGTGACCGCCGCCGGTGCCGCCGGCGGTCGCTCCACCGCACCCCGCCGCGCTCGCGAAGATGACGACGGTGCCCACGGGCACCCACGCGGCGTCGAGAAAGGAAGCGCCTTTCTGCGCGCGGCCGAGCCTCACGAGGGAATCTGCGTGTTTGCTATCTGTCGCCATGGTCGACGCCCCCCAATGAACGTCCGTCGCGGCCAGGGCCCCCCGACCGCACCGGACGACTCGGTATGCTCCCATCCGTTTCATGGAGGCCGGGGGCCGGATCCTTCACGTCTTGGGAACGAGGCCGGCCCGAATCAGCCGTGGCGGAGCGGATGCGCCTGCCGTGGCGCGGACTCGCATGACCTGCGATTCCGTCGATCGGCCCGTCCAGAGTGGCGCGTCGCGACCCTCAGATCGCCGCCGGCGCCCCGCCGGCTCGCTCGAGCAACGTCGCCAGCGGAACCGCGTTGGGGCTCGTGATCCGGACCGCGAAGAGATCCTTCGGGCCCCCCACGCGCGTGAGGTCGAACGGCGACTCGTAGAGCCGGCGCGCCAGCCCCTCGAGCTCCGGCTTCACCGCGGCGAACGTCGCGTCGTCGTTCGAAGCGGCGAGGCGATCGTTGATCCGGAAGAGCAGCTCGCCCGTCGCGAAGCGGAGCTTGCCCGCGAAGGCGGGATCGCGCTCGAGCAAGCTCGCGGCGTAGAACGTGCGACGCGCGAGGTCACCGAGCCGCTCGGCCGGCGGCGGAGACTGGCGTTTGCGATTGCAGAGGAGCCCCGCTCGGCCGCCGCCCTCGTCATAGAAGTAATCCGTGGCGTGGCCAATCACGACGACGCCCGGCCCCTCGGGCACGTGCGCGTAGTTCGTGACGTCGACGAGAAGCTCGGGAATCGCGTGCTCCCGGATCCACGTGTGGAAGACCGGGATGATCGTTTCGGCGGGCGCGCCCGCCGAGTCACGAGCGACGAATATCTTGAGCTGCAGCTTCTGAGCGTCCACGGGTCAATCCTTCACGACGCGCGGAGCGCCGAGCCGAGGCGGGTGTAGCACTGGTGCGCGGCGTCGACGAAGAGCGTCGCTTCTTCGATGAGCTGGTGCGCGCTTTCTTTCGTTTGCGCCTGCTTCTGCTCGTCGACCGCGCGGAAGAAGTATTGCGCGAACTTGCCGCCCGCGAACGGATCGAAGAAGAGCTGCGTGTCGTAGAAGTGCTTACGGAACTCGGCGACGATCTCGTCGGCGCCGGACCCGACGTTCGCGTTTTTCTCGCGTGCGAGCGCCCGCGCGCTGATGAGCATCGCGCTGAGCGCGCGCGCGGCGGCTTTGTCGGCGAGGCCATCGTCGAGCAAGAGCTGCGATTCGAAGATCTCCCGCTCGGCCGAGGCGAGCTCCACCTCGACGTACGGGACGACCTCGCCGGCGCACTCGCCTTCGGCCATGTCCGAAATCGTGTATTCGCGCGGGTCGCCCCAGTCGCTGAAGTTGCTCGGATCCTGCTCGTAGCTCGGGATCTGCTGGAGCTCTTCGACGATCGCGCGAATCGTCTTCTTGCCGATGCGCTTCGTGAAGTCGGCGAACGACTCGTCCGCCGTGCGCTCCTTCGAATACCGCGCGGCGAGCCGCTTCACGATCTCGGGCACCCGCTTGGAGGGTACGGCGCCGATCGCGAGTCCGTACGCGCCGCCGTTGTGCGTCCATTGGCCGCCCACGACGAGCTGGAAGTGCGGGACGCGGCGGCCCCCGACGTTCCGGCTCACGCCGAGAAAGCCGAGGTCGGCCACGTGATGCTGCCCGCACGAGTTGAAGCAGCCGCTCGCCTTGATGTGGAGGTGGCGCACGTTCGGGTCGCGGTCGAGGCCCGACGCGGCGAGCTCTTTCCCGAGCTCCGCGGCGAGCGCGCGCGACGAGGAGATCCCGAGCTTGCACGTGTCGGTGCCCGGGCACGCGGTGATGTCGGCGATCGTTCCCGCGCCCGGTTTCGCGAGGTGCGCCTCCACGAGCGCCGCGTACACGTCCGGCAGATCGGCCTCGCTGACCCAGCGGAGAAGGAGGTTCTGGTCGACGGTCGTGCGGAGCGTGTCGCCGGTGAACTTGCGCGCGATGTTCGCGAGGTCGCGCGCCTGCTCCGACGTGAGGTCGCCGAGGGGGAGCGTGATGACGGCCATCGCATAGCCGTCCTGGCGTTGCGGGATGACGTTCGTCTCGCGCCACGCGGCGAATCCGTCGGGCAGCGTTCCCGAGGCGAGCGGGCCTGCGGCGCGGAGCGGCCTCTCGTCGGTGGCGTGCAGGTCGGCGAGAAAGGCGGTCCACCGCGGATCGGGGCGGAGCTTGGCGCGCTCTTCGAGCACGAGGCGCTTCGTCTCTTCGATCCCGAGCTTCTTCACCACGAACTTGAAGCGGGCGCGCGCGCGGTTCTGGCGTTCGCCGAGGCGCGAAAAGACGCGGCTCATCGCCTGTGCGATCGGCAAGAGCTCCTCTTCGGGCAAGAACTCGTCGAACAAGAGCGCGTTCTGCGGCACCGATCCGAGCCCGCCGCCGATCACGACCTCGAACCCGCGCTTCGTCCGTCCGTCGACGTTGCGCGTCCGCGCGATGGCGCCGAGGTCATGGAAGTTCGTGAGCCCGCAAGCCTCGTCGCGGCATCCGGAGAACGCGACCTTGAACTTGCGCCCGAAGTCCTGCGTGTCGTCGTGACCGAGGAGAAAGAACGTCAGCGCCTGCGCATACGGCTGCACGTCGAACGACTCGGTGCGGCACACGCCCGCGTACGGGCACGCCGTCACGTTGCGCACGGTGTTGCCGCACGCTTCGCGGGTCGTGATCCCCGCGGCGGCGAGGCGCCGTTGCAGGTCGGGCGTGTCTTCGATGTGGACGAAGTGGAGCTGGATGTCCTGGCGCGTCGTCACGTGCAAAATGCGGTCGGAGTATTCTTCAGCGACCGCCGCGAGGACGTCGAGCTGGTCGGCCGTGAGGCGTCCGTAAGGGATCTTGATGCGCTCCATGCCCGGCGCGTCCCACAGCGTGCTCGGACCCTTCGTGGCCTCGCCCGAGGGGAACGCGAGCGTCTGGGTCTTCTCGCCGTCGTGGCGCTGCCCGTTGTCGTACCGCTGGCCGTACGCGCCGCGGCGCAGGCGCGTCTCGGCGAAGAGCTTCTCTTCGATGCGGCCTTTCTTGCGGAGCTCGATCTGCGTCTCGAAGATGTCGATCTCGCGGCCCCAAGCCTCCGGCACACGCGTGCCCAGGGCTTCTTTCCACGTCTGCACTCGACTCATGACTTCACCTGGCTATCGGGATATCAGTTTCAGGAAGGACGGCCGCTCTCCGGCGTCAGCGGTATCGGTGCGAACAGCGTGCTGCAGGTCGAGCGTGGGGCGAGGCCCAGGAGCGTCGCGTCTTCGGCCAGAGTCTGCAATGCATCGGCGAGCGGGTCGGTCGTATAGTCGATATAGGGCCAGGCGTCGTGAAAGAGGCGCGCGGGCAGCGCCTTTCCGAGGAGCCGCGAGAGCTCCGCTCGCGCGTCGTCGCACGTCGCATCGGGCGCGTGCACCGCGCGATCGACCTCGACCGCGATGGCAGAAACCAGCGCCGCCGCCAGGGCCGGGCGCTCTTTCACGAAGCTGCCGCGCGCGGCCACGAGCGCCGTCGGAAAGCGCCGGTTCGGCCAGAGATCGCGCTCGTCGACCAGGCGGACGGCGTGCGCGTCTTCGACGACGCGCGTCGCCCACGGCTCGGGCAGCCACGCGCCATCGAGCTGGTTACGTTTGATCTCGGTCAAAATCGTCGTCGCGTCCAGCGCGTGCACCGTGACGTCGCCGCCGCGCTCCGCCGGCTCGTAGCCGTGCAGCTTCAGGTACTTGCGGAGCGCGATGTCCTGCGTCGTGCCGATCTGCGGCGTCGCGAGCGTCTTGCCGCGCAAGTCCCCCGGTCCATGGATCCCCGACTGCGCGCCGACGACGAACGACGCGCCGCCGGAGGAGCAACCCGAGAGCACGCGCAAGAGGCCCGCGCCGTGGCGCGCGTGGGTGTAGACGATCGCGGAAGGGCCGGCGACGCCGATGTCGATCGCGTCGCCGACGAGCGCCTCGACGACGCGCGGGCCCGCGCGAAAGCTCATGGCCTCGACCCGCACGCCGAGCGCCTGCTGGATGCGGCCCGACGCGACGCCCACGATGGCCGGCGCGTGGGTCAGGTTCGTCATGAATCCGATGCGGACGCCTTCGTGCGACGCCCGGCAACCGGCGCTCCCCGCCGCGAGAGCGCTCGCGCCGGCCATGCCGGCGCAGCCTACGAGCCGAGTGAAGTCGCGGCGCGAGAGCATCTTGCCTAGACGGCCAACGGCCTTTCAGTGTAGACCATTCGTCCACTCTAATGGAGGAAAACGTGCCCACGCGCAAGCCGAATCGCCCCCTCGCGGGGCCCGGCGACGACATCGGTGCGGCCGAGCTGGGACGGCGCGTTGCGGAGAATCTCCGCCAGCGGCGAAAGTCGCGCGGGCTGTCGCTCGACGACCTCGCCCGATCGTCCGGCGTGAGCCGCGCGGCGCTCTCGCAGATCGAGACCTGTAAGAGCAACCCGACGGTCGGCGTCCTCTGGAAGATCGCCGTCGGGTTGGGGGTGCCGTTCGCGGAGCTCGTCGGGGCGCCGCGATCGGGGGCGGCGGTCTTGCGGCGCGGCGACGCGCAGGTTCTCCGGTCGGCGGACGCGCGCTTCGAGAGCCGGCCCCTCGCGCCGGCGGGGGCCTCCCCCATCGTGGAGCTTTACGAGCTGCGGCTCGTGGCGCGGTCGACGCACACGTCCGAAGCACACGCGCACGGCACGCATGAAATCGTCGTCGTGCTGACCGGGCAGCTCAAGATGCACGTCGACGCGGAGACCTTCGAGCTCGGCGCCGGCGACTCGATCGCCTTCGCGGCGGACCGCCCGCATGCGTACGAGAATCCGTCGAACTCCGAGGCGCGCTACCACAACGTCATCATCTACGAGCGATGAGGGCCATGAGCGGCGAGGGCTGGCGAGCGCCGCGTCGCGAAGCCTCGGAAACGACCGCGTACGCGCTCGTGGAGGCGGCGGGTTCGGCTTTGACGACGGCGGCGCAGGTCATTATAACGAGCGCGTGTTCGCGTCCGTGAAGGGCTGGAGCGACGTGCGAACGAACCTGCGTTCGGCGATTTCTTCTCGCCCGCCGGCGTCCGTCGCCGCGCGCGCCGCCGCGGGCCCTCGCGCCGGATCGAGCCTCGCGCTCGACGACGTGTCGCTCGTCGTGAAGACGCCCGAAGCGGTGGTCGAGATCCTCCAGAGCGTGTCGCTCCGCGTCGCGGCGGGCGAGTTCCTCTGCTTGCTCGGGCCGTCGGGCAGCGGCAAATCGACGATCTTGAATCTCGTGGCGGGGCTCGCGAAGCCGACGACCGGGCTGGTGCTGAGCGACGGCGCGTCCGTCACGGCGCCGGGGCCCGATCGGGCGATGGTCTTCCAGGACGCGGCGCTCTTTCCGTGGCTCACGCTGCGGAACAACGTGGAGTTCCCGCTGAAACTCCAGGGCCTGCCGGCGAAGGAGCGCATGGCGCGCAGCGAGGAGCTGCTGCGGCTCGTGCACCTGTGGCGCTTTCAGACGCGCTATCCGCACGAGCTCTCGGGCGGTATGCGCCAGCGGGGCGCGATCGCGCGCGCGCTCGCCACGGACCCGGCGGTGCTCCTCATGGATGAGCCGTTCGCCGCGCTCGACGCACAGACTCGCGAGATTCTGCAGGGCGAAGTCGAACGCATCTGGAGCGCGACGCGCAAGACAGTCGTCTTCGTCACGCACAACGTCCGCGAAGCCGTGCGCCTTGCGGACCGCGTCGTCGTGATGGGCACGCGGCCCGGCCGCGTTCTCCACGAGGAGGTGGTCGATCTGCCGCGCCCGCGCGCGGCGAACGACGCGCGCGTCAGCGCGCTGGCCAATGGTGTCGCGCGCCGTCTGGCGAGCGAAGTCGAGAAAGTGGCACGGGAGGAGGCGGACGATGCCTGGGTGGCTCCGGGGGCTCACGGTCGTGGCGATCCTCGTCGCCATTTGGGCCGCGGCATCTGAGATAGCGCGGACACCGCTCTTCCCGACTCCGCTCGAAGTCCTGGCGTCCCTGTCGGCCGGTGTGCGCGACGGGACGTTGACCCGCGCCGTCCTCACGACCGGCGCTCGCCTGGCCGTCGGCTACTCGGTCGCGCTTGCCGTCGGCATTCCGCTCGGGATCGTTCTCGCGCGCGTCCGCTTCTTGAAGCAGACCGTCGGGCCGATCGTGCTCGGTCTGAGCTCGGTGCCGTCGATCTGCTGGCTGCCGCTCGCCATCCTGTGGTTCGGCTTGAGCGAATGGGCGATCCAGCTCGTGGTGGTGCTCGGCGCCGCGCTGCCGATCGCCGTCGCGACGGAGAACTCCGTGCGCCACGTCACGCCGTCGATCGAGCGTGCGGCGCGCACGATGGGCGCTCGCGGCGCGCGCCTCATGTTCACGGTGACGCTGCCCGCGGCTCTTCCCGGCATTCTCGGCGGCGCGAAGATCGGGTGGACCTTCGCGCTGCGCTCGCTCATGGCGGGCGAGCTGCTCTTCGTCTCGGGGGGCCTCGGGCAACTGCTCGAGACGG
>DATHQY010000518.1:0-3459 GCA_035482215.1 Polyangiaceae bacterium | reverse complement strand
TCTCTCGTCGGCCCGTTTCAACTGGCCTCGCGGCTCGTCACGAACGCCGAGTACGTGCGCTTCGTCGACGAAGGCGGCTACGATCGGTCGGAGCTCTGGCTTTCCGCCGGCTATGACGAGTGCAAGTCGCAGGGATGGGCCGCTCCGCTCTACTGGGAGCGCGCCCGCCGCGGCGGACCCTGGAGCGCGTTCACTCTTCACGGCATTCGAGAGCTCGATCCGGATGCTCCCGTCGCCCATGTCAGCTACTTCGAAGCCGACGCCTATGCGCGCTGGGCAGGAGCGCGTTTGCCGACCGAGCAAGAGTGGGAGGTCGCAGCCGGTCCCCTGCCGATCGAAGGGAACATGATCCGGCCCGGCGAAGTCGACCGCGCTTGCCTCGAGCCGCGGGTTGCGCCCTCGCCCTCGCCGAGAGGAGCGCTGCAACAGATGTTCGGCGACGTCTGGGAATGGACTTCGAGCGCCTACTCACCCTACCCGCGCTTCCGCTCTCTCGAGGGGGCCCTCGGCGAGTACAACGGCAAGTTCATGAGCGGGCAGATGACCTTGCGCGGCGGCTCGTGCTTCTCGCCTCGCGACCACTTGCGTGCAACCTACCGCAATTTCTTTCCACCCGGCGCGCGCTGGCAAATGACGGGAATTCGCCTCGCGCATGACGGCGGATAGACACTCCGCGAATGGACACCCCGGCGAGGAACACTACGGCTTTGCCGGTGTCCCCATGCATCCGGCCTGCATCGCGCGCACATCGAGACGCGCGTGATCGCGAAGGGTCGGCACCGCCTTGGCATTCTTGGTCGACAGAGTCAGCACCGCACCGGTCACCGTTTCGTTGACAGTCGATTGAACGCTGGTGTCATAGGCGCCCTGCGAGGCTTCCGGCTGTCCCAGTGCCGCTGCGTTTTCCGCCGGCGACGGGCCCTCCGCCCCGGACGGCCCGAGGCTCGCGCTGTTGAAGTTGCCTTCCCCTTGCGTCTGCGGGCTCTCGGGCATCGCCTCGGTCGCGCCCTCGTTGCGATACGGGCGCGCGCACGCGCAGACCGAGAAGGCGTCGCGACCGCTCGCGTTGGCGTCGTCCATGGAGTGAACATTCGCCCGGAGCTGATCCACCGTGCCTTGGGGCCCGTTGAAGCGGATCGCGACGCCGGTGGCCGTATCCTCCACGGTCGCGTTCACGCCGTTGAGTCGAGCCATCGGGCAGCGTCCCGCCTCGGACGGCTGCGCCTGGGCACTCGTGCGCGCCGGCTGGACTTCACCGCTCTGGTTCGCGCAGGCCACGAGCGCCAGCGCGGGAGCGAGCGCGAACGCGAAGAGCGTCCCATGGGAAAAGGAGTTGGCTTTCATGACCCGTTGGCATTGCAATTCGGGCGCCGATGACGACTCAGCCGCCGCTCATCCATGACAAGCCGTACCGGTTTGGCTACCACCACCCTCGAGGAGCATGACGAGCCGACCCTCTTTTGCGAAGGACTTTCCTCGCACGCCCGAGGTCGACACGCTCGTGGACGACTTTGCGCGTGGCGATTACGCGCGTGTCCGGGCGCAGGCGCCTCGGTTGGCACAAAGCGCGGACGATCCCGAGGTCCAACGAGCGGCGCGTACCCTCGTCCAGCGGACGAACCCCGACCCGCTCGCGCTCTTACTGTTGGGCCTCGCTGCCCTTCTTCTCGTCGCCCTCGCCGGCTTTTGGATCGCCAATGGCAGGCCCCCGCCTGCAGAAACACCGGCGACCCAAACGCGGTAGTAACTCAGGCGCCCGGTTCGTTCGACCCGGGGATCCCCTTGATCTCGCGGCGTGCATGCTTCCACGCGCGCTGGACGACCCAGGACATCGAGCGCTGCAGACGCTGCGCTTCCTTCTGGATCTCGTCCAACATCGCTTCCGGGAAGTAGAGGCTTTGCTTTCGCTTGTCGCTCTTGGAGATGTCCGGACCGCTCTTTCGTTCTTGGTCGGCCATGGCTTGATTTCAGTAGTGTGACATGGTCCTGCCAGCCACGTCGAGACCCGGAGAACAATTCCCGAAACGGCCGGTCCGGGCGTATCGTCGTCTCGTCCCCTCGGGCTTACGGCTCGTAAGGATTGTGCGATCAGAGGGCGTATTCGCGCATGGGTCCGCCGTCCAAGCACGGTGCGGACGCGCTACGCAGGCCGAGCAAAGGATCGGGAAAGGAATGATTCGGGTGGAATCGAAGCGACGCGCGGTCTCGTGGCTCCCGTGGCTCTCGTGCCTCGTGGGGAGCCTTTTTTTGGCGAGCACGGCGCTCGTCACGGCGTGCGAGGTCTACGTGCAGCAGCCGCGGCGCGTCGTGAGAGTGGCGCCCCCGCCTCCGCCTCCGCCTCCACCCCGGCGCGTTGTCCTCGTATCGAGGCCTCCCGTCTACTACGGCGCGCCACCGCCATCGCGAGAGCTGCACCTTCGCGCGGTTTCTTCAACGTCCTCGGGACCCTCTGGAACGTCCGCCATGGTCGGTACGACCGCCACCACCGGGTCGACGTCGACCGCTCCGAGTTGCCTCGATTCGAGCGCGGCCGTCGTCGGCGATTGCGGCACGATGCGGGCGCCGGATCCGAGCTGCGCGTTCTCGACCGCCGCTGCGCAGCGGTGCGCGATGTTCAGGACCGAGTTCGATCCGCTCGTCGCCGTCGCGGCCGTCTCGTGCATGACCTCCCTCACGTCGAAGGAGCTATGCGACGCGGCGCAAACGGAGAGCTGCGCCCGCTCCGCACTCGCACAGGCGTGTCCGGACTCGACCGTCTCGCAGCTCTGTCAGGTCGCCGCAGGGCCGTGCAAAATCAGCCAGTCCGACTGCAGCGGGCTTCTCTCCGGTCTGAACGACCAGGGCAAAGAAGGGGTTGCCCGATGCGTGGCGACCGGATGCAACGCCGGGCTCTATGCGTGCATCGACGGTCTATCGAGCGCGCTTTCGAGCGCGCTCCATTGAGCGGAAGCGGCGTCCGTCAGGGGACGATTTGTAGCGAGCAGCCGGTCGTCGTCGACATCCCGTAGATCGTCGAGAGGGCGATCGCGAGGACGACGATGCCCAGCAGGATGAACCGGGGACCGGTCCACACTTTGTCCTGCGCGTCGAAGTTCTTTTGCGCGATTTCCTGGGCGGTCTGCATAGCGGCGAGGCCGTTTGTACGCGCATGCCGCCGGACTTTCAAGGCCCGCCTCGAGGCGGCGTCCACGATGGGCCGCTTCGGAGGTATTCGAAGCGGAAACACCCCTCGGTCGGGCACGAGCCGCCGGATGTTGCATTTTAGGACTCGTTCGCGCAGTGTGCCGCGCGGTGAAGCGCTCGCGCCCTCCGCTGCCATCGCATGCTCTGGCCGCTCGGGGCGCGATCTTGACCACGGGGGACGTCGCGCGGCTCCTGCGCGTCCACACGAAGCACGTGTACCGCCTGCTCCGTCAAGGCTTGCCGGGCCATCGCGTCGGCGGCGAGTGGCGATTCTTT
>DATHQY010000517.1:0-8882 GCA_035482215.1 Polyangiaceae bacterium | reverse complement strand
CTCGATCCGGCGCTTGAGCTCTTCGAGGCTCACTTGCTTGGTCTGGCGTCGTACTTCGGAAATCAGGTCCGCGTAGGTAGTGGGCATGAGCGCAGCCCGAATCTAACGCCGTTTCGTCCGCCGTCGAGATCCTGCGTTCGCGTTGCAAGACAATGAGGCGTGTTTCTCGGACAAGCGCGAGCGTGTCCGAGGCGTATCCGTCCGCGGGACTGGCGCGTCGCCCATGCCTGGGAGGCGCCGGGTAAACGGGACCGGGCGGTCTCCCATGCCTAGGAGACGCCCGTGTTGGCGGTCCTGCCGGTCCAACTCTCCTTTTCTGCTCCCTGCTAGGCGAAGAAGAAATGATGATTGACCAATAGGGATTCCCGCCGCGACTTCCTGCGTGCGCCGCCGAGTCGGCTGAATTCTTGGGTCCGCTGGGAGCGAAAGGCTTTTCCGAGGGGTGTGCCCCAGAAAGCCGACGAACCGTCGAAGGGTGCAGACGAATTGCGTCGACTGGCGAGCTTCCTCCGTGATTGCCTCGCGCACAGGGGTCGCGCGCTCGCCGCGGCGGGGAGGATGCCCGCTCGCGGCTTCTGGGGACGAATCAGCCTTTGTCACGAATCTGCGTTCGGCCCGTCCAAGTTCGCGGTCGTTGCGCTTCGTCCGTCGCACCGGCCTCGGAAAACACAAAAGTCACCAAGGAGACTCAAATGAACGCATGGAAACCGCTCGCGCTCTTCTCGACTTCGGCTCTCGTTCTCGCGGTGGGCTTTCAGGTCGCCCAGGCGAAGGCTCCCGATCCGTCGCCGAGTGGAGTCGCCGGCGATTACCGCCGCATGCACGCCGCGCTCGATAACCTGCGCTCGGCGCGGGAGCATCTCTTGAATTCGGAGCACGACCACGGCGGCTGGCGCGCCCGCGCCATCGAGAGCACGGACCGCGCGATTCACGAGACGGAGGGCGCGATCAACTGGGCTCCGTGATTGCGCGGCACCGCGCCCCGCGCGGTTCGCTCTCACGGGCTCACGCGGCGGCTCACGCGGCCGAAATGCGGTGCCACGGGTTGAAACGTCGTCACCGGGGTCGGGCATTCAACCCGCCCCGGTACCGTCGCATCTCGCGCGACGAATGGACTAGCGACGGCCGGCAGGTCTTGCCGCGGGCCGCGCCACGGCGCGCCCCCGTGGCGCTTCGTACGCGCGTCGCGCGGGAGGCGCCTGCATCCTGCGCTGGTACAGCGCGGGTGGCTCCCTGTCGTAATGATCCCAGTGATTGCCGTCCCGATAGAACCAGTGCCCCCCATACCAATACGCGGCGTGGCCCTCGAAATACACGGGCGCGGTCGTGGCAATGTACGCATCCGGGGGGTAATCGGCGTAGTCGCCGTCCGGATACGCCGCCCCCACTTCGACACCGCATCCCGTGGTGGACGCCAGCGTGACGCCGAGCGCGAGAACGACCTGTCGAATCATCGTGGTCTGGCCGATGCGGGTCATGGTTTTGCCGCGGCGCTGGGGTTGTGGCTCGAGTGCTCACGGAGCCGCTGCGCGCAATCGTTGCGCTGCTCCGGAGTGAGTACGGGACTGACCGTCTCCACGAAATGCGCCATCTGTGCGGTGCCCCGCGCGACGATGTGGGCGTCGGCGCCGCTCGCCGACGTCAGCGACTTCGCGTCGAACGTGTTGCTGCGGAACGCTTCGCCGAACGCGTGCAGATGCGTCGCAATCTCCTCGGGATCCAACCGCGGGACGGCCTTCATGCCCTCGGCGAGATTCGAGCGAATCTGCGCGACCTGCGCATCCGTGAGCGCCAGGTCTTTGGCAAGAGTCGCGAGGTGACCGCCCTCCGGGCGATCGCTCGCCGTCTCCTCGGCGTTCGCTCTCTGCCAGACAGCCCAGTGCGCCTCCACCTTGTCGACGAGCGCGCCTCGCTGTTCCGGGGTGAGGACGGAGTGGAGCTCGTTCAACGCGGCGACGGACGCTTCGTGGGCCGTTGCGGCCGCGGCGCGCACCTGCGCGAGGGCCGCATCCACCTTCACCGCATCGATGGTTCCCGCGGAGAGCCCATCGGCCAACGCGGCCGTCATGCTCTGCTCGGCGGCACGCGCCGGCTCCATTTTGGCGTGAAGGTCTTTTCGGATTCTCTCCACGGCGGCCTCTTGCTCGGGCGAGACGCCCAGCGTGTCGAGGCTCATCGCGATGAAGAGCGTCACGCCACCGTGGTGATGATTGCGGTGGTGCTCCATCAGCCCTTCTGCCACGTCGTCCTCGGCCGGGTTCGTCGCCCGAGTCGAAGCTGCTGGCGGACGATTCGCAGAGCTCCCGCCGCATGCGCCCGCTGCCGCGAGCCCGCAAAGCACGGTCGCCACCAACCCGATCTTGCGCGCGATCGAAGTCATCGGCCCTCCATTTCCACGTGCGCCAGTAACAGG
Source organism: Polyangiaceae bacterium (assembly GCA_035482215.1). Lineage (GTDB taxonomy): Bacteria > Myxococcota_A > Polyangia > Polyangiales > Polyangiaceae > Palsa-1150. The sequence goes on along the minus strand of DATHQY010000517.1, from coordinate 6,469 downwards.
GGCCGGCGGCGGAATCGGCGGGATTCGTACGAGCCACGTCGTTTCCGCGACAAATAGGGCGACGCGATCGCTGGGCCGTCGGCGACTCGAGCGTTTGTCAATTCGCCTCGTCCCGACGCTTTTTGTTGTGGCGCGATCGCCTCGGGCGCCGCGGACGAACGATGCAAAGCAAGAGCGTGGCGCGATCCGATCGACGGGTAGGTTGCTTGACGACCGCTGCCATGCGCAGGCGTGTCGGTTGCATCAAACGGGCAGAAACTGCGCCCTGAGGTCACGAGAAACCATGAGTGAAAAATTCGCCTTGTCCGTGCCTTCGACCGGCGTACCCATGGGCAGCCCGAAGTCCCCCCCGCAAGGCTCGCCACTCGCAAACCCATCCATACCTTCGGGCGCCGCGGGGACGGGCGACGGCTCGGAGTCGTCCGGCAGGGATAAGAACGGGACTCCGGGTCGCGAACATTCCCATTCGCCCGACCGCGACGAAGAAAATCACGGGTGAGCGCTGACGTCGATCGTCGTATGCGTGGCCTCGTACAAGAAGAGCCGCCCGTCGATCCTACCGCAGAAGGCACGCCCGGACCTGCGCGACAAGGGCACCGCCGTCCGCCGGACGGTCGACCCGAGGCGCGGTGCAGTCTGCAGCGAGTGCGTGCCAGCCTGCACGCCCGCTTGCATCCAGAGCCGATGCGTTGGTCTGCGCCAGAAAGTCCGCGACGATGCGCCCGAAGCCGTACACGTCGTCGCGCGGATCGCTCGGCTGGCCACCGAGGCGCTCCGGAGAGACGTAGCCGAGGCTGCCCGGCGGGCTCGGTTCCCCGATGCGACGCGCCGTACCAAAATCGGTGAGCACCGCCGACGCGGTCGCGTGGAGAAGGACGTTCGCCGGCTTCACGTCGAGGTGGACCCAGCCCGCGCGATGCACGCGGGCGAGCGCGCGCGCCAGCGCGGGCGCCCATTCTGTGAGCGGCGGCCAATTCGATCCAAGCGCGCCCAGCGCCCCCTTTGGCGCCCATTCCATCGCCAGCCACCCCTCGTCGAGGTGCGCGTCCCAGACACGCACCACCCCCGGTCCGGCGAGCCCGGCGGCTACGCGCGCCTCGTGCGCCAGCTGCGCCCGATCGCGTTCGGGGCGGTGGTAAACTTTGAGCGCCACGCGCCGACCGAGGTCCACGTCTTCCGCCTCGTACACGACGCCCGCCCCGCCGCGTGCCCTTTCCCGGATGCGCCGGAACGGGCTCGCGCCGCCGGCTGCCGCGTCTGCGGCGAGCGGCGCGGCGGTGGATGTGCCGGCCGCGGCCCCTGCCCCGTCTGCCCGCTGCGACAGGGGCGCCGCCGGGCGGACCGTCCATCCCCGCGCGGCGGCCCACCGAACGTGCCGTTCGCGAGCACCCGGGCTGTCGATGTCCCGCAAGAGAACGCGCTCGACGAGTGCGAGCGCGCCCGCGCGATCGCCAGTGCGCGCGAGCCCGTCCGACCGGAGCAGGAGCGCGGAGGTCGACGACGCGTGCGCGAGCGCGGCCAGCGCGTTCCGGTCATCGCCGCGATCCATGAGCGCCGACGCCACGGCGACGAGCAGCGCCTCGGGCAGCGGTTTGCGCGCGTGATGCGCGAGTAGCATCTCGATCGCGCGCCCTTCGACCGGCAGCCGCCGGGTTTGTGCAAAGATCCGCTCGGCGTCCGCGGCGTTGTCTTCGTCGATCACCTCGAGCTGCCGCAGCTGCTCGAGCCCGTCGACCTCGCCCACGACAAGCTCGGTTAGCACGGAATCCGCGTCAGCGCGGCTTGCCGAACACCGCCACGTCGCGGCCGCCCCGCGTCGTCGCAAAGACGTCGCCGTCGAGGAGCGTGATTGTGGGGCCGACGCGCGTGCCCCCCGCGTACGCGGGCGGATCGTCCCCGGTGTGCAGCGTTGCCCAGCCGTCGTCGGCCGACGCGAGACGCCAGCGCCCGAGGCCGAGCGAGGCTTCGGGCGCGAGTGAAGCGACGTAACGGCAAACGCCGACGTCGATGGCCAGGGGTCCAGCGAAGAACGCGCCAGCGCGGAGCACGACGCGCACCTCGCCGCCGAGCCGCAGGGTGAGCCGTTCGCCGGCGCCTACCCGCACGTCGCCTCGCATCGGGCGGCCGTCCTCGTAGAGGGTTCCGTTGCGGCTTCCGAGGTCACGTGCAACGATCGCACCTTGCACGCGCGCGACCGCGAGGTGCCCCCGGCCGAGCGCCGGCGACGGCACGATGAGCGGCGCGAACGAGGACCCGAGCGACGGCGCCAGCGATGGCCCGAGCGCCGCTCCCGGCGACGACCCAAGCGTCAGTCCCGCCGTCTCGTGCGGATGGTGCTCGGGAGCGCGCCCGATGAGCACCCACTCGCCCATCAACACGGTGGCCTCCTCGTCGCCAATCCGTGCGTGCACCGCGGGCCCCGCGATGCGGCGGCCGAGCAGCGCCCGCGCTTGTTCGCGTAGTGCTTCGTCGCCCGAGGCATCGGCCGTCGCGGCGGCGCGCCGGCGGTCGCCCGCGGCCACACTCGCGAGAAACTCGTCGTGCCCGTGCCGCGCGTGTTGCACGGCGCGGGCGCGTGCCGCTTCGTCGCCGAGTACCGCGTCGAGCGCTTCGACGGCGCCTGCCTCAGCGAGCGCGCGCGTGCAATTGGCGAGATCCCCGAGCCGCGCGTAGGCGTCCGCCGCGCGCCCGGGGTCGCCCGCGGCCTCGAGATCGTGGGCCGCCCGAAGGAGCTCCGCCCGCAGAGGCCGCGTCATGGGCGCGCCGTCCGCGATCGCGAGCACGAGCTGCGCTCGCTTGCCGCGGGCCTCGGCGCGGGCGGCGCTGCCCTCCGGCGCAAAGGCGATCGCGCGGCCGTAGTTTGCGAGCCGCTTCGCGGGCTGCGTCTCGCGGTCGCCGAGGAGCATCATGACCCGCGCGGCCTCGTTCGGTAGCCCCGCCTTGAGGTACAGCGCGGCGGCGCGGGCGAGCTGGCCCCGGAGCTCCGCCGCCGCGGCTTTCGCCGACGTGCGCGCCGATGCCCCGAAGAATCGCCCGAGTCCGAACACGAATCCGAGCATTCCACGAGCACCAACCCGAGCCTACGGGCACCGGTCGCGAGCCTACGCGAGCGAGGTAAGGCATGGAGGGGCACGTGCCTACCAAGACCGACCGACCCCTCGCCCACGGGACAGGCCACGGCCGAGGCCCGACGATGCGTTCGCGAGCCGCCGCCGAGGCGCCAAGACGATCTCGGAAACCCGCGTGCGTGGTACCGTTGACGCTCATGGCGAACAACAACCGGCTGGGCGAGCTCCTCGTCCGCGAGAAGCTCATCTCGCTCACGCAGCTTCGCCGCGCGCAAGAAGAGCAGCAGAAGTCCGGTCACAACTTGGGTTACACGCTGGCGAAGCTCGGCTTCGTCAGCGACGACGAGATCACGAGCTTTCTCAGCCAGCAATACCGCGTCCCGACGGTCAACATCGAAGAATACGAGATCGATGCGGACATTCTGAAGCTCGTGCCCAAAGAACCGTGCGAGCGGCACAAGGTGGTACCGATCTCGCGCACCGGCAACGCGCTCATCGTCGCGATGGCGGATCCGACGAATCTCAACGCGATCGACGACCTCAAGTTTCTCACCGGCTACAACATCGAGCCCGTGATCGCGAGCGAGACCGCCATCCAGGCCGCGATCGAGAAGTATTACAACGCGGGCCCCTCGTACGACGAGGTGATGGCTGGGTTCGACGAGACCGAGATCGAGTTCACCGGCGAAGAAGAAGACATCAGCCTCCTCGAACTCGAGAAGGCGAGCGAAGATGCGCCCGTCGTCCGCCTTGTGAACATGGTGCTGCTCAACGCCATCAAGAAAGGCGCCAGCGACATCCACATCGAGCCTTACGAGAAGAAGCTTCGGGTGCGCTACCGCATCGACGGCGTGCTCACCGAGGAGATGACGCCGCCGCTCAAGCTGAAGAACGCGATCACGAGCCGCATCAAGATCATGGCGTCGCTCGACATCGCCGAGCGGCGCCTTCCGCAAGACGGTCGCATCAAGCTGAAGCTCGGCAAGGGCCGTGAGATGGACTTCCGCATCTCGGTCCTCCCGACGATCTGGGGCGAGAAAGTCGTCATGCGGCTCCTCGACAAGGGGAACCTCCAGCTCGACATGGTGAAGCTCGGATTCGATCCGCAACCGCTCGACGACTTCAAGTGGGCGATCAACCAGCCGTGGGGGATGGTGCTCGTCACGGGCCCGACCGGATCGGGCAAAACGACGACGCTGTACTCCGCGCTTTCGGAGCTCAACAAGGTCGCGCACAACATCAGCACCGCGGAAGATCCGGTCGAATACAACCTTCACGGGATTAACCAGGTCCAGATGCACGAGGAGATCGGGCTCAACTTCGCCGCGGCGCTGCGATCCTTTCTCCGGCAGGACCCCGACATCATCATGGTCGGCGAGATTCGCGACTTCGAGACCGGCGAGATCGCGGTCAAGGCGGCGCTCACGGGCCACCTCGTGCTCTCGACGCTCCACACGAACGACGCGCCCGCGACTATCTCGCGCTTGCTCAACATGGGCGTCGAGCCGTTCTTGATCACCGCGAGCGTCAACCTCGTCCTGGCCCAGCGCCTCGCGCGGAAGATCTGCGCCGATTGCAAACAGTCGACGAAGTACGAGCGCAAGATCCTCGAAGACTGCGGCTTCGCTCCCGAGCAGATCGCGAACGCCAAGCTCCTGAAGGGCGGCGGCTGCCGCACGTGCAACGGCAGCGGCTACAAGGGCCGTGTCGCGCTCTACGAAGTCATGCGTTTCTCCGACAACTTGAAGCAGCTCGTACTCGAAGGGGCGTCGACGGCGGAGCTCAAAGGCGGCGCCGTGAAGAACGGCATGAGCACGCTCCGCGCGAGCGGCATCAAGAAGATCCTCGAGGGAACCACCACTCCGGAGGAAGTCATGCGCGTCACGATGGCAGATTGATCCCGATGGGGAGCGTCCGCCGCTCCCCCCTAACCCACACCGCAGAGCCCGAGGCCCTTCTTCGTTAGCCATGACGCAGCCGACCGAGCTCAAATTCAATCTGCATCAGCTTCTCCGGACGATGGTGGAGAAGGGCGCGAGCGATCTCCACATCACGACGAATACGCCGCCGCTCCTCCGCATCGACGGCGAGATCGTCCCCCTCAAAGTGCCCCCGATGGGGCCCGTCGAGACGAAGGCGCTTTGCTTCTCGGTGCTCACCGAGGAGCAGCGCGCCCAGTTCGAGAAGACGAACGAGCTCGATCTCTCGTTCGGGGTGAAGAACCTCTCGCGCTTTCGCGCCAACATCTTCATGCAGCGCGGCTCCGTGGCGGGCGCGTTCCGGACGATTCCGTTCAAGATCCTCACGTTCGACGAGCTCGGTTTGCCCGCTGTCATCGCCGACCTCGCGAACAAGCCGAGCGGCCTCGTGCTCGTCACGGGGCCGACCGGTTCGGGCAAGTCGACGACGCTCGCCGCGATTATCGACAAGATCAACAGCGAGCAGCGCCTGCACATCATGACGGTCGAAGACCCGATCGAGTATCTGCACGGCCACAAGCTCTCGATCGTGAACCAGCGCGAAGTCGGCAGCGACACCGAGGGGTTCAAGACCGCGCTCAAGTTCGTCTTGCGCCAGGACCCGGACGTCGTGCTCGTCGGCGAGATGCGCGACCTCGAGACGATCGAGGCCGCGCTCACGATCAGCGAGACGGGCCACCTCGTCTTCGCGACGCTGCACACGAACAGCGCCGTATCGACGATCAACCGCGTCATCGACGTGTTTCCGTCGCACCAGCAGGCGCAGGTGCGCTCCAAGCTCTCTTTCGTGCTGCAGGGCGTCGTCTCGCAGCAGCTTCTCGCCAAGTACAACGCGCCCGGGCGCGTCCTTGCGATGGAAGTGCTCGTCCCCAACGCCGCGGTCCGGAACTTGATCCGCGACGACAAGGTGCATCAGATCTATTCGCAGATGCAAGTCGGCCAGGACAAGTTCGCCATGCAGACGCTGAACCAGAGCCTCTTCAGCCTCTTTCAGCGGCGGCTCATCTCGCGCGACCAGGCGATGGAACGGTCGCTCGAGCCGGACGAGCTGCGCATGATGATGGATGGGCGAACGGGCGGGGGATCCGGCGGCGTCGTGCCCATCAAGCGCTGAGCTCTCGGCGCGCGGCGGGGCAAAACCGCGTGCGGTGTGGCCGCGCGTGACGGATGCCTTCGCTCGTCCCAATCTTGAGGTGTGAGAATTTCAATGAATCGTTCTTTGCGGCCGCGGACCCTCGGGGCGACGTGGGCGGGGGCGCTCGTCGTCGGAGCGGCGAACCTGGCAGGTTGCTTCACCACGCCGGTCTCGGAGGGACCTTCGGATGCCGGCTCCGCGACGATGAACGCGGGCGAAGGCGGCGCGATCACCGGGCCCGTCGTGATGATCGCGCGCGACGGCGGAACGCCGATTTCGGTCTCCGC
>DATHQY010000516.1:0-10819 GCA_035482215.1 Polyangiaceae bacterium | reverse complement strand
TGTCTTCGGCCATCTTAAACTGACCCATCTCGGCCATCAGAAAGTGACCCACCCCGCGATGTTCGCGGAGGTCTTGGGTCGTTCGGCCACGAGAGCCTGACCCACCTGCGAGAAGCGGTGGACGGCCAACGCAGGGCGAGGGTCACTCGCCCGGGATGGTGCCCATGGATCTGGTTGCAGTGATTCGGCACAAGGTGCACGCCGAGGGAGTTCCGATCCGAGAAGTCGCTCGGGAGCTCGGACTTTCTCGTAATACGATTCGTCGCTACGCACGGGCCAAACGGGTCCCGATCGACCGGTCCTCGCTGCCTGCGCGCTCCACGCCAGCACGCGACGCCATTGAGGAGGCGGCGGCGTCGATATGGCAGTCGCGCCGCTCCTTCACCGCAGGCAAGCAGCGGTTGACGGCCGCTCGTCTCTGGGAGCTGCTTCGGGACGCCGGGCACGCGGCCAGCGAGCGCACCGTGCGACGCCTCGTGGCCGAATTCCGAAGCGCAGAGCGTGAGGTGACCGTGCCTCTCGTCTACGGATGCGGAGAGGTCGCGCAGGTCGATTTCTTCGAGGTCTGGGTCGAGCTGGCGGGCGTGCGTCAAAAGTCGTGGCTGTTCTTGATGCGATTGATGCATTCGGGGCGTGACTTCGCGATGCTCTGCGCCCAGCAAGACACGACGTGGTTTCTCGCGGCCCACGTCGCGGCGTTCACCCACTTTGCCGGAGTCGTCGCCGCCATCGCCTACGACAACCTGACCGCGGCCGTCGGCAAAGTGCTCGTCGGCGCGCCGCGTGTGCTGCGGCCACGGTTCGCGGCACTCGCAGCGCATTACGCGTTCGAGCCGCGCTTCTGCCGCCCCGGCGAGGGGCATGACAAGGGCGGAGTCGAGCGTCGCGGAGGCCACATTCGATGGCAGCATCTCGTGCCGTTGCCGCAGGGCGCGTCGCTCGCCGCGATGAGCGCCGTGTTGCAGAAGCGCCTCGACGCGCAGCACGGCCGGGACGCGTCGCGCGCCGAGGCGTGGGCGCGCGAGCGGGCGGCACTGCGAGCTCTTCCCGAGCCGTTTGACGGTCGGCACGTTCGCGTCGTCAAACTTCGCCATCACGCCACGACGGCCATCGCCGGCGGCGTGTACTCGGTGCCGAGCCGGTGGTGCGGACAAGCCATCGACGTCTTCGTCGGCATCGACACGGTCACCTTCGCGCTCGGTGACGAGACGGTATCGCACGCCCGCGTAGCGTTCGGCGGACGCCGCATCGATTACCGGCACCTGTTGGCGCCTCTTTCGATTAAGCCGCAAGCGCTGCGGCAAGTCGCGGCCGAGCTCGTGGCCCAGTTCGGAGAGCCATGGCCGTCTCTCTGGGCCGCGCTTCGCTCCTTGCACTCACCCGACGAAATCGAAGCGGCACGACGACTCGGTCCTTGGCTGGAACGCGCCGACCGCGAAGGCGTCGGCCGGCCGCTCGCGCGAGCCATCGAGGCGGCCGTCGCGGACGGCTCGCTGGTCACTACGCCGCGGCGTCCAGCCGCCCGCGACGCTCCGACTCTCGTACCCCAGGCCCTTCAGAAATACGCCGTAGAAGGGCCCGATCTGCGCCGCTACGACGCACTGCTCGACAGGGTCTCGGCATGACCGACACCGACCTTCTCCTCGCCGCCGTGCGCGCGCAGACACGCGCGCTCAAGCTGCCCACGGTCGGACGCGAGTGCGATCCGCTCGCGCGCCAGGCGCTCGTCGAGGCCTGGCCGCCGCTTCAATACCTGCGCACGATGCTCGACGCCGAGCTGACCACGCGAGCGGAGCGCGCCGTCGAGCGCCGCCTTCACGCCGCGCGGCTGCCCGCTCACAAGACCCTCGCCCAATTCGATTGGAAACGCGCACACGGGCTGGAGCGCGCACGAGTCGAGGAGCTCGGACGCTGCGCGTGGATCCCTACGGCGCGCAACGTCGTCCTGCTCGGGCCCGTCGGCACCGGCAAGACCCATCTGGCGACGGCGCTTGGCATCGAGGCCATCAAGCGCGGCCATCACGTCTCCTTCTACCGCGCCTCCGATTTGGTCCGAGCCCTGACCGAAGCCCGCGACGCGCGGACTCTCTCTCGTCTTCAGGAGCGACTTCGCCGCGTCGCTCTTCTCATTGTTGACGAGCTCGGGTTTGTGCCCTTCGAAAAGGCCGGCGGCGAACTGCTCTTTGACGTCCTCTCCACTCGCCACGAACGCGGCGCCACCGTCATGACGAGCAATCTCGCTTTCAGTGAGTGGAATCGAGTTTTCGTCGACGACAAGCTCACCGCCGCCCTGCTCGACCGGCTCGCTCAACACGCCGAGGTACTCGTCACGCGCGGCCCCGGCGATCGCGTTCCCAGCGCCCCTAAACGAAACGAACCGAAGGAGGAGAAGCACGCGCCCACGACGTGAACGCGACCCACTCCGGAACGCTGGCGTGGGTCAATTCGTCGTGGCCGTGGTGGGTCAGTTCCTGGTGGCCGTTGACACGAACTTCCGCCTCGCGCTGGCGTTCCCGTGTACGCGCCTCCCGGTGACGCGCTCGAGCCGCCTCGCGCAGGACCCGTGCTTTCTGGGCATAGGGGGGCGACTTGTTCCGCCAACTCCATTCGTCGAGTACGTCTGGGCGATGCCAGACTTGGCCGGCTTCGTCCGTCGTCGACGCGAGGCCTTTGGTTTCAGCGGCGCGGATGGTCGACTCGCCCGCCGCGCCGACGTATCGGGCGGCTTCAGCCCGGGTGAGCCACACGTCGAAGAAATCCGTTTCGTCCAACTCGTCAACCATTACGCGACCTCCTTCACGAGTTCCGAGGTGTCCCCGTCGACGCCACCCCATCGGAGAGTTGCGGCGCCGGTGACGATGGTGGTCTGCGAGCGTCTTCGGCCTGCCCGAACTGAGCCTCGCGTGCCGTACGCCGCGCCTCGAGCTCTTTCAGGATTTGGACAACGACGTCGAAGCGGCCGGCGGCCGAAGCATCGGCTAGCGCCCTTGCGAGCGCCGTCTCGACGAAGTCGGGCCCCGACGGAGCCGTCGCCGACGGCGGCGACCCGTCGCATGGCGCGTCATTGCGCGCGCTCGCGTTCCCGGAAGGCGTACAATCCTCCGCGATCGCGCAATTTCCTTCGTCTTCTTCCGGCTTTAGGTTCCGCCGCCGCAAGGCGTAAGGGTTCAACTCCCTTCCCGTGCACTTTCGAGGACTTACGGGTCGTTGGCGGTTGACGATTTTGGCCGGCGTCGGGCAATCGTCGGGTATTCGCTGGTGGCTCCGAGGCTCGTTGGGCGGGTTCGGGAATGGTCGCGTGAAGCGGTGCCAAGTCGCCTTGCTTCTGCGCGAGCCAGGTTGCCGCCGTGCGTCGGTACTTCTGTTTCATTGCGTCGCCATGGCCTGTTCGCTGTTGGCACCACTCCCACGTGCGACCGTTCGCTAGGCTGACGGTGATGGTGAGTCGTGACGCGATGGAGAGGTTGACCCGACAAGGGGAAACGCTCGAAGTCGCACGCTGCGCTGCCAAACGCCACCCTCATGGGGCCAGGTTCCGGGGTTTTCGCCACCCTCATGGGGCCACCCGATCGCCAGGGTCATGGGGCCAGTCCCCACCTGAGATCGGGACCCTGGTTCGACGACCGAGAGCAAAGGCACGGTGCCAATCGACGACGGCGCGGGTCGCCGTCGGGAGGTGCCGATGGGCTTTCGGGAGTTGACTATGACCGACGTTCGAGAAGTGCTTCGCAGATGGCAATCCGGACAGATCGCGCGCAACGGCGTCGCCGACAGAAAGACGGCGGGCCGCTACATCGAGGCCGCACTGGGATGCGGGCTCGCCAGCGACTCCGAGCTGACCGACGGCGTGGTCGCGGAGGTCGCGCAGCGGGTGCAATCGCGCCCACTGCCGTCTCCGTCGGCGCAGCGCAAGGAGCTCGAGCTGCATCGATCGCGCATCGAGAAATGGCTCGGCAGCGACCCGCCGTTGCGTCTCGTGCGCGTGCACGAGTTGCTCGCTCGAGATGGGATCTCGATCGCGTACACGACGTTGCGCCGCTTCGCGCACGAAACGCTCGGATGGCGCGAGCGCCCGGTCACGGTGCGCGTCGACGATCCGCCGCCGGCCGACGAAGCGCAGATCGACTTCGGCGAGATGGGCTACGTCGCCGAAGACGACGGGACCCGGCGAAAGCTCTGGGTGCTCGTCGTGACGTTGTCGAGGAGCCGGTACATGTTCGTGTGGCCGACATTCGCGCAGACATGTGCGGCCCTCATCGAGGGACTCGAGGCAGCGTGGCGCTTCTTCGGCGGCGTCATCAAACGCGTCGTGCCCGACAACATGACGTCGGCGGTCGTGCATCCTCACCCGACCGAGCCGGTGCTCAATCGCGCCTTTCTCGAATACGCGCAGTGGCGGGGTTTCTTCGTCGACCCGGCGCGCGTTCGCCGTCCGCAGGACAAGCCCCGCGTCGAGAATCAAGTCGCCTACGTGCGCGAGCGCTGGTTTGCTGGCGAGAAGTTTCGCGCCGACCTCGACGAGCTCCGTGCCGCGGCCACACAATGGTGCCGCGACGTCGCCGGCGCTCGCGTGCACGGAACGACGCGTCGCGTGCCCCGCGAGGTCTACGAGCTCGAAGAGAAAGATCACATGATCGCGTTGCGCGAGGGCATTTTCGACGTGCCGACGTGGACGAAAGCGAAAGTGCATCCCGACCATCACGCGCAAATCGCTCGGAGCCTCTACTCGCTTCCGACGCGCTTCATCGGCAAGACGCTCGATGCCCGTGTCGACCGCATCACCGTGCGATTCTACGTCGGCGGTGAGATGGTCAAGCTCCACGCGCGTGTCGCGCCGGGCAAGCGCTCGACCGACCCCGCCGACTATCCCGTCGGCAAACCCGACTACGCGCTCCGCAGCGTCGACAATCTCAAAGCGCGCGCACGAGAGCACGGCGAGCACGTGGGCGCCTTCGCCGAGCGGCTGCTCGGCGGCCCGCTGCCATGGGCCCGCATGCGGCAGTATCTTGCCGTGAAAGTCATAGCAATGCGGAAGTGCCGACCTGCTCGGAGGATTGCCACACGACCAGATGCAAAAAGCTCCGTCGGTTCGCCCCGTGGAGCGCCAGCTGGAATCGTGAGGATCCGGCGCCACCGTGTTGTCGCACCGGCAGCCGGATTGATTGGGCGAAGGGAGCGCCTCATTCGGGCAAATCGTCGAGACCTGATGCGGTCCGGTTTGACGCGGCGGATCAGCCTGGGATGTCGAGGTGGCGGCGGTAAGCGCTCTAGGCCGGCGATGGCGAACCGATGGCGGTGTATCTTCGATGCTTTCGCCTGCATGGGCGACACCTCGCGTGGTTAGGGCTCCCGGCGCCCAGGGGTGCTCCTGCAGCACGCGAGCGCCGTGCGCTCGGCCCGACACCTTTTGCGAGTTGGAATCGTTTGCGCAGGCGATGTGTGTGGCCGAGCGGGGACGTCCTCGCTTGGCCACCTGGCTACATCGCGTTGCAGTTGACGGTCACGTTCGTCATGGCACTGTGGTAGATGCCGTCAGCGGTAATGTATCGAGGGCCATTGTTTGCCGCGGGTCCTGCCCAGCTAATGGCCGCGACGTTCGGAATGTTGTAATTTGCGGCGTAAATCTGAAAGCCATTCCCCCATGTCCAGATAGTGTTGTCGGTTCGAAGCACGGCAAATTCACCCTCTCCGTTTTCGAGATCGACGACGCCCCCGAGAAGGGATCCACTCTGCGTAACGACGGCTGTCTGGTTCAAAAGCGGGTTGGTATTGGTGTTTGCACCAGCCGATCCGCCGGTATTGCTTCCCCAGCAACGAACGTTTGAACCGTCGAGGGCGCACACCGTCGGGCCGCCATTGTCGTTAGGATAAATGCCGTAAGCAAGCTTTGTCGGCGCCGTCAGGCCGAGAACTTTGGTCGGATACTGCCGGTTGGTTGTGTCCCCCTGCCCCAATTGTCCCCAGTTGTTGATACCCCAGCACCACACGGTGTTTGGAGATCCTGAAATGAGTGCGCATGTCCCGCTTGAACCCGGCACGGCGGAGATCACACCGGTAAGCGGTGTCGTGCCGTCTGTCGTGATCGCCTGTGCGTATCCGCTCGAGAGGGAGGAACCATCGTTAACTAGCCACGTGAGATTGCCCCAGCACCAGAGCTTTCCGTCGCTCGTTACGGCGCAGGAGTTATTGTCCCAACTATTCGACGCCATGGCCACGGCACTCGTGAGTGGTGTCGCAGGCGCGGTCAGAACAGAGGTCGCCTGATACAGCGTCGACACGGCCGTGGTCGTCCCATTGCCGAGCTGGCCGCTCGTGTTGCCGTTGTTCGTATTCGTTTGCCAGCATTTTACTCCGCCATTGGAGAGGACAGCGCATGCGTGATATGGCCCCTCCTGGACGCTCGTGATACCAGCTAAGGGCATGCCCGTGCTCCCATCGATGATGGTCTCCGGACTATTGACGTTGTTTTCCCAGATAAGCGCTCCGTCCACACGAAGCACGTAAGTACTGAAAAGCTGGGCGATGCAGCTGTCAGCAATCCCGCCCTCATAGGTTGGCCCGGCGTCCGTCCCCGTATCCGCAGCGACGATGGCCCCGTCGGCAGCGTCTGCGCGTGTAGTCGCATCCGCACCAGCAGTCGCGTCTACACCCGTAGTTGCGTCGACTCCCGTGCCGCTGTCGACCGTTGCGTCGTAAGCTCCCGCATCTGTGGATTCACCGCTGCCCCCTGTAGCTCCGCTCGCGCCCGTACCGCCGGCCGCTCCGGCCGTTGTCCCGCCGGCGCCGCTGCTGGATCCACTGGCGCCGCTGCCGGATCCACCGGCGCCGCTGCTGGATCCAGCGGCGCCGCTTGTCGAACCGGCCGTGCTATCGTCGCTAGAGTCGCCTGAGGTGCACGCCACAATAGGCAACGAGGTGGCAAATGCGGCCATGCACATGGCGACGCTACGCCGCGCGCCAATGTTATAAGTGCTAAAACTTTGTCGGTTCGAACTTGCTATTTTCATCTGTTCCTCGATGGTATGGCGCAAACATTAACTATTATCGATGGAGACGGGCGCGGGCACGCATGCCAGGCGCGCGAGTGAGTCAGTCATATCCGTGAAGGTGGGGATGTTCGACGCAGGCGCCACGGCAGTAGGCCATACCCCTTCGAGGACGAAACGGATCTGGCGGCCCTTGGCGAAGAGGAGCCCGGGCGTGTGGTAGGGGACTTTGACGACGGTCGCGCGCAACGCGTCGCGCCCCCGGCGAGAGACCCAGGAGTGAGCGATGAGGCGCCCGTCTGAGGCGGAGCGGGGCGGGCTGGGCAGAATCGTCGTCGTATCTCATGGTGCTTCTCCTCGCCTCGACGGTTCGCGAGGCTCGGGGGGTCATCGCAACGCACATGCCGGCGACGCGCGTGCCACGGGGGGTGCGGAACGCGGAAAACAGCGGGTGTCGCTTCGCGAATCCGCGCCCTACCGTCCACGAACCGGTCCGGGCGACGGTTCGCGGACGTTTCCTGGACGCAGTCCGGTTCACGAGCGTGGCTTCAGAATGCAATGCCAGGTGGTTCCAAGACGTGACGTCCTGGCCTATGGGTTGCGGAAGGAAGAACGGCGCGCACTCATGAGAAGTTTCGTTCGTTGTCTATGGCTCATGGCCGTGGCTCTCGCTCCGGCGATCGGCTGCGGAGGCAGCGTTCCTCGCGGCGTTTCGTCCAGGCCGGCGGCGTCGAAGGACGCGATCTATGCCGCGTCGCAGGGGCCGGGCATGGAGAAGGCGGCGTCGGACTCGATGGGGAAGGGGGACTACGTGCACGCCCTTTATTGGCGCCAGCGCGTCCTCGTCCTGATCAACGACGTCTACGGGGTCAAGAGTCTACAGACGGCCGCCGCTCTCGATGTTCTCGGGGACGTCTATCATGGCATGGGGCGCGATGACGAAGCCGAGCGACAATACAAGGTATCCATCGGATTGACTGAGGCTGTCGACGGGCCCGACTCGCTGAGACTCAGTGAGCCGATCAACGATCTCGCCCGAGTCTATATCGAGCACGGCAGGTACAAGGAAGGCCAAGACATCTTGATGCGCTTGCTCAAATTGCAGGACCGAAAGCTCGGTTCCAAAAACCCCGCGACCGCGGAGACTGGAATCGGCCTGGGTCATATCTTCCTCGACACGGGGTACTGCGAAGCGGCATACGCGATGTTCAAGGTCGTGAAGACCATGCTCGAGACCGCCGGCGAGGTGGATTCGCCCCGCTTCGCAGACGCGACGGAGGGGTTGGGGGGCGCGGCGACATGCCTGCAAAAATACGACGAAGCGCAGCACGCTTACGAGCGCGTTCTCGCGATCCGCGAGAGGCTCTTGGTCCCGGAGCACGTCTCGATCGTCGAAACCCTCCTCGCGCTCAGCCGCCTCCTTCGATTTCGTCACGCGTACGATCAAGCCGAATCGTTCTTGAAGCGTGCGCTGGCCGTCGAGCGCAGTCGTGTAAATCCAGAACCTCAACAGCTTATCGAGGTCCTCAAAGAATCCGGACTGTTGCTAATGGAAGGCCGGCATGATTTCGGGGGCGCCCATCGGGTATTGGCGGAAGCCCTCGAAAGGCAAGAAAAGCTCAACCCGACCGGCCTCGTGCCGGTGCTCGATCTTCTGGCAGTCGCGGAATGGGGAGAAGGCGATCTTTCCGGATCCATACAGACGATGTCGCGTGTCATCGACGGGAACGAAAAGGCGATCGACTCTGGGCTCCAATTGAATCCCTTCGCAGGGATCGGCGTCGATTACGAAATTCTAAGACCGCAGACGTTCAACACCTATCAGGCCATCTCGCTGGCCCTGACGGCCGGGGGAGACAACCTGGGGCGGCGCACCGCCTTGCTCTCGATTCTGCGCGGGAAGGCTCGAATTCTGGAGCTGTCCGCGGAAGGCGCGCGCGTGCTTCGCCAGCACCTTCCGCCGACCCGCTTCGAACAATTTCTCGAATCGATGCGCGGCGAGGCGCAAGTCGAGTTCGAAGGGCTCGCCGGCGACCTCTCCGCGGAAGAGAGCGCGACCCGCATGAAACCGTTCGAAGACATCGCCGCCGGGCTCCGAGACGAGGCACGGACATGGGCCTCCGGATCTCCGACGACCGCGGTGAGCATCGAAAAGGTGGCCGCGGCCCTTCCTCCGGACGGCGCGCTCGTCGAACTCGCGTCCTTCGTTCCGCTGGTGCCGGCTTCGGATACCGTCTGCCCGGCCCACTACGCCGCCTTCGTCCTTCACCCGGACGCGAGGATCGACCAAGTCGATCTCGGCGAAGTGGATCCTATCGACGCAGACGCCGCGAAGCTTCGCGCCGCCCTCGCGGATCCCTCCCGCGATCCGAAGGACGCGGCGCGCGCGCTGGACGAACACGTCATGCGTCCAATCCGGGGGTTTCTTTCCAGCGCCCATCACCTCTTTATGGCGCCCGACGGCGCCCTCTCGCTCGTGCCGTTCGGCGCGTTGCTCGACGAGCAAGGCGAGTACCTTCTCCGTCGCTACGTGTTCACGTCGCTGACCACGGGTCGTGAACTGCTTCGCATTGCAGCGCCCGCGGAGCCTTCCCCGAGCGGTCCTGTCGTCGTCGCTGACCCCGACTTCGGCGACGCGGCGGCGGCTGCGATTCGCACCCCGACCGGCAAAGGAAGCCGCAGCGTTGCGCTCCTCGCTCGCGCAGTCTTTCCGCCCCTGCCCGGGACACGGCGCGAAGGGGAAGCCGTCGCCGCCGCCCTCGGCGTCAAGCCGCTCGCGGGCGCGCAGGCGACGGACGCCGCGATCCAGGCGCTCCACGGACCGCGCATTCTCCATATGGCGACGCACGGATTCTTCGTGCACGACGAGCGCTCTTCCGCGCCGGTGTCCGTATCGCGCGGCCTGCGCCTCGATCAAGCTGGCGGCTCTGCACCGCCTCCGGCCGCGGATGCGGATGCAATGTATCGATCCGCCCTCGTGCTGGCCGGTGCCAATCTTCACCGCCCGGAGGACGACGGCATTCTGACCGCCGCGGAGGTCGCGTGGCTCGATCTCAAGGGAACCGAATTGGTCGTTCTCAGCGCGTGCGAGACGGGTCTCGGCGAGACGTGGGCCAGTGGCGGCGTCTACGGGTTGCAGCAGGCGCTTCTCAAAGCCGGCGCGCGTTCGTTCGTCATGAGCCTGTGGAAAGTGAGCGACCAGGCGACGGGCGATTTGATGGTCGATTTTTACAATAGACTGCTCGCAGGCGAAAGCCGCGCCGACGCGCTTCGGAGCGCACAGCTTCGCATCGCGGCGAGTCCGGGGCGCGCTCACCCCTATTACTGGGCCACGTTCGTCCAGTACGGAGACCCTTCGCGCCTCGTCCTGACGGTGCGCTGACGGCGCGTTGATTTTTGGAGAAGCTGCAGCGGACACACTCTCTCCTTGACTCTAGGGGCACATCTCCCGATCCTGTCGCCCAGCGTCTCGAATCCGCCGAGCAGACAACAGAGAATGAGCGATGCGTATCTTCTTCATTCACGGAGTCAGCACGCGGCGAACATTGGAGGACCTCTACGAAGGCCTCGGGCCCGCCGCCAACGACGGGATGCGGCGCAAATACGATCGTGAGCTCGAGGAGCTCCGCGGGGTTCTTGAAGAAGGGGCCCGCACGGCGAACCTGGGGGAAGTGCACCTCGTCCCTATCTACTGGGGAGATCAAGGCGCTCGCTTCCACTGGTACAAGCGCATCGAGGGCGGCAAGTTGCAGCCGATCGTCCAACCCGGCGTCGGCCTCTTCCGGATGCAGCGATCGGTGAACGCAGGGGCGGCGCAGGGGCGCGCGCGCGTG
>DATHQY010000515.1:0-4932 GCA_035482215.1 Polyangiaceae bacterium | reverse complement strand
CACCGCCACCGCCGAAGCCGCCACCACCACCGCCGCCGCCACCGCCACGCGCGGGGCGCTCTTCCGCTTCATTCACGCGGAGGGTGCGGCCGTCCATCATGGCGCCGTTCATCGCCTGGATGGCGTTGGCCGCCTCGTGCGCGTTGCCCATCGTCACGAAGCCGAAGCCGCGCGACTGGCCGCTCTCACGGTCGGTCACGATGTGAACGTCCGTCACTTCGCCCGATGCCGAGAAAGCCTCGCGAAGCGATTCCGTCGTCGTGCTGAACGGAAGATTTCCTACGTAGAGTCGATTGCCCATCTGATTCACTGTCTCTCGCGCAGCCCTTACAAGAAGCGCACCGGGTTCGGAGCGCCATTACGCCTTCCATCCAATAGAGCCGCCGGGATCGGAGGGTCGGTCGCGGCGGAAACATCCGCCGCCTCCACACGTCGCGTTCAAGAGGCACGTCCAGTCGCGATCCCAGAGTCGAGAGTGCGTGGTGAGCCAGATAACGTCTCCGTGAGCGAGGGAAAACTACGTCCAGATTGGCTCGGACGCAAGGGTGAGCCGCGAAGACCGTTACACGCCGTGTTCGCCAGGGCCAAAAAGCGCACTCGACAGCCATTCCAGCGGCCTCCCGGCGCGTCGTAGAGCTTCGTCGAAAGCGCGCACGCGGGTCACTTCGCGCGCGGCGCGCGCGGCGCCGGAGGCGTAGGCACGCGCATAAAGGACCCAGTTCGACAGCTCGTAGCGATGCAGGAGTGCGCCGAACGGATGCGCTGCCGCGTGTGCGAGGATCGCGTGCGCGTCGTCGGCGGCGGGTGCCGCGACGAGAGCGAGCGATGTGTCGTAGAGGAGCTCGCGCAGACTTTCGAAGCTCGCCTCGGGATCACGCGCCATCGTCGCGAGGAGCGCGGCGAATCGTTTCGCAGGCAAGCCTGCGTCGTGCGCGACCGCGGCCATTGCCGGGACCTGCGTCGCGAGGAACGCGCTCCGCGGACTCACCGAGAGCAGCCGGCCCACGAGATAGACGTCGAACGCGCTCGCGATGGACTCGCCGAAGAAGAGCGCCTCGGACGAAGGCCGGGCTGAAGACGCCGCGCGCGCCGCGCGTACAGAACCGCGGACCGCGCGCGCCGCGAGGTGATGCCACGCCGCGTGCGCGATGACGTCGGCAGGAACGTGGTCGCTCTCGACGACGTCGCCGCCTCCTCCGCCCCAGTACGTGAGGTTCAAGAGAAGCGCGTGGTTCCAGCGCGCGGACGCGCGCGGAAGGACACGGAACACGTAACCGTCCCGGCGGAGCGCATCCTTCAGCGCGGCGTAGAGAGGGACGTGACGGAACGCGCGCTCGTCTTGGATCGACAGCTCGTCGACGGTGCGCGTCGTGAGCCCTGTGGCCGCGCGTTCGGTCGCAACGCGCGGGACAATCGACCGGGAGCTGCGTTCATGACGAGCGCGAACGGCCATGGCTGCCACGCTACACCGGCACGCCGGCCAGCGCGGCAAGCCAGGCAAGAGCGAGAACGCACGCCAGGGCGAAGACCGAGAGAATCGTCTCCATGACGGACCAGGACGCGAGCGTCTCGCCGACCGTCATGCCGAAGTACTCTTTGACGAGCCAGAAGCCCGCGTCGTTGACGTGCGAGAAGAAGACCGAGCCGGCGCCGATCGCGAGCACGAGGAGAGGACGGCTCACCCCGGGCATCGCCGCGACGATCGGCGCCATGATGCCCGACGCGGTCACGGTCGCGAGCGTGGCCGACCCAGTGGCGACGCGAATGCCGACGGCGATGAGCCAGGCGAGCACGAGCGGCGAGAGACGGGACGCATGCGCGGCGCTGCCGATCGCGTCGCCGACCCCGCTTTCGACGAGGGTCTGCTTGAAGCCACCGCCCGCGCCCAAGATGGCGAGAATCGGAGCGACCGGAGCGAAACTTGCCCCGAGCCGCGCGCTGAGCCCCGGTGCGCCAGGGTCCTTCGCGCCGCCGAGCGTGGCCATGGCCACGAGCAGGCCCGCGAGCATCGCCACGGTGGGGTGGCCGGCGAACGCCATCAAGGCCGGCGCCTGCCCGTGGCCGACGAGCGCACCAACCGCCCGGGCAAGCATCAGCGCCACCGGAAGGAGCAGCGTCGCCAGGACCACGGCAACTCCCGGCCCGTTCGCACGATCCGGAGCCCTCGCCGCGTCCTGCGATTCGTCGCCGGCCGCGGGAGAGGGCGCGACGAGCGCCGGGGCTCGCGGCTTCACCCGGCGGGCGATCCAGTTTCCGAACAGCGGGCCCGCGACGATCGCGGACGGCACGGCCACGAGCAGGCCGGCCAGGAGGGTGCGCGCGACGTCGGCGCCCAGCGCCTCGACGGCGATGAGGGGCCCCGGGTGCGGCGCGATGAGCCCGTGCAACACGGACAGCGCCGCGAGCGCGGGAATGCCGACGCGCAGGATCGACTGGCCGGATCGCCGGGCCGCCAGCGCGATCACCGGCATCAGCAAGACGAGCCCCACTTCGAAGAACATGGGAATGCCGACGAGAAGCGCCGCTCCCGCCATGGCCCACGGCAAGGATCGGTCGCCCGCGCGCGTCACCAGCGAGGACACGAGGCGATCGGCGCCGCCCGAGTCGGCGAGGAGTCGCCCGAGCATCGCGCCGAGGACCACGACGATGCCCACGCCGCCGAGCGTCTCGCCGGCACCTTTCTGAAAAACCGCGATCGCCTTGTCCGGCGGCAAGCCCGCGAAGAGGCCGACGGCGAGCGATCCGAGGACGAGAGCGACGAATGGATGAACGCGCAGAACCGAAATGAGGACCACGATGCCAGCGATGGCGGACGCGGCCAAGACGAGCGGATGGAGAACCAAACGGGAATGACCGGGAGGCGGAGAAGGTCTACAAGTCTCTCGCCGTCCGCCGCCCTACGCAAGAACCGCCTCGTTCGGCCGTCGTTTGCTCGCCTCGCCGTTTGCTCGTCTCGCCGTTTGCTCGCATCCGTCTTTCGAACGCTTCGTACGAAAGACTCCTGCCCTAGGAACCCCGATGATCCAAAATCGCGCTTTCGTACTCACGATTCCTCTTCATGTGGCCCTGGCGTCCGCCCTGGCACTGTCCGGATGTACACACGGTGCTTCGAACGGCGCTTCCGACGCCGCGACGGACGCGAAGGCCACGGCGGGAGACGGCGGCGCGCTCGCGGCCGCGCGACCCCCGCTGCGGCCGTTCCGGCACAGCGGCATCGCAGGCCTCGCCTTCAACGCCGCGCACGAAGCGCAACTCACGGACGATCAGGCCAAGTCGATCGAAGAGATACAGGCGAAGCTCTCGGTGGCCGACCCCGCGCAGCGAACGGCGTTCACCGACTACCAGACGCACCTGAACGCGGGGACCAAAACCGGCAAATTCGACGAGGCCCAGCTCAAGGCGGATTACGTCGCGATCGACGCGGTCCGCCACGGGGAAGAAGACCGCGAGGTGGAGGCGCTGAACGCGCTCCACGCCCTCCTCACTCCCGAGCAGCGGACGGTCGTCGTCAACAACGCCCGCGCGAAGCAGGCGCAGATCGACATGCAGAAGGCGCCGCCGATGCCGGACGGCGGCGTCGACGATCGCGTCAAGGCGACGCTCAGCCGGATGACGGCAGATCTGACGCTCGATGCTTCCCAGCAGAAGCGCATCTCGGACCTTCTCGTGAAAGACGAGCGACAAGCGGCGAGCTCGTTTCCGGCACGCAAGGAGGAGCAAAAGAAGCACGCAGATGACTTCATCGCGGCGTTCGAGCAGGCGGACTACGACGCGAAGACGCAGATGGACAGCCCCGATGCAGGGACGTCGGCGCACGAACAGATGGAAAAGGAGGTCCATTTCCTCTCGCAGCTCGTGGCGATCCTGAAGCCGGACCAGCGCGAGAAGCTCGCCGCGGAGCGTTCGCCGGGGGCGCAGGGCCAGCACCATATGATGCCGGGGATGGGTGGTCCCGGCGCGCCGCCAGGCATGCCGGGCATGCGCCCGGGCGGTCCGGGGATGCCGATGGGCGCTCCGCCGGCGCCGCCACCGCACCCGTGACCGTTACGGCGCGCCGACGAGGCGCTGGCCGCCCGAGTACACGTTGAAGCGCCGGTCGCGGACGAAGCCGAGGAGCGTGATCCCGGCTTCGTGCGCGAGCGCCACAGCGAGGCTCGACGGCGCGCCGACAGCTGCGACCACATAGATCTCGGCCATGGCCGCTTTCTGGAGGAGCTCGAAGCTCGCGCGGCCGCTGAGGACGAGCACGGCCTGCCGTAGCGGCAGCTCTCCGAGCAAGAAGCACGCGCCGATCACCTTGTCGACCGCGTTGTGGCGGCCCACGTCCTCGCGTAGCCGCACGAGACCGCCGCCCGTGTCGAAAAGACCTGCGGCGTGCAAGCCTCCGGTCTCGTCGAAGACGCCTTGGGCGTGGCGAAGCGCGCCCGGGAGAGCGTGCACCGTGCCGACCTCGACGAACGGCCCGGGTGGGGGCGCCGCGAATTCTCGGCGAGTGCGGATCGCGTCGATGGAGGATTTGCCGCAAACACCACAGCTCGAGCTCACGTAGAAGTGGCGTTCGAGCGCGCCGAGATCGACCGATGCGTGCGATGCAAGCTCGACCCGCACGACATTTTCGGCGCCTGACTCGCACCGAGAGACGTCTACCGGTTTCTTGACGATCCCTTCCGTACACAGACACCCGACCGCGAGATCCCTGTCGTCGCCGGGGGTGCGCATCGTGACGGCGATGGTCTGCTCGCGCGACACGCCGCCTTCGCTCCACGCGAGCCGAATCTCGAGCGGCTCCTCGATGGCCAGGGTATCGGCCGTCTCCGCCCCCGCGCTATGGCCGCCTTCGCAGCGGCGAATCGAGACCCGCTCCGTTCCTGCTTTCATGGGCTCCCGCATGCTCGTTTCTGGTGGCGAAGCCCTCGAGGAGGGTAGCTTTGA
>DATHQY010000514.1:0-2835 GCA_035482215.1 Polyangiaceae bacterium | reverse complement strand
TCTTTCGCGATCGAGCCTGGATGCCGCCATGCAGAAGGCGGCGCACTACCGCGACCTGAACCAGCCGGAGGAAGCCGAGAGCATCTGCCGCGACGTGCTCGACGTGGAGCCGGACCGCCCGCTGGCGCTCAAGCTCCTCGGGCTCGCGCTCACCGACCGCTTCGCGACCGGGCGCGTCGGCCTCCTGGAGGAGGCGCTGGCCGTATTCGGTAAATTGACCGACGCGTACGAACGCACGTACCACATGGGCGTGGCGTGGGAGCGCGCGGCCAAGGCGCACCTCGAGCGCAACGAGGCGCACAATGCGGCGGCCGCGTTCGAGCGCGCCCTGCGGCTCTACGAAGAGGCCGAGTCGCTGGGGCCCGGCTCGCCCGATCCGCTTCTACGCTGGAACCGGTGCGTACGACTCCTGGCGCAGAACCCCTCGCTGCGCGACGCGATGCAGGAGCCGCGCGAGTCGCAAGTTCACCTCGGGGACTGAGCGGGCAAGTCGACACCGCCGCGAGCGCGCGCGACCGGGCAAACCTCCCGCAGATACTCGGCGACGACGGGTTCGCGCTCGGCGAGGACACGAACGTGCGCGGAAGCGCGCGCGAGGTGGCGTTTCGCCGTCGCGAGCGAGACGCCCATCGCCTCGGCGACCTCCGTCAGCTCCTTGCCTCGCACGAAGCGGAGCTCGAGGAGCTGGTAGCTTGCAGGCTTCAGGCGGCCCAGGAGCTCGCGCATGCGCGACACGACGAGGTGTGCCTCGATGTCGTCGCAGACGCCGGCCTCCGGGAGCTCACCGGTCGCGGTCACGGCCGCCCACGAACGGAATCGGCGGCGCCGGCATTCGAGGAGGGCGAGCCGAAGCGTGATTCCAATCAGAAAGCTGCGAAGCCGGTTGGGCTCGCGAAGCCGCCCGAGCTGCGCGAAGCACCGTGCGAACACCTCTTGCACATGGTCTTCGAGCTCGGCGCCGTAAAAGTACCCGGCGAGGCGGCTTCGAACCATGGGCTGGTAACGGCGCCACAAGGCCGGCGCGGCCGCCGGGTCGCCCGCGAGAACGGCGTGAACAAGAGCCGCATCCTCAGCCGCGGTCCCGCTGCGCGTGCCATGCGCGAGGCGCACGGCTGACGGCGGAGGCGGCGCGACGCTCACTCCGGGGGCATTCGCATCGTTGGCGGGCACCATTCGGAGCGAACGGAGCGAACGGCGGGCCGTGATGTCGGACGTGGAAAGGGAGGGCAGGGGATATCGGCTAGCCACTGCGTTGAGATTGGGGACAGGCGGCAATACCGTCACGCAATCGTCGGCCGGGACGCCTTTCGTTTCCGTCTCATCCTGCCTTGACCCGTGCAGGATCGCGCGCTAGATGCCCACTATGGCGACCGCCTTTACTTGCGATCGGGTAGCGCTCGTACGTCTCCTTCGTTCCGCGACGACAAATCGCGGCGCGGCGAAGATGAACATGCCGACGGCGCACCGTTCCGCGAAGGCGCGCGGCCCGAAGTGGCGCAACGCGCCGTCCCCCTGAGGCAAATCCCGCGCAAATCGGCGCGAGAGAAGGCCGCCCGGGGGGACCCGAGGCGGCCTTCGTCGTTTCCGGGGATTGCCCCGCGTTGGCGCCTGCCAGCGGTCTTTGCCACGCGCCCCGCGGCGGCTCGCCGCGCTCTCTTTTGAAGCCAGGCTGGCTCGAATGCGGCCGCGGCCACTTGGCTCTGAGCGGCACTGGAGACGAATCATGAGAGGTACGGAGAAAACGGCCTTCGGAGTGCTCGTGGCGATTGGGTTCTGTCATCTCATCAACGACATGCTCCAGTCCCTCCTTCCGGCGATCTATCCGAGCTTGAAGGCGACGTATCACCTCGATTTCGCGCAGATCGGCATGGTGACGCTCACGTATCAGCTCACCGCGTCGCTCCTTCAGCCGGCCGTCGGCCTCTACGCCGATGCGCGCCCGGCGCCTTTCTCACTCCCCGCCGGCACGCTCTTCACGTTCGCGGGCATCGTGATTCTCGGAGAAGCCCACAGCTACTTCGCGCTCCTCATCGGAGCATCGATTCTCGGAATGGGGTCCTCGGTGTTTCACCCCGAATCGTCGCGCGTCGCGCGAATGGCATCCGGCGGCCGGCTCGGCCTCGCGCAATCATTCTTCCAGGTCGGCGGCAACGTGGGAGGCGCACTCGGGCCACTCGCCGCGGCATTCGTCGTGCTGCGCTGGGGGCAGCGGAGCCTCGCGTTCTTCGCGCTTCTCGCGCTCGTATCGACGACGATCCTGGCGCGCGTCGGGCTCTGGTACAAGCGGCACGGCCTGTCGCGGCTCTCCCTGACTCGCGGCAAGAAGGCCTCGCTCGTCCTTTCGAAGGAACGGGTCAAATCATCGCTGGCCATTCTGCTCGCGCTCACGTTCTCGAAGCACATTTACCTCGTGAGCCTGACGAGCTATTTCACGTTCTATCTCATTCACCGATTCGGGATGAGCGTGCAGAGCGCCCAGCTCCACCTCTTCGCGTTTCTTGCGGCCGCGGCGGCGGGGACGCTCGCGGGCGGACCGCTCGGCGACTACTTCGGCCGCAAATACGTCATCTGGTTTTCGATTCTGGGCGTGCTGCCGTTCACCCTCGCGTTGCCCTATGCGGACGCGTTCTGGACCGGCGTGCTCAGCGTCGTCATCGGGTTCATTCTCTCGTCGGCATTCGCCGCCATCGTGGTCTACGGGCAAGAGCTCATACCGGGGCGCGTCGGAATGATCTCGGGCCTCTTCTTCGGCTTCGCCTTCGGGGTCGCAGGGCTCGGCGCAGCGCTCCTCGGCGTCATCGCAGACCGGACGAGCATCGAATTCGTTTACCGGAT
>DATHQY010000513.1:0-5762 GCA_035482215.1 Polyangiaceae bacterium | reverse complement strand
CGTCCGCGCGACCATTGCGGTCCTCGCGACCGCCATGGCCCTCATCCACGCGACCATCGCGCCCCTCTGAGCGACCGCCGCGGTCCCCGACGTCACCATCGCGACCCTCGGGGCGGCCGTTCCTACCCTCGCGGCGACCCTCGGCAAGGTACGGTCCGGGCTGATTGGCTAGTTGCGCACCCAGCGACAGTCATCGGAGATGGCCATGCCGTACCCGACCTGCCGGCAGATTTTGACGTACTTCGCGCGCTGCCCGCAGCCCTCGACGCCCCATGTGGCGTCGTCGATCCGGGTGTACAGAAGCTGTTCGCGCGGGCAGTTCAGATCGAACATGGCCATCTGCACGACGGGGTGCACGGTGGGCTTCGCCTCGTCGACACACGAAACGCAGATTGCGCCGGCGGCGAGGGATGCAAGTATCAGCCTCGCCTCCTTCATGATTCAGCCCCTTCTCCGAAGGCTCGCCCGCCGGTCACGGTCGCCACGAGAGTTCTCGCCGCACGCTCGCCTCCGTCAGATCCGCTCGAGAACCGCCGCGCCCATCTCGCGCGTGCTGATCGGTTTGTCCGTCCCCATGTCGCCGGTGCGTGCGCCGGCGGCGACGGCCGCATCGACCGCCTTTTCGACCGCACGCGCTTCCGCCTCGAGGCCCAACGAATGCCGCAGAAGCATGGCAACGCTCATGATCGTGCCGAGCGGATTCGCGATGCCCTTGCCCGCGATGTCGGGCGCCGACCCGTGGATCGGCTCGTACAGGCCGCGCGTGCCGTCGCCGAGCGACGCGCTCGGCAGAAGACCCAGCGATCCGGCAATGACGGCCGCTTCGTCGGTCAGAATGTCGCCGAACATGTTCTCGGTGACGACGACGTCGAACCCCTTCGGAGCCGTGACCAAGCGCATCGCGCACGAGTCCACGAGCTGGTGCTCGAGCTTCACGCCCGGCGTCTCTTTGCCGACTTCGGTCGCGACTTCGCGCCACAGGCGCGACGACTCGAGCACGTTGGCCTTGTCGACCGATGTGACTAGCTTGCGCCGCCCCGCCGCGAGCTTCATCGCGAGGCGCACGACGCGGCGGATCTCTTCGTCGTTGTATTCGAGCGTGTCGACGGCGCGCGTGCGCCCGCCGACCGTCTCGCGGAAGCGTGGCTTGCCGAAATAGAGGCCGCCGGTGAGCTCCCGAATGAACAGGATGTCGACGCCTTCGACGCGCTCCGGCTTGAGCGGCGACGTCGCCGCGAGCGCTGGGTTCACACGAACCGGACGCAAATTCGCGTACAAACCCAATGCACGGCGGATGCCGAGGAGGCCCTGCTCGGGGCGCACTTTCGCACGCGGGTCGTCCCACTTCGGGCCGCCGACCGCACCGAGGAGAATCGCGTCCGACGCCTGCGCCGCCGCGAGCGTCTCCGGCGGAAGGGGATCGCCCTTCGCGTCGATCGCGATGCCGCCGATCAGGTGCTCTTCGAACAAGAAATTGTGCGCGAACTTCGTCGCCACGCGATCGAGCACGCGCCGCGCCTCGGCGACGATCTCGGGCCCGATCCCGTCACCCGGAAGCAGAACTACCTTGGCCTTCGTCATCAAGCAGCCCCTTTCTCGGCACGCTCACCCGCCGCCGCCGTCTTCACGGCAGCTTTGGTCAGGGTCTGCGCGGCCTGCACCACGGAGAGCCCGTACTCGATGCCGTCGGCCAAAGCGAGCCAGGAGGCTTCGAGCACGTTGGGCGAAGCGCCGACCGTCGTCCACCGTTGCTCACCGAAGCTATGGTCGATGAGCACGCGCGTCGTCGCCGACGTGCCGGTCACGCTGTCCAGAATGCGGACCTTGTAGTCCTCGAGGCGGATCCTCGAGAGCTCGGGATAAGCGCTTGCCAGCGCCTTTCGCAGCGCGATGTCGAGCGCACCCACCGGGCCGATGCCTTCGGCCGCCGTGTGCACGATCTCGCCGCGCACGCGGAGCTTCACGAACGCGTCGGACACGGCGTCCTCCTGCTTTCGCTGCTGGACGATCATCTTGTAATCGAGGAGCTCGAACGGCGGCACGTAGCCCTGCGTCTGCCGGCGCATCAGGAGCGCGACGGAAGCCTCCGCCGCGTCGAACGAATACCCGCGCGCCTCGAGGGCCTTCACGCCCTGGAGCACGGACGAAGCCGCGCCCTGATCGAGCTCGACGTCGTACTCCTCGGCCTTTGCGAGGACGTTTCCGCGGCCCGACAGCTCGCTCACGACGACGCGCGTCGTGTTGCCGACGAGCGCCGGATCGATGTGCTCGTATGCGCGCGGATGCCGGCGGATCGCCGCGACGTGGATCCCGCCCTTGTGGGCGAACGCGCTGCGGCCGACGTACGCGGCGTGCGCATCCGGCGCGAGGTTCACGATCTCGGCGACCTCGCGCGCGAGGCGCGTGAGGGTCGCGAGGCCGCCCTCGTGCACGCAGCGCAGCTCCATCTTGAGCTCGAGGGTCGGGATGATCGAGCACAGGTTGGCGTTGCCGCAGCGCTCGCCGTAGCCGTTGATCGTGCCCTGCACGTGGCGCGCGCCGCCGCGCACCGCGGAGATCGAGTTGGCCGCGCCGCAATCCGAATCGTCGTGCGCGTGGATCCCGACCATGGCGGGCAACGTTTCCACCACCGCACGCACGCGTTGCTCGATGTCCCACGGCAGGCTGCCGCCGTTCGAATCGCAGAGGACGACGACCTGGGCGCCCGCTTCGGCCGCGGTGGCGATCGTCTGCAGGGCATAGCTTTCGTCGAGGCGACAGCCGTCGAAGAAGTGCTCCGCGTCGTAGATGACCCTGCGGCCGCTCTTGACGAGGAAGGACACCGTCTCGGCGATCATGCGCAGATTCTCGTCCGGCGTGACGCGCAGAACTTCGCGCACGTGGAGCATCGACGTCTTGCCGACGATCGTGCAGACCGACGCGCCCGTCGCAAGCAGCGCCTGCACCTGCGGGTCGTCGTCCGCGGTCATCCCCGCACGGCGGGTCGCGCCGAACGCGGCGATCCGCGCGTTGCGCCACTCGACGTCCCGCGCCCTCTCGAAGGCCTCGGCGTCCTTCGGGTTCGATCCGGGCCATCCGAGCTCGATCGTCGCAATGCCGAGCCCGTCGAGGAGCCTCGCGATCCGGATCTTGTCCGCCGCCGAGATGCTCACGCCTTCGCGCTGCGTGCCGTCCCGCAGCGTCGTGTCGTAGAGCTCGACCGCTTTAGTGGTGCTTGGCTTCATAGCGTTCGATGTCGGCGGTCCGATCGAGAAGGTATCCCAGCTCGTCGATGCCGTGGATCAGGCACTCCTTGGCGAACGCGTCGATCGCGAAGCGCGCCAGTACCGAGGGTGGAGCAGCGCGACTGTCGTCGCGACCTCCCGTGCCCAGCGTGACCGTCTGTGCCGGCAGGTCCACCGTGACGGTCGCTCTGGCGTCGCCGTGCCGTGCGGCGACGAGCCTCTCGTAGACCGCCGGTTCGACTTCCACCGGCAGAAGCCCGTTCTTCATCGCGTTCTGCTTGAAGATGTCGGCGAACGACGGCGCGATGACGACACGCAGGCCCCAGCCGACGAGCGCCCACGGCGCGTGCTCGCGCGACGATCCGCTTCCGAAATTCGCGCCCGCGACGAGCACGCGCGCGCCCTGCGCGTCGGGCCGGTTCAGCGGGAAGTCGGCGTTGGGCGTCCCATCGGGATGAAAGCGCCAGTCGCAGAACACGCTCGCGCCGAGGCCGCGCTTGTCCGTCACTTTGAGAAAGCGCGCCGGGATGATCTGGTCGGTGTCGATGTTCTCGACCGGGAGAACGACGTACGTGGAGCTGACCGTTGTGAAGGGCTCTCGTTTTTCGGCGGTCGTCGCGGTCATGATTGCACTCCGATGTCATTTCGTGCGTTCGACGTGTCAAACGACAGCGTGCGCGGATCGGTGACTTTCCCGGTGATCGCCGAGGCGGCGGCCGTGAGCGGCGACGCGAGGAACGTGCGCCCTCCCCGGCCCTGCCGTCCTTCGAAGTTGCGGTTGCTGGTGCTCACGGCGTACTGGCCGGGGCTCAGCTGGTCGCCGTTCATCGCGATGCACATCGAGCAGCCCGCTTCGCGCCATTCGGCGCCGGCCGCGCGAAACACCTGGTCGAGCCCTTCGGCTTCGGCTTGGTGCTTGATCGCCTTCGAGCCCGGCACCACGAGGACGCGCACGCCCGCGGCGACTTTGCGCCCGCGCATGACGTTCGCGGCGGCCCGGAGATCGCCCATCCGCGAGTTCGTGCACGAACCGATGAACACGACGTCGACGCGGCGGCCCGCGATGGGCGCGCCCGCTTCGAGGTCCATGTACGCGAGCGCTTTCGCGATCGTGGCCTGGTCGGAAGGCGTCGCTCCCGACGACGGATCCGGCACGCGATCGGTGACGGCGATGCCCATCCCGGGGTTCGTGCCGTAGGTGATCATCGGCGCGAGCGTGGACGCGTCGAGGGACACGGAGGCGTCGAACGTCGCGCCGTCGTCGGTGCGCAGCGCGCTCCAGCGCGCCACGGCGGCGGTCCATTCGTCCCCCTTCGGGGCGAAGCGGCGGCCCTCGAGCCACACGAACGTCTTCTCGTCCGGCGCGATCATGCCGGCGCGGGCGCCCGCTTCGATCGACATGTTGCAGATCGTCATCCGCTCTTCCATGTCGAGCGCTTCGATCGCGCTGCCACGGTACTCGATGACGTGCCCCGTCGCGCCGCCGGTCCCGATCTTCGCGATGACGGCGAGGATGATGTCTTTCGCGCCGACGCCGCGCGGGAGCTTGCCGTCGACGCGAATCTCGAGCGTCTTTGGCTTGCGCTGCAGGAGGCACTGCGTCGCGAGAGCGTGCTCGACTTCGCTCGTGCCGATCCCGAACGCGAGCGCGCCGAACGCGCCGTGGGTGGACGTATGGCTGTCGCCACAGACGACGGTCATACCGGGCTGGGTGAGGCCGAGCTCCGGCCCGATGACGTGCACGATGCCTTGCTCGGCGGTCGTCAGGTCGAAGAGCTCGACGCCGAATTCCCTGCAGTTGGCCGTGAGCTTCGCAAGCTGCGCTTCCGCCTGCGGATCGACGACCGCGAGGTTCTTCGGGAGCGTCGGCGTCGAGTGATCCATCGTCGCGAAGGTGCGGTCCGGCCGGCGGACACGAAGGCCGCGCGCGCGAAGCCCGTCGAACGCCTGCGGCGAAGTCACTTCGTGAATCAGCTGCAGGTCGATGTAGATCATCGCCGGCACGCCGGGCTCTTCGCGAACGATGTGTTCGCTCCACACTTTTTCGAACAGCGTCTTCGGCGTCGTCATGGCCGGCCTTCCTCTCTCGAACTCCGAGGTGTTGGGGTCGCGGGGGCTCGCTCGCTCGGCAAAGGAGCGGCGGGCCCGAGGGCGACCAGAATGCGATTAAGCGCCTTGAGATACGCCTTGGCGCTCGCGACGATGATGTCGCTGTCGGCGGCGTTGCCGTGGAACACGGGCGCGGTGCCCACTTCTTTTTGGGCGTTGGCGGCTTCGCGCTCGGACAACGCGCGAACGCGGACCGTCACTTCGCCGAGCGCGTCGATCCCCTCGGTGACCGACCGCACCGAGAACTCGAGCAGCTCCGACGGGGCTTGCACGATCGCGTCGATCGCCTTGAACGCCGCGTCAACCGGGCCCGTACCGACGGAGGCATGCACGTGCACGCGCCCGTCGTTGCCGCGAATGCGCACCGTGGCCGTGGGCAGCCCCTGCGTGCCGCACCCGACCTGGAGGCCTTCGATCGTGAAGAGCTCG
>DATHQY010000512.1:0-2579 GCA_035482215.1 Polyangiaceae bacterium | reverse complement strand
GACGTGCTTCTCCTCGCGAACCACTATCTGCAGAAGTTCGGCCGCAGCATGCAGCGCGATCCGAAGCGCCTCGGCCCCGACGCGGTGCGGGCGCTGCGCGAATACGACTGGCCGGGCAACGTGCGCGAGCTGGAGCACGCGATCGAGCACGCGATGGTCCTCTCGCAGCGCGAGATCATCGCGGCGGCGGATCTGCCGTTCATGCGGCAATCGGCTCATCTTCGCGAGGCGCGCGAATCTCCCTCCGGCACGTTCCGTGAGTCGGTCCCGACGTCCAACTCGTCGAGTCCGCCGAGCGTTCGCGACGCGTTCCCGCCTTCGGGGGCGACGATGGACCGGCGGTCCGAGGGGGAAGGGGAGCATCTTTCGGGCAAGGCGGTTGACGTGCGCGCCAACCACGGCGAGCTGGCCGAGCTTCCGTACGCCGAAGCGAAACGGCGACTCCTGGCCCAGTTCGACGATACGTACACCCGTGAGCTCTTGCGCCGCGCGAACGGCAACATGTCGGAGGCAGCGCGGCGCGCCGGGCTCGATCGGTCGAACTTCCGCCGCCTCATCAAGCGGCGCCGCGACGAGACGTAGACCCCCGAGAGGAGCTCGTTCGAACTGGACGTAGACCCCGAGAGGAGCTCGTTCGAACGGGACGTTGGAACGACGGAGCGGCTCTCCTGGGCGGCTTTGCTATAACGGCCGCCGTTCGCGATGCGGCTGTGCTGGCAGGCTTCGTTCCTCACGGTGGCCCTCGGGCTTTCGTCCGCGGCCCGCGTCTTTGCCGACGAGGGAGCACCTCCTCGCGACCCCGCCCCGCCGAGCGACCCCACGGTCGCGCCGTTCGATTCGCCGTTTGGACCTGCGCCGGCGCGTGCCACGATTCACCCGCACGTCTACACGCTGGCCGAGTGCCTCGCGCTCGCGGATCGCAATTTCCCCAATCTGTGGGCGGCCCGCGCTCGCCTCGCCTACGCCCACGCGCAGCTCTCTGAAGCGCGATGGACTCCATGGTTCCAGTGGTCGGCGCAGTCGTCACTGGGCGTGACGCCGCCGCTCCTCGGGAGCGTGCTCTACCCCCAGAGCACGCTCGCCTCGCGCAACATCGTCGGGCTCGACGGCCTGCAACCGTACTTCTCCTTCGGCATCAGCGGGGTCGTTCCGCTTTACACGTTCGGCAAGATCGACGCGGCGAACGACGCGGCGATCGCCGGCGTCCGCGCTGCCGAGTGGGACATGGAGAAGGCCCGCCAGGCGATGCGGATGGACGTCCGGCGCGCCTACTTCGGACTCAAGCTCGCGCGCGACTCACGAGACGTCGTCGACGATGCCGTCTCGCGCCTCGACAAGGCGATTGCCGAGATCAAGAACAAGGTCGCCAAGGGCGACCCCAACGTCACCGAGATCGACAAGCTTCGTCTCGAGACCTACCGCCAGGACGTCATGGCCCAGTCGCTCCAGGCGCCGAAGGGAGAGGCGTACGCGATCGCCGCGCTCCGCTTCATGACAGGCGTCGAGACGGGATTCGATATCCCCGACGAGCCGCTCCGGAAGCCGAACCGCGCTCTCGCGACGATCGTACAATATCTCGAGGCCGCGCGGCTCCTCCGTCCCGAAATCAACATGGCGCGCGCGGGTGTTGCGGCACGCAAGGCGCTGCTCGATTACGGCCATGCGCGCCTCTATCCCGACTTCGGGATGGGCCTCGGCGCGGACTTCATTTCTACCCCGAATGCGACGCAGCAGAACGACCTCTACGCAAACGACCCGTACAACCATTTCAGTTACTACTTCAGCTTCGGCATGAAGTGGTCGCTCGACTTTCTGCCGCAGCTTGCCCGCACCGAGGAGGCCGAATCGCAGCTCGAGGAGACGCGGGCGCTCGAGCGCCTCGCGCAAGGAAGCACGATGCTCGAAGTGGAGAAGGCGTACGCAGATGTCGTCGAGGCGAAGGGCCGCGAGGAGGCGTGGAACAATGCGGAGCACGCGGCCAAGCGCTGGATCGCCACGGTACAGGACAGCATCGACCTCGGGACCGCCGACGAACGATCGCTGCTCGAGCCGCTTCGCGTCTACGGCAACGCCCGCGTGCAGCATCTGACCGCGCTCATGGACTACAATGTTTCGATGAGCAGCCTCGCGCTCGCGAGCGGCTGGGACGCCGCGGCGCCGACCGACACCTTGTCGGGCCCGTAGAGCGGACTCCTCCGACGCAACATGTGACGTACCGGGCTGTCGGCCGCATGAGTCGCAAACGGCGCGCCCCGCGGTCCGAAATCACCGCGTGTCCCACGGACACTCGGCGCCGTCCCGCGACACCTAGAGCAGCGAACAAGTAAGTTCAGGCGGCGCGTCGGGGTCGGTCGAGGGTGATCAGGTTTTCGATGGCACAGGTGCGTCGGAGATCGAGGACGTTCTTTCGGACACCGAGGTATCGGGCGCGGGGCCCCTGGCGTCTGCCGACATGAGCGAGGGCGTGCTCGATGGCTACTCGTTGGCGAAGGTCTTTTCGTCCCTCAGGGGTCGACTTGAGCGAGCGAAGGTGCAGGAGCATGCGTTCGTCGGGGTGGACGGAAATCGATCGCCCGTGT
>DATHQY010000511.1:0-30684 GCA_035482215.1 Polyangiaceae bacterium | reverse complement strand
CGACAGCACTTTCCTCATTGCGTCCGTCCGCCCGGCTTCGACACCTGGGGTTGCTGCGCGGGGAGCGCGCCCTACAACGGCGCAAGCAATTGCCGGTTTTCTTCGAACCTGCCGTCATGCCCGGTCTATCAAGCCGAAGCGACGGTCGACGGCGGCCCGATGCGGATTGACGAATGCTTGCCGGTATCCCTCCCTACGACGGCCAATGAGCCGGTCTGCAGCGTGTTCGTGGCCCGTTTCCCCGCCACGGCGGGAACCGCGCCGACACCGTCGACGATCGCCGATTGCCGCCGCTGCGCGGAACCCGGCCTCTCGGTGCCAATCGACAATGAGCCAGCGATGCTCATGGATGAGCACTACGGCTGCCTGTGCGAAATAGTGCCATTGCGCGATTGCGCCGAAACGTCCGGTTCGACAGCCTCATGGTGCTACGCAGACGCCGATGCGGGCACCATCGCAACATGCCCGGAGGCTTCGCTCGACATCAACGTCCCTTCGGGACTCGCGGCGGACCTCTATATCGCATGCTTCGAATGAGCCGGAGAGCCGGCGTCCGAGCTACACTCGGCGCGAGTGACTTCCGAAGGCCTCTTGCGGGATCGCATCGCCGCCCTGTTCGACGCGCCGGTGGCCGTCGTGCACGGGGCCCCCGCAATCGTCGCCGGCGATCTGTTCCCCGAGGAGCGCGAGCACGTTCGCCGTGCGGTCCCGAAGCGGCAAGCCGAGTTTGGTACGGCGCGCGTTTGCGCGCGGATTGCCCTCGCAGAGCTCGGCTACGCCGCGCAGGCGCTGCATCCGTGGCCCGATCGCTCTCCGCGATGGCCCGAGGGCGCGGTCGGCACCATCACGCACTGCGACGACTTCTGCGCGGTCGTGGTGGCGCGGGCGGGCGAGGCGCGGGGGCTCGGCCTCGACGCCGAGCCCGACGCGCCACTCGAAGCCGCGCTGGTGCCCCTCATCTGCACGCCGCGCGAGCTCGCGTGGCTGGACACGCGGCCCCCCGCGGACCGAGGGCACCTCGCGAAGATCGTCTTCTGTGCAAAGGAGGCCTTCTACAAGTGCCAATACCCAACGACACGCGCCTATCTCGATTTCCTCGACGTCGCGATCGATCTCCAGCCCGGTCCGCGGCGATTCTCCGTCCGTATCGTCGGGCGCGAGGTCCCTCATGCGCGACTTGCGGAGGATGCGCGAGGCCGCTTCGACGTCGCGGACGGTCGGGTCCTCGCCGGCGCCACGCTTTGAAAGGATCGCGCACGGCCGTCAAGCCATCAGCAAGAGCCCTCCGAGCATCCCCGCGGTGGCGACGAGGCGCACCGCCTCGAGCTTCCATCCCCAGCCCTTGCGCTCGAGCAAAGACCCGTGGGCTTGGCCGCCGACGAGGAGAACGAGCGCCGCGATCGCGAGCAGCGGGCGCGCCGTGGCCGACTCCCACCACAAATACGCCATCGTCGCGGCCGCGACGAGAACGAACGACGCCGTCACGTACGCGACGGCCGATCGCGACACCTTGGGGTCATAACGCGGGTGCTCGCGCGGATTCGCGGGTTGGGGCGCCACCGGGCCGCCCAGATCCTTCGGCCGCCACTCGGGCGGCGCAAACCACACGCGAATCTTGTCCGCGCGATTGCGCGTGCGAAGCGACATGGCGACGAGCTCGAGCCAACCCGAGAAGTTGACCCAGGAGGGGTCGAGGCTCTTCGACTCCTTCACCGTGCCGTACACCGGCTCGCGCCCTTCGGGTTCGAACGTCCCGAAGAATCGATCCCAGATGATGAAGATCCCCGCGTAGTTCTTGTCGAGATACGCGGGATCGATGCCATGGTGCACGCGGTGGTGGCTCGGCGTGTTCAGTACCCATTCGAGCGGGCCCAGACGTCCGATCGCGCGCGTGTGGATCCAGAACTGGTAGAGCGTATCGATCGTGATGGCGCCGAGGAGCATCGCCGGCGAGACGCCGACCACCGCGAGCGGCAAGTAGAAGAACGGCGACACCAGCGTTTGAAACCACGGCTGCCGGAGCGCGACGGACAGGTTGTATTCCTCGCTCTGGTGGTGAACCGCGTGGATGGCCCACAAGAACCCCACGCGGTGGCACGCGCGGTGGAACGTGTAGTAGGCGAGGTCGGCTCCGAAGATCACGAGGACCCACGCGATCGGCGAGCGCATCGACACATTCATGATGCGCGCGTGCTCCCAGAGCCACGCGTAGGGATAGAGCGAGATGCCTTTGAGAAAAGGCTCGAGCACCTGCTGGCCGACTCCGCACGAGAGGTTCGTGATGGAGTCGGTGAATCGGTATGCGCGGCGGATCCCCTTGCGCCGGAGGGCGATGGCCTCTACCGCCATCAACAAGAAAAAGAAGGGAATCGCCAGGGCGACGTACTTCTCGTCCATGCCTTCATTGTGACTCTTCGAAGGGCCGCCGGACGAAGGCTTGTGCGCTCCGGCTGCGCGCCAGGTCGCAGAAACGGCGCCCAAGTCGGGTATTCACCCGTGTCCCGGCGCCCGCTTCGGGTGCGCGGCTCCGCCCGCGAGGATCGCCCGGAGCGCGCGACGCGACGCGCGAATGTGATGCACGAGGCTTCTCTTCTTCGGGTCCTCGAGCCACCGCTCGAAGGCCATCTTGAAGATGGAGACGCCCATTTCGGCGGCGAGCGTCGACGCGGTGGCGGGGCTGCCCCGCTTGCGAAGCGCTTCGCCCACGGCGGACGCCAATGCGGCAAGCTTGTTGAGCTCCCGCTCCTTGAGCTCTGGATGCACCATGATGAGGGCCTGGCGCGCGCGCGCGAATTCGCGGCGCTCCTCGAACATCGGCGACGTGGCCTCGAGCGCCGCCATGACGACCTCGATCGGAGCCGCGGCGTCCGGCGCGGCGGCGACCCCGCCCACCATGAGCTCCTCGAGCTGGTGAGCGCCCCAAAAGAGCACCTCGCGCTTGTCGGTGAAGTAACGGAAGAACGTCCGCTCGGTGAGCCCGGCCCGTTCGGCGATGTCGGCCACGGTCGTCCCGTCGAAGCCCCGTTCGCGGAAGAGCTCCATCGCCGCCTCGGCCAGCCGGCCCCGCGCATCGGGTTCCCATCGTCCCATCGGCGCCAGTGTACGCGCGGATCACGTCAGTCGCTGCCATCAGCGAGCCCCGCGCGGAGAGACCCTCGGCGCGTGGGAGCCGCGCGAGCGCCGACGCGACTCAACGCCCGGGCCGTGCGACGAGCGCCAGCATCGTCTCGATGGCCGCCTCGAGCTGCGCCTTCGCGCGCCCGGCGCGCGCGGTCGCGGCGATCCCCTGGAGCAACACCGCGAGCATCCGCGCCACGGCATCCGCATCGACCTCTTGCGTGAACTCGCCGCTCTCCTGCCCCCGCCGCACGAGCGCGATCAGCGCACGCTCGAGGCGACTCGTGTATTCGGCATACGCGTCGCGCGCCGCGCGCGGAGCGTCCCCTCCGACCGCGGTGCTCAGCAAGAAGCAGCCGCGCGGCCCCGACCTGGGCGACGACTTCGTCACGAGCATGCGGAGGAGCCGGCCGAGCGCGGCGCGCGCCGACGGGTCGTCGTCCACGGTCTGGAGCACATCGCCCATCCGGGCGCAGTAGCGCTCGACGGCCCGGCCGAAGATCCGCTCCTTGTCGCCGAGAGCGCCATAAAGCGACGCGCGCCCGAGCCCCGTGGCCGCGACGAGGTCGTCGATCGACGTCCCCTCGTAGCCGTGCTCCCAGAACGTCGTCAGCGCGCGGTCGAGGACTTCGTCTTCATCGAACTCGCGCGGCCTTGCCACGCCCTTCATTGTAGCCGATTCGAGGCGGTTCTATCTTTGCGCTTAAAGTGGCCCGATGCCGCCGTCGACGGGGAGGTCGGCGCCGGTCGTGAACGTCGCGTCGAACGCGAGGAATACCGCCGCGCGCGCGACCTCTTCCGGCAAGCCGAACCGCTTCATCGGGACGCCCTCGCGAAACTGCTCGGCCATCGCAGCCCGCGCCTCGGGCGGCACGTTCGATTTCTCGAAGATCGGCGTCGTGATGGGCCCGGGGCTCACCACGTTGACACGGATTCCGCGAGGGAGAAGCTCCGTCGCGAGCGTGCGCCCGAGCGAGCGAAGCGCGGCCTTCGAAGCCGCGTACGCCGTCGTCGCCGGGAATCCCTTGACGGCGACGACCGACGCGTCGAGAACGACGGCGCCGCCTCGGGGCACGAGCGGCACGAGCTTTTGCACCGCGAAAAATGCGCCGCGCACGTTGATGTCGTGCTGCTCGTCCCAGAGGCGCTCGTCGACCGCTTCGAACGGGGCGAACTTCGCGATGCCCGCGTTCACGAAGATGAAATCGATGTGACCGAGGTTGGTCCTCGCCAGATCGACGACGCGATCCAGATCCGCGAGCTTCGACGTGTCGGCCGCGATCGCGCGCGCGCCGGCACCGAGCTCTTTTTCCGCCGCTTCGATCGTCGCGGGCGTGCGGCCCGTGACGATGACCTTCGCGCCTTCCGCGACGAGGAGTTTTGCCGTCGAGAAGCCGATGCCCGTAGTCCCGCCCGTGATGACGGCGGTCTTTCCTTCGTAACGACCCATGGTCGACGTCCTTTCTGTGCTGCCACCAATTATGTACCGTTCAGTCCATAATCGATGCGGGCGGCGGTCGGCCCGTTGCGCGCCCCCTCGAGGCCGCGTGCGCGCTCACCCCTGGCGAGCGCCCGCGTGCGCGGGCGACCAAAAAATCGTACCGGTGGATGTCGAGAACGGGGCTTCGGCTCCGACCTTCGGGAAACGCCGGGAAAGGCCCGGCCGAAACGACGGAGACCGACCATGACCACGACGATCACGACCTTTCTCACCTACGACACCCAGGCCGAAGAGGCCGCGCAGCTCTACACCTCGCTCTTGGGCGGAAAGATCATCGAGACGACGCGCTACCCGGTCAGCGGCCCCAAGCCCGAAGGCGCCGTCATGACGGTCACGTTCGAGCTCCTCGGCCAGACGTACATCGCGCTCAACGGCGGCCCCTCCTTCACCTTCACGCACGGCTTCTCGCTCATGGTGAAAGTCGACACGCAGGCGGAGGTCGACCGCTTGTGGAAGGGCTTGCTCGCGAACGGCGGCAAAGAGGTGCAGTGCGGGTGGCTGGTCGACAAGTTCGGCCTGTCCTGGCAAATCGTTCCGCGCCAGCTCATCGAGATGATCGGGCACCCGGACAGGACGAAGGCGGGCCGTGCGATGGAAGCGATGATGGGCATGGTCAAGATCGATCTCGCCAAGCTGCAATCCGCGTTCGAAGGCAAATGAGTCCCTCGGAAGGAGAACGCCGATGAAATTCATGTTGATGATGCATGCGCCGCGCGGCACGGGCGAATACCAGTTCCCCGGCTGGAAGCCCGAGGAATTCCAGGCCCACATCCAGTTCATGAAGGACCTGAACAAGGACCTTCGGAGTTCCGGAGAGCTCGTCGGCGCGGAGGGCCTCTCGCCGCCCGGGCAGGCGCGCATCGTTCGGTCGAAGGGCGACGGCGCTCCCGAAGTGACCGACGGGCCCTTCGCCGAGTTCAAGGAGTTTCTCGTGGGCTACTGGCTCGTCGACGTCGAGAACGCGGATCGCGCCTACGCGATCGCCGGCAAGGCGTCGACGGCGCCAGGGCCGGGCGGCAAGCCGATGGGGCTCGCGATCGAAGTGCGCCAGGTCATGAGCGGACCGCCGGATCTCTTCTTGGACGCACGCGGATGAAGAAGGACGGCGAGCCCCTGCTGCGTGATCTCGCGCCCCGGGTGCTCGCCGCCGTCGTCCGCCGGTACGGCGATTTCGACACGGCGGAAGACGCGGTTCAAGAGGCGCTCACCGCCGCGTTCTACACGTGGCCGCGCACCGGCGTGCCCGAGAATCCTCGCGCATGGCTCATTCGCGTGGCGGCCCGGAAGCTCACGGACGCGGTCCGATCGGAGTCGGCGCGGCGCCGCCGCGAAATGAAGGCCGTCCGGGAAGCGTCGCCGGAGGAGGCCGTCGCGCCGCCACCGGACGAAGCGCCGCTGGACGAGGTGGAAGAGGACGACGCGCTGGCGCTCCTCTTCATGTGTTGCCATCCGGCGCTGACCCGCCCGTCCGCGATCGCGCTCACGCTGCGAGCGGTCGGCGGCCTCACGACGGCGGAGATCGCGGGCGCGTTTCTCGTGCCCGAGCCGACGATGGCCCAGCGAATCAGCCGCGCGAAGCAGGCGATCAAGAGCTCGGGGATCGGCTTCGCGATGCCGCCTCCCGAGGAGCGCAGCGCGCGCCTCGGCCCCGTGCTCCACGTGCTCTACTTGATTTTCAACGAGGGCTACGCCGCGAGCGCCGGCGTCGAGCACCAGCGCGTGGATCTCGCGGCGCAGGCCATCCGCCTCGCACGCGCGATCCACGCGCTCGTCCCGGACGACGGCGAGGTGCGCGGCCTGCTCGCGCTCATGGTGCTGACGGACGCACGGAGGGCGGCGCGCACCGGCCGGAACGGCGAGATCATTCCCCTCGACGAGCAGGACCGATCGCTCTGGGACAGGGAGGCCATCGCCGAGGGCGTGGAGCTGGTGACCGCCGCGATGAACCGGGGGGCGGCCGGCTGGTACTTGCTGCAGGCCGCCATCGCGGCGGTGCACGACGAGGCTTCGCGGGTCGAAGAAACGGATTGGCGGCAGATCGTCGCGCTCTACGGCGTGCTGGTCCAGATGTCCGACAACCCGATGGTGGCGTTGAACCGCGCGGTGGCGGTCGCGATGGTGGACGGGCCCGAGCGAGGCCTCGTGCTCGTCGACGCGATCGAGCGCGACCCACGCGTCCGCGGGCACTACCGGGTCGACGCCGTGCGTGCCCACCTGTTGGAGCGCGCCGATCACACCATGGCGGCGGTTTCCTACTATGAGGCCGCCGCGCAGAAGACCGCGAACCTTCCGGAGCGGGACTACCTCCTCCTGAAGGCGGCACGGCTTCGTTCGGTCGTATCCTGACGTGCTGATGCGTCGTCGCCCGTCGCCACGCTCGCCTGCGTCGCGGCCTGGTACACCGACTTCCGCCAATGAACCGCTTCGCGCCGATCTCTATCGGTATTGCCCGGCACCTGACGCGCAGCGCGCGGGACGCGGAGGACCTCGCGCAAGACGCGCTCGCACGCGCGTTCGTCACACTGGGGCAGATGGGGGAACCGCCGCCGAATCACGAACGCGCGGCCGTGAAAAGCTGGTCGAACCGCAGCCGAGCGAGCCGCGCGTGCCCGCGCCGGGAGTGCTCTTCGGCAGCGCGCACATGGCCACGGCGGACCAGCACGGAGGAAGCGCTCTGGACCGAATATTGCTACGCGTGGGGCCCGAAGGCACCGAGGTCGAAATGCCGTTGCACGAACGCGATCGATACAAGGGGATTCTCGCGCGCGAGATTCGTCCGAACGAGGAAGCGCTCGACGCCGCTTACGAAAAATATGCGCCGAGCAATCCTTTCCTCCCGATTACTCATTTCGTCGACCACGCGACCATGGGTCCCGAAGCCCTGGTTGCGCTCGGGCTCGGCGGTCACGTCGGCGCCTGGATTGCCCGTCACGAGGTGCGGACCTACACGCCGCCGTCGACGGGTATCGATCTCGACACGAACTGGACGGCCGCGCTCGGCCGCGCGGAGTGCCACGGCGATTGGCTGATGCAGCTGGCCCATGAGCTCCGCGTGCACCACTTCGAGGACGTGCTTGCCCGCTGGGTCCCGCGGTTCGTTCACGAGGTGGGCAGCTGGATGTTCCACGGTCTGATTCGCACGGCGCATGCCGTCCGCGCGCTCGAACATCGGGACACACCTGCGCGCCGTGGCGAGCTTGCACGAGGCCTGGCGCTTTGGGCCACAGGGGTGAAGACGCCTCCGCCAGGCCGGGGCGACCCGATCGAGAGCGGCGCCCTCGCGCGCGACATCCTTCAACTGGCCCGCGCCGGCGCGGCGGCCTTCGTCAAAGACCCCTCGATTCCGGCGGTGCACTGGGTGACAGGCCCGATGGCGTATCTCCTCATCGCGCACCACGTCGATCCGAGACTCCACCCGGTCGCCGTCGCGAGCTTCGCCCGCACGCACGCGCGAGTCCTGGAGGATTTCGGCGACGCCAAACGCAAGGCCGAAGCGGCGCCGATTCCGCGTCTCGACGAGGCTCAACTCGAGCGCCTGGCGAAGGAGGGCGACGCACACCCGATCAAGCTGACCGAAGCGGCCTTGCGCGCGTACGACCGGACGGACGACGACCTGTTCTTGCGGGCGGCGGGCCGCATGCAGGATACAACCGCGGTAGGCCGCGCCTTGCGTACGGCGAGGCGGCTGATCGTCGGCCAGTTGCATCGACGGCATCCGGCAATCTGACGGGGCGGGGACGCGCGAGAGAATCAGCGCCTCCCGCAACCTTCGCGAGCCCCTCTCGAGAGGCTCGATGTCGAGCCGAAGGTCCTCGGTGTTCACACCGCATCCGGTCGTGAGGTGACCGCGGAGAGCTGCTGATACGTACCGACGAATCGTCGAGATCCACGGCCGACTGGCTTGTATTTGCACAGCCGTATCACAAGATTACGCGTGCCCAGCTCTCCCGCGCGCCTGAAGGCGCGTTCCCCTCGCCTCTCCTCTTTCCACGTTCTCCTCCGCGGCTCGCTGGCCGTCGTCGCTTGGGGGTCGCTCGTTTTCGCGACCGCTTGCGGCGGCAACGGAAGCACCTTCGGCAAACCGGGAGACGCTGTCGACGCCTCCTTCCAGCCGAACCCGGACGCCTCCGTCGGGGGCCACATCCTGACAGGAAACACCGGCTCCGACGCCGCCACCGGAAACGGGTGTGTGCCCAAGACGTGCACATCGCTCGGATACACGTGCGGCATGAACGGCGACGGGTGCGGCGGTGCTCTCGACTGCGGCAGCTGTCCGGCGGGCCAGGTCTGCGGCGGCGGAGGCAAGTACAGCCAGTGCAGCGCCGGCTCGGCGACGGCGGACGGCGACGGCGGCGACAGCGACGGCGCAGCGACCGTGAGCTGCGTCGCCGAGACCTGCCAGGGCCTCGGCGTCGAGTGCGGGTACGCCGGCGACGGATGCGGCGGCGTCCTCACGTGTGGGACTTGCGCCAACCCCGAGTTCTGCGGCGGCGGCGGTTACAACAAGTGCGGCGGCAACAACGGCCTGCTCGTCGACGGCGGGTCGTCTACATGCACGCCGACCACGTGCGCAGTCCTCGGCTACACGTGC
The DNA here is from genome assembly GCA_035482215.1 of Polyangiaceae bacterium. GTDB lineage: Bacteria > Myxococcota_A > Polyangia > Polyangiales > Polyangiaceae > Palsa-1150. The sequence continues at coordinate 21,475 of DATHQY010000511.1, read as the reverse complement.
GGCTTCGCGGCCGATGGCTGCGGCGGCTTCGTCAATTGCGGAACCTGCGCCAATCCGCAGTTCTGCGGTGGCGGCGGCTACGACCAATGCGGTGGCAACAACGGCCTTTCGGCTGACGGTGGCCAGCCCGCCTGCACGCCGACGACGTGCGGCAACCTCGGTTACACCTGCGGCGTCGCGCCGGACGGTTGCGGCGGCGTTCTTCAATGCGGGAGCTGTACGAATCCCGAGTACTGCGGCGGCGGCGGCTTCAGCGTCTGCGGCGGCGACAATGGCCTGAACGTCGACGGCAGCGTCGCCTGCACCCCACTCACTTGCGCCGATCTCCACTACACGTGCGGCGTCGCCGGTGACGGATGCGGCGGCACGCTCAATTGCGGAAGCTGCGCGAGCCCCGAGTTCTGCGGCGGTGCGGGCTTCAACCTCTGCGGCGGCAACAACGGCTTCAACGCCGACGGCGGCGTCGCCTGCACTCCGCTCACCTGCGCCGCGCTCCATTACACGTGCGGCATCACCGGTGACGGATGCGGCGGCACGATCGACTGCGGCACCTGCACCGATCCGGCGTACTGCGGCGGCGGCGGCTTCAACACGTGCGGCGGCAACAACGGCCTCAACGCCGACGGCGGCGTCGCCTGCACTCCGCTCACGTGCGCGAGCCTCGGCTACAACTGCGGCCAGGCCTCGGACGGCTGCGGCGGTCTTCTGAGTTGCGGCACCTGCACCAACCCGCAGTATTGCGGCGGCGGCGGCTACGACACGTGCGGCGGCAACAACGGATTCACCGCGGACGGCGGCGTCGCTTGCACGCCGAAGACGTGCGCGGACCTCGCGTACACCTGCGGCGCGGCGGGCGACGGATGCGGCAACTTGCTGCAATGCGGCACCTGCACGGAGCCCCAATACTGCGGCGGCGGCGGCTACGATCAGTGCGGCCCGACGAGCATCCCGGTCTGCGAAGCCGGTGCGGTGACCACGGTGTCCGGATTCGTCTACGACCCGGCCAACAATCTCCCCATCTACAACGCGCTCGTGTACGTCCCGACCGGTGCGGTCCAGACCCCGCAGACCGGCGTCAGTCCCGCGGTCTGCGGTTGCACCGCCCCCTCGGCTTACGCTTCGGCCTACACGGGCGTCGACGGAAGCTTCACGCTCACCGTGCCGAGCGACTCGAACCTGTCGCTCGTCGTCGAGCTCGGCAAATGGCAACGCGTGTTCTCCGAGACGATCACGCCGTGCGGCCCGAACCAGCTCGGGGCGCACCTGACGCTCCCGTCGACGCATCTCCAGGGCCACATTCCCCTCTTCGCGGTCGACACGGGCGCCGTCGACACGATGGAATGCGTCCTCCTGAAGATGGGGATCGACCCACACGAATTCGTCGACCCGGCCCTCTCGAGCACCGATGCGGGCGTTCCCACCGGCGCCGGCCGCGTGCACCTCTACCAGGGTGCCATCGTCGCAGGCGGAGCGGTCATCGACAACGCCACGCCGAAAGAGTCGGCCCTCACCGAGACGGCGAGCGTCATCAACTCCTATGACGTCGTCCTCTTCCCCTGCCAGGGCGGAGAGAAGGACTACACGTCGAACAACGGCTATCCGAACACGCTCACGAACGTTCTGAACTTCGCGAACGACGGCGGCCGCATGTTTGCGACGCACTACTCGTACGGGCTGCTTTACAAGAACGGCACCGCGAGCACCGGATTCAAAGCAAGCGCGAAATGGACGGTCGGCAACGGTAGCTGGCATGGCCCCTTCACCGGCAACATCGATCATCCCGCGTCCTTCCCGCGCGGTCAGGCGCTCGCGAGCTGGCTCTACGACAGCATGGGCGGGTTGCCGGACGGCGGAGCGGGGGACGCTGGGGACGCGGGCACGTACGGCCAGATCCCGGTTGAAGTCATCCGCAACGACTTCTCGAGCGCCGTGGCGCCCGCGCAGGAGTGGCTCTACACGACCAATCCTCCGGACGACGGTCTCACCCATATGGATATCCACTACACGTTCGACACGCCGTTCCAGACCGACGGCGGCGGCGGAACGTGCGGGCGCGTCGTCTTCAGCGACTTCCACGTCGAGGACGCATCGAACGACAAGTCGACGGGGAAGGACTTCCCGACCGAGTGCACCACGGGCCCGATGACTCCGCAGGAGAAGCTCCTCGAGTTCATGCTGTTCGATCTCACGTCGTGCGTGACGCCTCCGACGTGCACGCCGCGGACTTGCGCGGAGCAGGGCCTCACCTGCGGCCCCGCGGGCGACGGCTGCGGCAATGAGCTCCAATGCGGGACCTGCCAGGCCCCCGAGACCTGCGGCGGCGGCGGCGTGGCCGGCGCGTGCGGCTATCCCGACGGCGGCGCTTGCGCACCGCAGTCGTGCTCGTCGCAGCACATCGCTTGCGGCCCGGCCGGCGACGGCTGCGGCAACAACCTCGAGTGCGGATCCTGCCCGTCGCCCCAGACCTGCGGCGGCGGCGGCGTCCCCGGTCAATGCGGTTACCCGGACAGCGGCACCTGCCAGGCCCAGACCTGCGCCAACCAGGGGATCAACTGTGGCCCCGCGGGTGACGGCTGCGGCCACTTGATCCAGTGCGGTTCCTGCACCGCGCCGCTCACCTGCGGCGGCGGCGGCACCCCCGGCCAATGCGGCTACCCGGACGCAGCGACCTGCGCCCCCGTTTCATGCGCGACCCAGGGGATCCAGTGCGGTCCCGCGGGTGACGGCTGCGGCAACGCGATCCAGTGCGGTTCGTGCACATCGCCGCTCACCTGCGGCGGGGGCGGCGTCGCCGGCCAGTGCGGCCAGCCTGACGCGGGCGGCTGCAAGCCGCGCTCGTGCACGCAACAGAACATCGGATGCGGTCCCGCGGGCGACGGCTGCGGCAACGAACTGAACTGCGGCAGCTGCACGGCTCCTCTGACGTGCGGAGGCGGTGGCGTCCCCGGTCAATGCGGAGCGCCCGACGCTTCGTCCTGCGCGCCGATCTCCTGCCAGGCGCAGGGAATCGCCTGCGGCCCGGCCGGCGACGGCTGCGGCAACTTGGTCCAATGCGGCACGTGCCCCGACGGCCAGACCTGCGGCGGCGGCGGCGTCAACGGCCAGTGCGGCGCGCCGGACTCCGGATCCTGCGTGCCGACTTCGTGCTCGGATCAGGGCATCGCATGCGGTCCCACCGGGGACGGATGCGGCAACCTGCTCCAATGCGGCTCGTGCCCCGCGGGCCAGACCTGCGGTGGTGCGGGCGTCGCGGGCCAGTGCGGTGCACCGCCTCCCGCGTGCGTTCCGCTCACCTGCCAGGACCAAAGCATCAGCTGCGGTCCGGCCGGGGACGGATGCGGCAACTTGCTCCAATGCGGCACGTGCCCCGACGGGCTGACCTGCGGCGGCGGTGGGAAGCCGGGCGTGTGCGGCAGCCCCACGATTCCGCGGTGACACATCGGGGGGCCAAGCCCCTTGCGACCCGGGTGCAGGATCTCCGAATCACGGCACCCGGAATGGAAGTCCGTGAACCGGAGGTTCGGGCCCTCGAACGCCGTAACGCTTCGATCTCGGACTGACACGGCACCGCGAACTCCTGCGCGTGGAGCCAACCGTTCGACACCGTGGCGACACTTCGTCATGGGATCATCGGACCCGAGCGACGGCCTCCGAGAGTACGGCGGATATCGCGGCAGCCGCGATCGCGGCACGACGCTTGCGTTGGCGGCACGAACAGGGAGCGGCGGCGATGAACACCAAGATCATGCTGATCGGTGCGGGAATTGTGACGGCGCTCACGGCGCTGGGTGCCGGGGTGGCGTTTTCCTCGCCCGACCGATACAGCCTCTCCGTGCCCGGCGGCCTCGCCTTCTCCGAATTCAGGGGATACGAAACCTGGCAAGTCATCTCGATCAGCCACGGCGGGATGCTGGCCGTGATCCTCGGCAACCCCACGATGGTCGACGCGTACAAGGCGGGCATTCCGGCGAATGGCAAACCGGTCCCCGACGGGGCCAAAATGGCCAAGATTCATTGGACCACGAAACAGAACCCGGCGATTCCAGGGCAGCCCTTCCAGCCGGACACGCTCCACGACGTCGACTTCATGGTGAAGGACAACAAGCGATTCGCAGACAGCGGCGGCTGGGGATATGGCGCATTCGAATATGACGCGGCGTCCGACGCGTTCCGGCCCGGCAACGTGACCGACAAGCCGCCGCAGAACAACGACGCCAAATGCGGTTTTGCGTGCCACACGAAGGCCAAGGATCGCGACTACGTTTTCACGGAGTTTCCCAAGCGATAACGCCGTCCCTGCCGCGCGAGGATGCGACCGTCGGGCACGAAGCCACGGAGGTCCTCCGCGACGGCCATCTCGACCATTTCGGCCGCGCCCCATGCCACCGGGTCGCGGTTCCAACGCGGACGGAACTTCCCGTTGTTCTCGCGCGCAAAAACCGCCTTCTCGTCGCGGACGACGACCAAACCCACCCGGCCGTTCGTGAACGACGAGCCAGCCGCTACTATCCGCCGCCGAGGAGTACGCATGTTCCGACGGCATCAAGAGCTTATGAATCGCTTTCTCGTCACGCGAATTTCCGGCTTCCGAAGCGTTGCGCCGCTTCGGGTCCTGGCGGCGACGGCGGCGACACTCGCGGTCGCGGGCGCCTGTTCGTCGCGGCCGACGGGCGTCACCGGGTCCTCCGGCAACGGGTCGTCGGACACGGGATCGACCGGCAGCGGCAGCGGGTCGTCCGGTGGGAGCGCCACGGGCAACAGCGGATCGGGCACTGGTTCGACCGGTAGCGGTTCCACCGGCAGCGGTTCGTCCGGCAACGGTTCCACCGGCAGCGGGTCCACCGGCGGCGGCGCCGGTTCCTCCGTCACCGGTTCTTCGGGCGCGGGCAACTCGGGCAGTGGCGCGCCCGACGCCGGCGGCGGCGGGCTCCAGGGCCCCGCGGCGTGCAATCCGGATACGTCCGCCATCGAATCCCAAGTGAGCGCGATGCTCGCCAGCATGTCGCAAGCGGAGAAGCTCGGCCAAATGGTGATGGCCGACATCGAAGTGACGAGCGGGATGACGACGTCCATGGACTTGCCGGACGTGACGGGGCTCCTTCTCGGAGGCGTCCTCGCGAGCGGCAACGACGGCAATACCAACAAGCCGTCGGACTGGCTCAACATCACCGGTCAATACCGCACGGCCGCCTCGCAAACGCCCCATAAGATTCCGCTCATCTTCGGCATCGACGCCGTTCACGGAAACGGAAAAGCCGTAGGCGCGACGATCTTTCCGGAGACGATCGGGCTCGGCGCGACGCGCGACCCGGCCCTCGTGCAGCAAGTCGCCGCGGCGACGGCGGCCGAAGTCGCCGCGATGGGCTTCACGATGACGTTCGCGCCCGACTCCGACGTCGGCCAGGACGAGCGCTGGGGCCGCACCTACGAGAGCTTCGGCGAAGACCCGACGCTCGTTGCCCCGCTCGTCGGCTGGGCCTTCAATGGATTCCAGAACGGCTGCTGGAACAACAGCGGTCCGACGATCCTCGGGTCGGCCAAGCACTTCATCGCCGCGGGCGGCACGACGTGGGGCACGGGGACCGAGAGCGCACAGACCGGCTTCGCGGGCATCGACCGAGGCAACGCCATGCTCGACGACGCGACCCTTCAGGCGGTGCACCTGCCGCCGTTCCAGGCCGCGATGAACGCGGGCGCCATGGCGATCCTCGTCTCCTACAGCTCGCTCAACGGCACTCTGATGATCAACGACTCCCAGTACCTGACGGACGTCATGAAGACCCAGCTCGGCTTCAAGGGATTCATGTTGTCGGACTGGGACGCGCTGCCGGCGTCGAGCAGTGCGGCGGCGATCGCGACCTCCATCAACGCGGGCATGGACATGATCATGCTCTCGAGCGGCGCGAGCACGTTCATCAACACGCTCTCGGGCGCCGTTCCGGGGATGATCCCGCAGTCGCGCATCGACGACGCGGTGACGCGTATCCTGCGTGCGAAGTACGTCGCGGGCCTCTTCACGCAACCCGCGCCCACGTCGGCCGGCCTCTCGGTCGTCGGCAGCTCCGACCACCTGAAGCTCGCGAGCCAGGCGGTGCAGGAGTCGCTCGTCCTTCTTCAGAACAACAACAAGCGACTGCCGCTCTCCAAGAGCGCGAAGGTCGTCGTCGCGGGGCTCGGCGGCAACGACATGGGCGTGCAATCGGGCGGGTGGACGCAGGGCTGGCAAGGCGCAAAGGGCCTGTCCGGCATTCCAGGGACCACGATCTTCGCGGCGATGCAGAGCCTCGCTTCGTCGTCCTCGAATGTGACGTATTCGTCCGACGGCAGCGGCGCGAGCGGCGCGGATGTCGGCGTCGTCGTTCTCTACGAGAACCCCTATGCCGAATATTGCGGGGACGTGACCAGCCCCGACTTCAACCTCGCGATGGTGACCCGGCCGCAGTATTCGCCGTGCGGGCAGGTCTACGACGACAACGCGGCGTCGATCGTCTCGAACATGCAGAAGGCGAACATTCCGCTCGTGCTCGTCCTCGTGAGCGGCCGGCCGATGCTGATTCAGAGCTATCTGCAGACGTTCGATGCGGTCGTGGAAGCGTGGATCCCCGGGTCCGCCGGCGATGGCGTGGCGAACGTGCTCTACGGAAACGCTGGCTTTACCGGGGCGCTTCCCAAGTCGTGGCCGACGGATACCCAGTCGCTGCCCATTTCGTCGCTGCAGGACGGCGGAGCGGCGCCGCTGTTCCCCTATGGGTTCGGGCTGAAGCAGTAGCCGCACGCGTCGACCATCTGCATCAGCTTCTCCCGGCTGGTCGCGCCCAGCTGCCGGGCCTGCTCCTTCCCGGCGGCGAACGCGATCACCGTCGGGTAGCCCCTCACGGAGAACCTCGCCGCCAGGGCCGGGCACGCGTCGCCGTCCACGCTCGCGACGCGCACCCGGCCCTCGTTCTCCGCGGCCAGCCGCTGCAGGATCGGCGCGATCACGCGGCACGGCGGGCACCACGCCGTGGCAAAGTCGACGAGGACGGGGACGGGCGACTCGAGCACCTCGGCTTCGAAGTTCTCTTCGGTGATGGGACGGACATGGTTCGCGGGCATCGGATGGCTCCTTCGCCCGATCAGGTTTTCGCCGAGGCGTTCATTACGTTCCGCAGGCTGTAATGTTTGGCGTCGTCGAGACCTCACCCAGGGCAACCCCCGACCGCGAGGACAAGCGTGGAAGAATTTCTCGAGCGGCTGCCCCGCCTCATTCGCCACCATCGTTCGGATCTCGTCGGCCTTGCCCGCGCCGAAGGGATGACGTCGGCCGACGCCGTCGACTGCCTCCAGGAGGCACTCTGCACGCTCCTCGATGCCGCGACGCGCGGCGCGCTCTCGCCTGCCCCGGAGGAGTGGCCGAGCCTACTGGCGGCGATGGTCCGCAATGCAGCGCGGAACCGCAGGCGCCGGCATTTCCGTGCGAAGCCGCACGACAGCCTCGACGATCACCCGCTGCCGTCGGAACACGCGACCGCCGATGACCTCGTCGCGCGCGCGGAAGAGCGCATCCGGTTGCATGAATGCGTCGAAGAGCTCTGCGAGATCCAGCGAGCCGTCGTCACGCTGCGAATGCTCGAAGAGCAGCCCGGCGACGACGTCGCGAAAGAACTGGGGATCACCGCCGGGCACGTCGCGGTCCTTCTCCATCGGGCCAAGCTCACGCTCCGCGCGTGCATGACGAGGGGCTAAGGGAGCGCTCTCGAGCGGCGCGCGAGAAGCACCTTGCACGAGCGGAGCGACGCGTCACTCGGGGTGCGAGGTGGTGCTCATGTCGTGAGCGGCGCGCCGCACGCAAAGAGCTCCGCGTGGCACACGCCGAGCCCCGCACGTCTGCGCGAGGGAAGCGCTCGGCACGCGCCGAGCAGCGCTTGGTACGTGGACAGCGCCGGTGCTCTCGCGGTGCCAAGGACACGACACGCGCGAAGCACCGTCGCTCTTGCGCAGCGATGCTTTGCTCCGCGACGACGAGGCGTCGCTCTACGCGACAGCTCTCGCGCGTACGACGCGAGCCACGTTGCTTGCCCTTCGAGCGGGACCCACTTCGCGCAGCGCGGTCCGGCTCACGATGTGCCAAGTGGCGCTCGGTGCGAGAGGACCTCTTCGCAAGACGTGATGCTCGACGCTTTGCGGAAGAGAGGTGCCTCCCACGCCTCGATATCCGTCGCCCTGCGTGTGAGCGCCGGCTCGGACGACGAGAGACGCAACGCCCACGTCGCGGTGACCCCGGCGCAGACGGTGACCGTCACCGCGCACGATGAGCGAGGCGTCTCACACCTCGACGGACCTGCCTCGGACGACGACCGAAGCACGGCTCGCGGCGAGAGGCACCCTTGGCACGGCGGCCCCTGTCGTTCGCACGGCGAGCCAAGGGCTCGGGAGGGGATGTCAGATGTTCTCAACGCCGATCGTACTCGTCGTGCCGCTTCCACCAGAGATTCGTTTCGTTTCGCCCCTTCGGTGCGCGGTCCAGCCATTGGTAGGCGCCCCAGATCCCGTCGAGCCCCCGCGCGTAGGTCGAGTAGGCGTGGTACACGGCGCCATCTTCGATCGCAAACGCGCTCATACCCGGCCGCTCGCGGAGATACGTCGGCGTGTCGACGCCGCACATGGCGGAGAACATCCCCGCGGGGCCGCCGCCTTCGCGCTTTTCGCGCTTGGGCTCACTCCGGTAATTGTATTCGACCCCGCCGCCGAACTGCTGGTCCTCGGTGAAAAAGACGCTGTAGTCCGCGTTGAAATCGCCGCCGAACGAGGACGCCCACGGGAACGTCCAGCCCATTCGCTGCTTGTAAGCTCGAAGCTTCGCGAACGGCGCGCGCGAGACCGCCCACAGCATGACGTCGTGCTGCGCGAGATGCACCGCAAACCCATCGAAGCCGTCGGCAATCATGGAGCACGACGGGCAGCCGCCCGTATACTCGGGCCCGAACATGAAGTGGTAGACGAGGAGCTGCGAGCGACCCTGGAACAGGTCGGCGAGCTTCACCTGCCCGCCATCCGTTTCGAAGCGATAGTCCTTCTCGACGCGAACCCACGGCAGCTTCTGGCGCTGCTCGGATAGCTCGTCGCTCTTTCGCGTGAGATCCTTCTCGACTTGCAAGAGCTCCAACCGAGCGGCAAGCCATTCTTCGCGTGTCCCTGTTGCATGCTTCATGTGTGATCTCCTTTTTTCGTATTCGTTGTGGTTCGACCCGGAAACCGATGAACGAACGCGGCGCCCAGCGCCGCGACCGAGAGCGCCGCGAGGAGCGCCGCCGCGAACCCGAGGGCCCGCGAATCGACGCGCGCGGCCAGCCCCGAGAGGCCGATGACGCTGAGCCACGCGGCGAGGCATAGCGGGCACTTCGGCACGAGCGCCGCCAGACCCGCGAAGACGAGGCCCAGCACCGCGCCGCGTGTCCCGGTGCGTCTCGACGGGTGCGTGGACGGGCGCGTTGACGGACCTGTGGACGAACATGCACGGTGACAGCACTCGAGGCTGCGCGCTTTCATGAGCATTGGTTTACGGCCGGATCCGACGAGCCGGGGAGTAACAACGGAGACGTGAAGCGAATGGATCCGGATCTGGAGACGGCCGCGCGACACCTCGCGCGCTTCGACGCGCTCGGCGCGCTCCGCTTCGTCGCGACGCGCGACGACCCGGAAGCGCTGGCGCTGCGCGGCGTCGCCATGGCGCAGCTCGGCGAAGACCGCACCGCGCAGAAGCTGCTCGGCCGCGCGGAGCGCGCTTTCGCGCGGATCGATCGGCCGATGCACGCGCGGGTGCTCGCGGCGCGCGGAGAAGTGGCGCTCGGATCGCGCGACCTCGCGCTCGCCGGGCGCCTGCTCGAAGCGGCCGAAACGGCGCTCGCCGGCGATCGCGTCAACCGCACGTTCGTGCGCTTTCTCCGCGTTCGGTGGCTGCTCCTGCTCGGGCGCGTCGAAGACGCGCGCGGCCTCGCGGCGGTCGATCTGCGAGGCGCGCCGCCGAGGCTGCGCGTGCTCGCAGAGCTCCTGCGAGCCGATATCGCCGCGAGGCGGATGCGCATCCTCGAAGCCGAAGCCGCGATCGCCAGGGCGCGCACGGCCTCACGCGCGGCAAAGCTGCCGCCGCTCGCCGCGCAGGTCGAGCGATTTGCCGCCGACTTCGCGGCGCCTGTCGCGCGCATCATCCGCGATCGAACGTTCGCCCTCGCCACGCTCGCCGACGTCGCGGCACTGGCGCGAAGTCCGGGCCTCGTCGTCGACGCGTGCCGGCGCGAGCTTCGCCTCCACGGCGTGACCGTCTCGCTCGCGACGCGGCCCGTGCTCTTCGCGCTCGCCGAAACGCTCGGGGAAGCGGCGCCCGGCGGGGCGAGCCGCGCTCTCCTCATCGAGAGGGCCTTCGGCGCGCGGCGCACGAACGAGTCGCTGCGCGCGCGCCTGCGTGTGGAGATCGGACGCCTCCGTCGGGCCGTCGGGCCCCTCGCCATGACGATCGAACCGTCGGACGACGGCTTTCGAATGGGCGGCGACGACGAGGCGATGCGCGTCGTGGTCGTCCTGCCGCCGGCCGACGGGGAGGCCTCGCTGCTCCTCGCCGTCCTTCGCGACGGCGAAGCCTGGTCGAGCTCCGCCCTCGCGGCCGCGACCGGTCTCGGCCAACGCGCCGTGCAGCGCGCGCTCGCCGAGCTGAAGGACGGCGGCAAAATCGACGGCGACAGCGCCGGACGCAACCGCCGCTGGGTCGCGCGCCCGCCGGACGGTTTCGCGACGACATTGTTGCTCACCCGCCGGCCCGCTTCGCGTTAGGACAAAGGGGTGACCGACAAGCCGACGAAACAGGCCGAGGTCCTGGCCGAGTACGGACCGTTCCCGGGCATCGATCAGATCCACGGCGTCACGCACGACGGCCGCCATGCGTGGATCGCCGTCGGCGATCGTCTGCATGCCGTCGCACCGGACGGGACGCTCGGTCGATCCATCTCCGTGCGGGCGAGCGCGGGCACCGCGTTCGACGGAAGCCACTTCTACCAGATCGCCGACGGCCAGATTCAGAAGGTCGACCCCGCGAACGGCAACGTCCTCGCGATCGTCCCCACCCCGCCGAATGCCGACTACGCCGGCCTCACATGGGCCGAAGGCGCGCTCTGGGTGGGGCAATACGGAGGGCGTCGCATTCTCAAGATCGATCCAGAAACGGGGCGCGTCCTCCGCACCGTGCAATCGGACCGCCTCGTCACGGGCGTCACCTTCGCCGGCGGCGAGCTATGGCACGGCGCCATCGAAACAGGGCAAGCGGAGATCCGGCACGTCGACCCCGATTCCGGCGAAGTGCGGGAGGCGCTCGCGATGCCCGGCGGTGCGTACGTCAGTGGGCTCGAATACGACGGCGACAGCCGCTTCTACGCCGGCGGCGGCAAGAGCGGGCGACTCCGCGTCGTCCGGCGTCCGAAGCGGTAGCGGGCGGTCATTCAGTTGCACCCGGACGCAAGCGCGGCAATCTCGGACGCGGAGAGCGCGCGCGAATACCACCGGATTTCGTCCAGATCGCCCGCGAGGTATCCCCCGTCCCGCGCGTCGTTGTGCGCAAAGCCGAGCGCGCCCGTGCTGTTGTCGATGCTGCCCGAAACGGCCGTGCTCGAATCCAAACGACCGTCGACATAGATGTCGGCGTGCGCCCCATCGTACGTGGCGGCGACGTAGTGCCAGGCGTTCAGCGTCAACGCCGTCGTCGAGTTCAATGGGGCTTCCATGTGAATGACGGGGAATATGTGAAAACCGAGGGTCCCGTCGGGATTGAGATCGACCGCCTTGTCCTCGGCGTAGCTGACCAGCTTCTCCACGATATAGGTCAGCTGCGGCGGCAGCGATGGGAGGTTGATCCAGAAGGCGATTGTGTACCCGTCCGTCAGATCCAACGTCGTGGATGTCGGGATCTGGACCTCCGCCGCAGTGCCGTCGAACGCGAACGCCTGTCCGCCCGCCCGCGCGACGTAGGTGACCCCATTCTCCGCGACCCCGTTGTTCGTGCCGGCGCTGTCGTTCGCGTTTCCTTCTGCGCGCCACCAGCTCACGAGGCCGTTCGTCAGCGTGGAACCGCCGGCGTCGCACGCCATTTCCGCTTCAGGGCCTCCGTCGGAGTGGAAGCCCGTCGTGGAGGCGTCGGGCGCGCCGCTCTCGGTCCATGCACCTGGGCCGCCGTCGTTCGTTCCGCTTTCGGCATCGCGCGGCTGCGACGCATCCCGCACAGTGCCGCCATCCGGCCCGTTGCCCTGGATCGTGCCGTCGAACGCTCCGCTCGCGTCCGAAGGCGCGGACGAAGCGTCGCCAACGGGTGTGCCCCCTCCTCCACCCCGGTCCGTCGATGGGGCACCGCCTCCGCCGGAACATGCAGCGAGAAGTACCAACGCCCCCGGACCGCCAAGCGTGCAAAGCCTTCGAACCACGATGGCCACCTCATCTCGGCCGACCCCATCGGAGTAGAGTCGGCCTCGAGATAACCGTCGGAAATCTGCATCGTCAATTGAAGGTTTCGGGCCGACCGTGCGCTTCATCTCCGGTGGCAATTTGTATGGGCCCGCACCTGGTGGGCGATGCTAAAGCGGACACGTTCGACTTTTTACTGTACGAAACCCAGAAGGGCGCCTAGAAGGACGACCATGTCGCTTCGCACCATTCGGCACGACGCGCGGATCGCTGACGGACATCGCACCCAGGGGCAGGCATCGACCTGTACCTACTCCCAACAGGAGCGTCGATGTCATGAAGCTTTCCATCCGGTCGTTTGTTAGAGGGAGCGTCGGGGCTGTCGCCATCTCTGCGTTCAGCACGGTCGCCACGGCGGACTCGTCGGACGCCGGAGCGTCCGATGCATCGCCCCAGCCCATTCCGATCACGATTCTCAAGTCGAGCCCGCGGACGGCGCCGGGGTACATCTTCCTGACGCCGACCGCCGGACCCGGCGCGACACCGGGCGGCGGAGGCGCGGGCGGCGCGGCCCCGCAGAGCGCGCAGATCGACGATGACAAGGGTCGCCCCGTATGGTTTCACCCACTGGCCTCGGGCATCACCGCATACGATTTGCGCGTGCAGCGCTATCGCGGCGAGCCGGTCCTCACGTGGATCGAGAGCGAGGGCGCCTTCTCGACCGGACCGACCACGAGCTACATCGCGGATCGGCACTACAACGTGATCGCAACGGTCAAAGCGGGCAACGGCCTCACCGAGGACATCCACGAGTTCGAGCTCACGCCCGAGGGCACGGCGCTCATTCTCGCGTACAACACGGTCACGCGCGATCTCTCGTCGGTCGGCGGACCTGCGTCAGGCCTGGTGACCGAGGGGGTCGTTCAGGAGATCGACATCCGCACAGGGCGTGTCCTCTTCGAGTGGCACAGCCTCGATCACATCGGCATCGACGAGAGCCACTCGCCCGTATCGACTTCGCCCACCGTCGCGTGGGACTACTTCCACGCCAATGCGGTGAGCGTGGACGAAGACGGGAATCTACTCGTCGACTCGCGCAATGCCTGGGCTGCATACCGCATCAACCGGCACTCGGGCGAAGTGATCTGGCGGCTCGGCGGCACGAAGTCCGATTTCCAGCTCGGGGCGGGCGTGGCGTTCGCGTGGCAACACGACCCCAGGGCCGTCGACGATCACGGACTGATTCGGTTCTTCGACAACGAAGCCTCCCCGACGGTGCTTCCCTATTCGCGCGTCATCTGGGTCCGCCACGATGACCGGAACAAGACCGCGACCCTCGAGCGGTGGTTCAAGCACCCGGACAACCTGTCGGCCGGTTCGCAGGGCGACGCCGAGGGCCTCGACAACGGCGACACGTTCGTCGGATGGGGAGCGCTCCCGCGCTTCTCGGAGTTCGATGATCAGAGCAACCTGATCTTCGACGCCGCACTTCCGACTGGCTACAATAGCTACCGCGCGTGGCGCTATGTGTGGACGGGCGAGCCCGACGCGCCTCCCACCGCGATCGCACAGGTCACCGACGGCAACACGGTCGTCCACGCCGTCTGGAACGGCGCCACGGAAGTCGCCCGCTGGGAGGTCCTCGAGAGCGCGGGAGAGCGTTTCCGCGGTTTCCCGCGGATCGTGGCCTCGGCGGAGTGGAATGGACTCGACACGGCCATCCCGGTCGACGGGCAGCCTCAGTCGGTCGTCGTCGTCGCGAAGGATCGGTTCGGCCGCACGATCGGTCAGTCCGTGGTCACCGCGGTCAGCCCGTGAGTCGTAGGATTCGTCGCCCGGCGAGATGACCTCTCCGGTAGGGGCGGCACTCATGCGGGTGCCGCCCCGCGAGGCGGGCTCGCTCCACGATGGCGCCCGCTTGGGGCCGGCCGCCCCCTGCGGGCCCCGGCGCGCAGACACGCGCGACAGTCACCGTCGCGCGTCGCGCAGAAGTGGCATGTCGGCCACGTTCGGGGCGATTCGCGCCACCTTCTCGGGCTTCAAGTGGCTTTACGGAGCCGCCCGTAGGCTTGAATCACGACAGCGGACATCGTCGCTCGGGCGAGCGGGCAGGCGACGTCGCTTGGATCGCGCCGAGGGTGCGACCCGCGTTGGTCCGTTCTTTGCGAAGCAGGAGCGATGAGGAGAAATCATCCCATGCCCACAACGAACGGCGGACGCCGCTACAGCAGCGGAGCTTCGAAGAAGGTCGGTAAGGCGATGCACGAACGCAAAGAGGGCGCGCTGCGCTCGGGCGGATCCGGCAAGAAGGTCACGAGCAAAAAACAAGCGATCGCGATCGGGCTTTCGGAAGCGCGCCGCGCGGGCAAGAAAGTCCCGAAGCGGGCTTCGAGCGCCAATCGGACTTCGAGCGCCAAGCGGTCGAGCGCGAAGCGGCCGTCGAACGCCAAGCGGGCTTCGAGCGCGAAGCGACCGTCGGGCGCCAAGAGGACTTCGCCGGCGTCGAGCGGCAAGCGGCCTTCGAAAGCGCGCTCCCGCGCGAAAGGCCAAGAGCAGCTGACGCCAACCGGGCGGCGACCGGCAAACGGGTCGGTCGGCTTCGGATCGATGAGACCCAGCTGGCTTACTTCGACGCGGGCGACGCGAAGTAATGGCCCTCCGCGATGTCTGCGATGAGGCCCGGGTGCGCCGGCTTCCACCCGAGAAGCTCGCGCGTGCGCGCGCTCGACGTCGGGTTGTCGAGCTGCGTGATCATGCCGAGAAAGCCGCCGAAGGACTCCCCCGCCTTTTCGGGCGAGACGCTCTTCGCCGGCACATGGAGCCCGCGACCGATCGCCTCGGCAATCGATCGGAATGGAACGCCCTCCTCCGCCGCCGCATGGACGCGCGAGCCCGCGGGGGCTGCCTCGAGCGCGAGGCGATAGAGGCGCGCGGCGTCGAGCGTATGCACCGCGGGCCAACGCGCGGAACCGTCTCCGACATAGGCGGCGAAACCGATCTTCCGTGCCGCGGCGACGAGCATCGGGATGAAGCCATGATGATCGAGCGAGCTGTGCACCGTCGGCGCCAGGCGCATGATCGATGTGCGCACGCCGCACTTCGCAATCGCCAGCGAGAGGTTCTCCGAGGCGACACGCGGGTTTCCGCCTTCTTGCCCGGCGTCGTCCTCCGTACCCGCGCGCCCGCGAACGCTGTGCGCGAGCAACATCGTGCCCGTGGTATTCACGAACGGTTTTCCCGAGCCCGCGAGGGCCTCGCCGATCGCCTCGACGGCGCGGAGGTCGGCCGCGAGCGCCCCCGCGAAGTCGCCCCCCTGAAAGGCGAGGTCGTGTTTGAACGCGAGGTGGATGACACCGTCGGCGTTCCGCGCGGCGTCCTGGAGCCGGTCGAGATCGTCGAGGGTATTGCGCAGCACCTCGGCCCCCGCCGATGCGATCTTTTGAGCCGACGCTTCGGAGCGCGCCAGACCGACGACCTTGTGCCCCGCGGTAAGCAAATCACGCACGACGGGAAGACCAATGTGACCGGACGCGCCAGTGACGAAGACACGCATGGGAAGCCTCGTGATGTCAGATGCTGACATGGAGCTACCACGTGATGTCAGTGTCTGCAATCATTCCGAAGAAGACATGCTCTTGAGGTACAGGTGAGTCGCTCGGCCTTCCTTCACCTTGCGCACGAGCCCGTCGCGAATGAGAGCCTCACGCAGGGCGTCGGACTGCTCGAGCTTCAAGCGACGATTGAGCTCTGACGGTCGGATACCGGGATGGCTCCTGATGATCGCCAGCATCTTGGCGAGGATCCGTTCCCTGGTTCCCTTCGTTCCCGTTGACGCGGACTGCGAACGATTCGGCTTGGCTGCGGCTGCCATTGTTACCTCCAACGCGTAGGGGCCATTCCCTCCGGGCTCGACGATGAGTCAAATTGACTTCACCTCTCCGCCATCCATGCGGAGCGTCGAACCCGTCATCCAGCGAGCCTGCGGCGACACGAGGAACGCCATCAGCTCCGCGATCTCTTCCGGAGCCCCGTACCGCGCAATGCCCGCCTCTGCGGGGAAGCGAGCCGTGGCCTCTTCGACCGTCATGTCGTGGAGGGGAGCCCAGTGCTCGAGGTAGGAGCGCCGCCGTCCAGTCATCACCGGGCCCGGCAAGACGCTGTTGACCTGGACGCCATCGGCGATGCCGCGATCGGCGAACGCCTTCGCTAGCGCCACGATCGCAGCGTTGATCGTGCCGACCGCCGCGTAGGGGGCTTTGGGAAAGACCGCCGAGTTGCCGGACATCAACACGACCGACCCTTTCGCCGCCTTCAACGCAGGCCACGCCGCGAGGGTCAGCCGGCGCGCGCCGTGAAGCTTGAGCGCGAGCCCGGCGTCCCACTGCGCGTCGGTCATCTCGAAGAGGTCGATCTGGGGCACGGCCCCGGCGATGTTGAGCAGGGCGTCGATGCGACCGAACGCGGCGAGCGTCCGCTCGACCACCTGCCCCGCTACGGCTGGTTCGGCGAGGTCGAGGTCGATCACGAGCGGCTCGGCGCCCGCGTCCTTCACCCGAGAGGCCGTGGCGTCGAGATGCTCACGGCTTCGTGCGACGAGGACGATCGAGGAGAAGTCGCGCGCGAGCCGGATCGCGGTCGACTGGCCGATTCCCTGGCTCGCTCCGGTGACGAGGGCGACGGACTTGGACATGGCAGCCTCCTGTCTTTCGAGTCAACTGCGACGCGCTTACGGGGGTTGGCGCCTCCGTTTCGCCTTACGTCTTTCGCCAGACGGTGGCAAGCCACGGTTGCTCCGCACGAGGCTTCCCAGCGGGACGGTAGTAGTGGGCGATCTCTTCGAAGCCCCCCGCCGCGAGCACCTGCGAGCGCCATTGCTCGAAGTCCCAGTAGACTCCATAGCGCTCGCCGTCCCACCCTTCTTCATTTTGGCCTCGCGGATTCGACGCGAAGAGCACGCCTCGAGGCTTGAGCGCCTCACGGAGCTCTCCGAGCACGCGCGGCAGATGCGCCTTCGGTACGTGAAAGAGCGACGCGTTCGCGAAAATACCATCCCAACGGGCCGGAGGGAGCGACAGCGCCAGAAAGTCCTGCTCGAGCACCTCGCACCCGGCGCGTTTCCGGGCCATCTCGCAAAAGGCGCGACAGCCGTCGAGCCCGACGACCTGGTGGCCAAGCGATCGAAAGTGCGCGAGGTCGCGCCCCGGACCGCAACCGAAGTCGAGGATCGACAACGGCGGTGCGGCCTCGATGGCGTCGAGCAACGCGGAGACGTTCTGCGTGACGTCGTGATCGCGCGTGCCCTCCCAAAAGCGCTCCGCGTGCGATTCGTAGTGAGCGACGGTTCGCGTGGAGGTGGACGAGGGCGGCGTCATCGTCGTCCAGTACCATCCATCAGCGGGCGTGGCTGCGCGGAAACGACGCTCCGAGCGCCGCGTCGGGATCCGATCACGCGTGAGACGCTGCACGTCTCGCGGCTCTCGCGGCGTCCGCCCCCACGCGTTACAAAGGCACTATGAGTCCCCCCCGCTCGGATGCGCTCGTCTTCTTCGGTTCCACCGGCGATCTGGCCTACAAGCAGATTTATCCCGCGCTTCAGGCGCTGGTCCGCCGAGGCCGGCTCGACATGCCCATCGTCGCCATCGGCCGGAAGGACCTGCCGGTCAGCGAAATTGTCGCTCGCGCCAAGGACAGCGTGACGAAGGCGGGCGGGTTCGACGCGGCGGCCTTCGCCAAGCTTTCTTCTCTCTTTCGCTACGTTCAAGTCGACTACGACGATCCGGCGACGTTCGAGCGCATTCGCAAGGCGATTCCCACGTCCAAGCACCCTCTGCACTACGTCGCCCTTCCGCCCGAGGTCTACGAGACGGTCGCGACGAACCTGGCGAAAGCGGGCCTCCACGAAGGCGCGCGTTTGACTCTCGAAAAGCCGTTCGGCCATGACGCCGCGTCGGCGAAAGCGCTGAGCGAGCTCCTCTACAAGTACTTTCCCGAGGAGGCGATTTTTCGTATCGACCACTTTCTCGGGAAAGAATCCGTCGAAAATATCATCTACTTTCGAGCGGCCAATCCGCTCATCGAAGCAGGTCTTTCCCGCGACCATGTCGACTACGTCGAGGTCACGATGGCGGAGACGTTCGGCGTGAAAGGCCGCGCCAAGTTCTACGACGATGTCGGTGCGGTCCGCGACGTCGTGCAAAACCATTTGCTCGAAGTCGTCGCCTGCCTCGCGATGGATCTCCCCGCCGGGAACGGGCACGACCAGGTGAGCGCGGAGCGGAGCCGGCTCATCGGGCGCATCCGCGCGTTGTCGAACGACGACATCGTTCGAGGCCAGGTGCGCGGATACAAGGACGAGGACGGAGTGCGAAAAGACTCGACGACGGAGACGTTCGCCGTTCTCCGCCTGGCGATCGACTCGCCACGATGGCAAGGCGTGCCATTCTTCATTCGCACGGGCAAGCTGCTCCCGGTCACCGCCACCGAGGCGACCATTCGATGGAAGGGCGCGCCGCGCCCCGTCCTTGACGAGCGATCGGCGCCTGCTCCCAACTACGTTCGCTTCCGCATCGGACCGGACCGCGTCATCGCCCTCGGTGCCAACGTGAAAAAGGACGGCGAAGCGATGGTAGGCGAACCCAAGGAGCTCATGTTGTGCCGCACCGGGCCCGACGAGACCCACCAGATGAGCGCGTACGAGCGCCTCCTCGGCGACGCGATGGAAGGCGAGAGGACACTCTTTGCGCGCAAGGATGCCGTCGAAGAGTCGTGGCGCGTCGTCGACCCGATCGTATCCAAAAAAGAAATTTTCGCTTACGACGCAGGCACGTGGGGGCCTGCGGAGGCGAAGCGCATTGCGCCCCCTGGGGGCTGGTCAAACCCGAGATAAAGCGCGCGCTCGGGGGCGCCGCGGCCGCGCAGCGCGACCGCGGCGGGTCGCCGTGGCCTCACGGAATCAGCACGATCTTTCCGTGCGTATGGCGCTGCATGAGTTCGCGGAAGGCGTCGCGTACCCGATCGAGCGGGTAGGTCTTCGCCACGGGGATCTCGAGCTGGCCTTTGGCCATGAGCCCGACCAGTTCGGCGAGCACCTTGCCGTTTGCCGACGCCTGGCTGCCCTCGGCTTTGACCTTGTGTTTGGCGACGGCCTCGAAATCGATGATCGTGTTGATGCGATCGGGACTCACCTTCAACTCGAGCGCGAGATCGACATAGCCCTTACCGAACGTATCGATGAAAGCGTCGACCCGCCCGCCGGCGCCCGCGGCCGCGCGGATGCGATCGGCCACGCCGGGACCATAAGGGACCGGAATGGCACCGTGCGCGGCGAGCCACTTGTGATTCGCTTCGCCGGCGAGGCCGATGACCTTCGCGCCCGCGAGCTCGGCGAGCTGCACCACGATCGAGCCGACGCCCCCCGCCGCACCGGATACGACGACCGTGTCGCCCGCCTTGAGCGATACGGCCCGAACGCAGGAGTACGCGGTGGTGCCCGCGACGAAGAGAGCGCCCGCTTGCTCCCAGGGGACGTTGGCCGGCCGCGCCGTCAGATGGTCGGGGTCGACCACGACGAACTCCGCATGGGAAGCGCGATCGTGCGTGTAGCCGACCACCTCGTCCCCGGCCGCGAACGCGGTCACCCCCTCGCCGACTTCTTCGACGATGCCGGCGAAATCGGTCCCCTCGCCGGAGGGAAACGTAGCCGGGAATCGTGCATGCAGAGCTCCTTCTCGAATCGCCGCCTCCCCTGGATTGATGCCGGCCGCCTTCACCCGCACCAGCACCTTGCCTTTCGCGGCGATGGGCCGCGGCACGTCCCGCACCTCCAAAACGTCGAGGCCGCCGTACGTGTCGAACTTCACAGCTTTCGGCATGGCGAGATGCTCCTTCTCACCGGGGACAGATAGCTCGCCAAGTCCAAGCAGCCAATCATGCGCCGCGCTCGGTCGACAGGCGGAGTCTCCTGGTTACTGCGAGACGAGTCCGACGGCCGTCACGGGGCCGGAGCGACACCGTAAAGATCGAGCGATGCGGCGGTCCGGAGCGCGAAGAAGATGCGAGACTTCCCTTTCGTCGGGCCTTCCAGGACGTCTTCGCGTGACGTAGAGATCTTCGCTCGAGAACGCTGGAGGCCGAGTCGATGCTGCCGATCCGAGATCACCTGCCAACGCGGACCCCTGCCATCGTCAATTATGCGATCATCGCCGCCAATCTGGTCGTCTTCGTCCTCGAGGCGTCCCTGGCGGGGGGCGCCGATTCGGTCGAGCGCTGGGCGCTCGTGCCGGCTCGGCTAGTCGCGGATCCGGCGGCCGCCGCCCCGACGTTGCTGACGCACATGTTCCTGCACGGGGGTTTCTCCCACGTGGCCGGCAACATGCTTTTCCTCTGGATCTTCGGCGACAACGTGGAAGACGCGTTGGGCCACGCGCGCTACGCGCTCTTCTATCTTGCCTGTGGGCTCACCGCCGCATTCGCCCAAGTGGCCATGAGCCCGCACTCGGCGGTCCCGATGCTCGGCGCCTCCGGTGCGATCGCAGGCGTTCTCGCGGCCTACGGCCTCCTGTACCCGCGCTCGCCCATCACCGTCGTGAACCCGATCCCGATCCTGTGGTTCTTCTGGGGCTTGTTCATCTATCTTCCAGCGTGGCTCGTGATCGTCGAGTTCTTCTTGGTCAACCTCTGGAACGCGCTGCAACCGTCGAGCGGCGGCGGTGGGGTCGCCTTCATGGCGCACGTCGGAGGATTTTTGGCAGGGCTCGTGCTCTTGCCGCTGCTGCGAACGCACGGCCCGGTCGACTACGATCGGTGGGAGCGTTTGCGCACCCCCCGCCGCGCCGCCTGACGCGCCGGACTCCAGGCCTTGTCCGGCCTCGAGCGCACCTCACTTCTCCCCGAGCCACCAGCGGGGCTTTGCGCGGGGCCCGTACGTGAGTCCGAACTGCGCCAGGGCGCGTTGCCGGATCGTGTCGACGGCTTCTTCCGGCGAGTCCGTCAGAATCCATCGCGAGACGTCGGGCTCGTCGACGGTGCCCGCGGCGAGCAGCGTGTCGCGGAG
>DATHQY010000510.1:0-6211 GCA_035482215.1 Polyangiaceae bacterium | reverse complement strand
TCGCCGTTGAGTCCGATCTCGACGGTCGCCGGCTGGTTGCCCGTGTTGACGACGTTGTATTGAACGGGGGTCGACGTCGTCGCCGGCTCCGCGCCGAAGTTGCCGAAGTTGTTGTTGCCCAGGGTGTCGAACGCGAGAATCGCGCCGAGGGGCTCTTCGGTGAAGGTCACGACGTGCGCGGTCGTGTCGTCGAAGGCGTCCGTCGTGAAGGAGAGGGATCCGCTGAAGACTGCGCTGATGCTCGACGGCGCCGCGGGGATCGCCGGTCCGTTGACGTTAACGACGAGGGTCCCGCCGTTCGGCGGAATGACCGAGCTGGTGGTCGCGTCGGTCGTGAACGTCGTGCTCCCGCTTGCCGTCACGCTCGTGATGGTGACGGGGAGGGTACCCGTGTTGGTGAGCGTGAAGCTCGTCTGGGCCGGGAACGTACCGCAGGCGGTCGGGCCGAAATCGAACGAGCTGGGCCACCCAGTGACGCTCCCGCTCCCGCCCTGGCCGCTTAGCGCCAGCGAACCGACGCTGGTCCCGCAGACGGCGGTCCCACTCGGGAGCGAGAAGGTGGACGAAATCGTACGATTCTGGGTGTCAAGCGGATCGAAGCCCGCCGTGAGCCCGACGGTTCCTCCCGACCCGGCGAGCACTCCGGACGTGCTCGGGGTCAGCGTGAAGGGTAGGGAGACGCTCCCGAACCCGACGGTGACCGACGCGTTTCCAGTATTCGCGAGGGTGAGATTGATCGGCGCCGCAACCGCCCCTTCGGGCTGAAGGCCGAAGCTCGCACTCGTCGGCGACCCGGTCGCCCAGGCGAGTGTGACACCGGTCGGAAGGACGCTTGCCGTCACGCTTCCCGACGCGTGCGCCGTGTCGTTCGTGGTGAACGTGAGCTGGGTCGTGAGCGCAACGTTCGCGGTGGAGTTCTGCGGCACGGTGGCCGAAACGGTCAGGTGACCGGACTGGCCCGCCGGGATCGCAAGGGTAGCCGGCGCGACCGAGAAGACGTTCCCGGTAACGGCCGCATTCGTGATGTTCAGCGTCGAGCCGCCCGTGTTGGCGATCGTGTAGGTCGTCGAAGCTGCAGTTCCCCCACAATTGCCCGGCCCGAGGTTCAACGTGGAGGTCGAGAACGACGCGGTTGGCCCGGCGGCGGCATCGTTCGCATCGACGGTCGACCCGCCGTGCCCAGAATCCGTGATGGTTCCGGAATCGAGTCCCGAGTCGATCGGTCCTACGCCCGTGCTGCTGTCCACGCCCGAGTCGTGGACGCCCGAGTCCGTGGGGCCGGTCTGCTCCCCAGAGTCGACACCCGTATCGGGGGTCTCCTCCGTGCCCGAATCGACGACGGCCGTGCCCGAGTCGACGACAGTCGTGCCCGAGTCGACGACGGCCGTGCCCGAATCCACGACGGCCGTGCCCGAATCCAGACCCGCGTCCGCCGTCGACTTCGCGTCGGCTCCGGCGTCCTTGGCGGGTGTGCCGGTTTCGCTCGCGTCCCCGCCGCCATCCTCGATGGTATTGCCGCCGCCACCGTTGTCATCGCCGCCGCAGCCGGTGATGGCGCCGCCGCACGCGAGCGCCGACACCAGCGACAGGGACGCGAGTGCGGGGAATCCCCGCCTCCGAAAACCCCCAAGTCTACGCGTCATATCAAGTACTCCTTGTTGTTCGGTTTCGAATGAGCTTTTCGTATCGCTTGCACCGACGAAATTCGGCGCGAACCGGCGCGAACCCTGAGCGCAAGACCGACCTCGTCGGCCTTGCGCCATCGCAGAGTCCGGAGTGAGCCGCCCCCACCCCTATTCAAAGTGACATCGTCTCATTGGTGGCCCGCTAAGGCGGACCAATTCATGGGCGCATACTCTCACCGATTTTTGGAAATCACAACGACTCGAATGGATCTTTTGCCGAGGAGGGCAGTTCATTTACGCGGGCCCTCGCGCTCGCTTGCTCTCGCTTGCTCTCGCTGGCCCCCTGGCCCGGCCCCGCGCGTTGGCCGATGCTTCGCGGCTCGCCGGATCCACGCGGATCGACACCCAGACGAGCGATAGATGGAAGGTGGTGGCCGCGAGCTTCGTGTTTCCGTCGCGAAAAGGATCGCCGAGTCCTTCCCCTCCGTGGTCGCGTCTGGCTTCAGGCCCGCTTTTTTGCGCTCGATCACGGGGGAAGGTCGCCATCGAGCCGGAATGGCGGTGACTGCGCGCAAAGGCCACCCACAACTAAGTTGGCCTCGGCCGCATACGGCTCGCCGCGTCGCGATATGAATGGCCCGATGCGCATTTCGGATGCGCAAACTTTCGACGAGAGCCTTGCGCGCCGAACACTTTGCAGCTGAGAGCGCTACGGAAGTCCGATGTGAGTGCGACGCGCCCAATCCCGTGCATCGCCGGATCGAATAGATAATTCATCTTGACACGTACGCGTAAAAACGATTGGGCGATTCGGGAGCCGACGAAGCGGTCAATGCGTGCCCCCCCTCAAGGACACTCGAATTGAAATCCTCTATAGCGATCGGCGATCGCCGACGCGCGGCAGGTCACGCCAGGGCGTCAGCCGGACGAGCAGCAGCGCGAAAGCACATCCCTGATGCGCACCCGCGTGGACCCGTGTGGAGCCGACACGGCAGCAGGGGGGCCCCGCCGGTCGGAATGCAAACCCGCCGGGCCCTCGGTGACTTCTTCGGCCGGAACGCAAACCTCGCTTGCAGAGCGACGAGCTCGTCGCTTCGCGGTTTGCACTTGCGCGCCCAGGAAGATTCGAACTTCCGACACCTGGTTCCGTAGACCAGTGCTCTATCCAGCTGAGCTATGGGCGCTTTTCCCCGTGCGCGGGGCCACGGACCATACTCGCGCCCCTGAGCATGTCAACGCCTGAGCAGGCGACCCGGAGCAGGGTCTGCGCGAGGCCGCGGGCAGTGCCGTCCCGCGCGCCATGGGAGCCGGTCGCGTCGGCGCATGCCGTTCGCGATTTGTCGCATCGCAAACATTGCATACCCTTGCCACCACCCTGACTCCCGCGCCGTCCCCCATCGACGCCCGGCGGACCGCGCCCCCACGCTATCCGCCAAAAATGCGAGTTTTACTCGACGCAAGCGGGGGTCCCCGCCGCAAACGCCCAAGTGGCACGAGCACTGCTCTAAGGGGCCCGCGGGTCGGCGCCGTGGGCTGCGGCGAAAATGAAGCGCGCATGGGTGCCCCGTAATTCCTTCCTCCAAGCGTCCCAGCGTCTTTTCCGACCCACCAGAACCTTCGCTTTCCTTGGCTTGCTTCGCGATTCGTTCTGCTTCGTCGCTTTCTTCGCCTTTGCTTCGTTTGCCGTCGTCGTCTTGCTTGGCTTGCCCTTGGTGAGGTCGCTCTCGCCCCTTTCTTGATCCCTTTGTCGACGCGGGTTTGGACTAACGTTGGTCGGCCTGTCCGGCCTTCACGTAGCGCGCGCCTCGCCCATGCGAGGGCGCGCTGCGGCGTTTTGTGGCCTAGATGCGCGCGGGGTGCCGTGCGGGCGCGGGGATCGCCCGCGTGCTACCGATGCTTATGACCTGGGCGTGGAGCTGGGCCCCGCGCCGGCGTTCGCTCGCGGCAGCGGCGCTGGCCATCGCGGCGATCGTGGGGGTTCCGATGGCAGCGTTCTTCGAGGCGCAGGCGCAGGCCCAGCCTGCCGCTGTGGGGGAGCGCGCGTGGCTCGGCCTCGCCATGGAGAAGGACGCGGCCAAAGGCACCGGGGTCCGGGTATCGCACGTCGTTCGTGGGTCGCCGGCGGATCGAGCGGGCCTGCGGGAAGGCGACCGCGTCGTTCGCGTGGGGACGACAAGCGTGCTTCACGCGGCCGACGTCGTCCGCACTGTTGCCCAGCACGCCGTCGGTGAGACTCTCGAGATCGGATACCTGCGCACGGGCGCCGCCGAGCAGAGCGCCCGCGCTCTCCTGGCGCGGTTTCCTTCGACCGACGACATGATGCGGATGGACCTCGTCGGCGCATTCGCGCCCGAGTGGAAGCACGTTCAGGGCGTGAGCGGCACCGTCCCGAGTTCCCTGGCGGCGCTTCGCGGTCACGTCGTCGTTCTCGATTTCTGGGCGACCTGGTGCGGTCCGTGCCGGATCGTCATGCCCAAGCTCAGTGCATTGCAGCAGCGGTACGGCGCCCAGGGGCTTCGCGTCGTGGGGCTCTCCACCGAAGATGCCGACGACGTCGCCGCCTTCGCGCAGCACATGTCCGTCGCCTATCCCATCGCCGTCGACACCCAGTCCGAAACGACGCGCGATTACGGCGTTTCGAGCCTCCCGACGCTCGTCGTCGTCGACAAGAGAGGCGTCGTGCGCGACGTGAGCATCGGCTACGACCCCAGCGAGGACACGCAGCTCGAAGCGACGTTGCGGGCGCTCCTCGGCGAAGCCACCCCGACGGATTGAGCCGTGACCCCCATCCCGACGCTCGTTCGCGTCGTGAGCGAGCTTCTCTGGACCCTACGGCGCGAAGGGTTCGCCGTCTCGGTCGCCCAAGCCCTCGACGTCGCGCGCGCGATCCACGCCGTGGGCTTCGCCGACAAGAAGACCGTGCGGCAAGCCGTTGCGTGCATCGTCGTTCGCCGCGCGCGCGAAAGAAGGCCGTTCGACGCCGCGTTCGATGCTTTCTTCGCCCCGGCGCAAGCCGGGGAGGGCGCGTCTCTCTGGGAGAGGCTCGCGGCCGAGGGGTTCTCCGACGTGGAGCTCGACGTGCTTCGCGCGTTCCTCGCCGACGAAGAAGCGACGCGGGCGTCCGGCGCGAACGCGGGTGAACGGGCAGGCCGAGGCGCGCTTCGAGCGCTCGCTGCCGCGGGGCCCGACCTCGATCGGCTCCTCGCCGCGTCGGGACTGGCGCACTCCATCGACGCCCATAGCCGCCACGAGCTCGGTTTCCGCGCCCACCGCTTGCTCCAGAGACTCGGTTCCGCGCAGGCCCATCGCACGCTCGGGCGCCTCCGCGTGGCGCTCGCGGGCGCCCTCGGCGACCGCGGGACCGCGCTCGCCGAAGCGGTGGCTCGTGCGCTCGGGCGCGGCGAGGACCGGGTGCACGCTTTCGTACGCCGCGCCTACGACGCGCGCCTCGCCGAGGAGGCCGAGCGTCGCGCCGGGGGTCGTCCCGAAGACGTGCCTTTTTCGTCGTTCGGGGCTCTTTCCGACGACGAGGTCGACGAAGTACGGCGCGCCGTTTGCCGCTTGGCCGAGCGCCTGCGGGCCGGAGCGCGCATTCGTTTTCGTCACGCCCGGCGGGGCGCGATCGACCCGCGCCGTGTGCTCCGGAGCGCCATGCGCACCGGCGGCGCTCCGTTCTCGTTGCCACGAAAGCGGCGGCACCGGCGCAAACCGAAGCTCATCGTGCTCTGCGACGTCAGCGACTCCGTTCGTGCGGCCGCCTCGTTTCTGCTGGAGTTCACCTACGCGGCGCAGGAACTCTTCGATGGGGCGCGCAGCTTCGTCTTCGTCAGCGACCTCGGCGAAGTCACGGACCTCTTCGCCCGCGAGAGCGTCCGCACCGCGGTCGGCCTCGCGTGGGCCGGCGCGGGGATCGTGCGCGCCGCCGAGAACTCGAACTACGGCCGGGTGCTCCGCCTCTTCGAGGCGCAGGTTCTGCGCGACGTGGATCGCCGCACGATCGTCGTGATTCTGGGCGACGGGAGGACCAACTACCTCGACCCGGCGGCCGACGTCCTCGATCGCGTGCGCCTGCGCGCCCGCGCCCTCCTCTGGTTTTGCCCGGAACCGCGCGGGCTCTGGTCCCAAGGCGACAGCGCGATGCTCCGGTACGCGCCGAAGTGCACCGCCGTGCACGAAGTCACGTGCGCCGCGGACCTGGAACGCGCCGCGATGGCCCTCTTCGCGCGGGGCTGAAGCCCATCGCGACGGCGGCCCTCTTCGCGCGGGGCTGACCGCTACGGCGCGTCGGTCGGCGGATGCACCATCTGGACGTGCCCTTCGAGGCGCTTGCTCGTCCACACCTTGTCGTGCGCATCCACGATGACGGCGCCGACGCCGTCGATGGACTCGACGAGCGCGAGCCCCTTCTGCGGACCGAGGATGAAAACCGCGTCGTCCAGCTCGTCGGCCACGAACGCGGTCGGAGCCCAGATTGTGACGCTTCGCGAGGCCGTGGCCGGATACCCCGTGCGCGGATCGATGATGTGGTGGTACCGCTTGCCGTCGACCATGTACGATCGCTCGTAGTCGCCCGCCGTGCTGAAGGC
>DATHQY010000509.1:0-17759 GCA_035482215.1 Polyangiaceae bacterium | reverse complement strand
AAGACCGTCCCGCTCTGCGTCGCCGTGGTCTCGGCTCCGTAGGCGTAAGGCATCGGCGTGAGGTCGCGGCCACAGGCGCGGGCTTCGGCGGCGAGCGGCGCCCAGTCGGGGCCGAGGTTGCGCGCGTGACGGACGACACCGGCAGGCAAGTGCGGCGAATCCGTCGTGCCGGCGGCGATGCGTAGGAACGGCTCGACCCGCTCGTACCAGGGCTTCAGATCGGCGTACCCGATGGGCCACGTCGTGGCCTCGCCAGCGCGCTCGGCATCGGCGAAGTCCTCCTCCGAAAAGCGAGGAACCGCGCAGCTCCAATGGTTCGAGAGACCTCCGGGCGCGATGTCTTCGAAGAACTCCGTCTTCGGGTCCCCCGTCGCCGCGAAGTCGCTGCACTCCTTGAGCGCGCGTCGCCGCTTGAGGACGGTAAATCCACCGATCCGAACGGTCAGCCCGTCCGCGTCGCGCTCGGAGCCGGCTTCGAGGACGAGCACGTCCGCCCCCGCGCGCGCCAGAAAAACGGCGGCAGCGCTGCCGGCGGGGCCGCTCCCGATCACGATCACGCGGGCGCTCTCTGTCACGCGGGGCACCATACACGAATTCGGCGGGCCCTTTGGTCGAAGTTGCTTTCCGCGCTTCCCCCGAGAGCACGCGTGAAGGATGATGGGCATCGTGGAGCTTCGTGCGTTCGGCAAAACGGATCTCAGGGTCTCTCCGTTCGGACTCGGTTGCGCCCGGATCGGCGGGATATTCCAGAGCGACACGAAGGGATTCCTGAATCTGCTCTCGACCGCGCGCGACTTCGGTATCAACTTCTTCGATACGGCCGACATGTATTCGCAGGGCGAGAGCGAAGTGCTCGTCGGCAAAGCGTTTCGCCGTGTTCGCCAGCGCGTCATCATCACGAGCAAAGCGGGGTTCTGCCTGCCGGGACGGCGGCGGTTCGCGGCGCGCTTGAAGCCGATCCTTCGGCCCCTCATCCGTGCGTTCAAGCTCCGCCGAAGCCAGATGTCGTCCGGCGCCCGGGGCGTGCTGTCGCAGAACTTCGAGCCCGCGTATCTCGAAAAGGCCGTCGAGGGCAGTCTCCGGCGGCTCCGGACGGACTATCTGGATCTGTTTCAGCTCCACAGTCCCCCGGCCGAGGTGATCGCGCGCGGCGAATGGCAACCCGCGCTCGAGCGCCTGAAGCAGGCGGGCAAGATTCGATATTACGGAATCTCGTGCGACACGATCGAGGCGGGCCACGCCGCGTTGAAGTTCCCGGAAGTCGCGTCGCTGCAGTTCCTGTTCAACCTCCTCGAGCGGACGGCGGAGGATTCGCTGTTGCCGACCGCACGCGCGCAGGGAGTCGGCGTCATTGCGCGCGAGTGCCTGGCGAACGGTCTTCTCGTGAAGGACGCCTCGGAGATCGATCTCGGCAACTACGTCCGGTCGGACGAGGAGCGGAAGCTCCGCGAAGAGCAGCTCGCGACGATCCGCCGGCAAGCCCAGGAAGAGGGCCGCTCGCTCATGAGCAAGGCGCTTCGTTACGCCGCGGACACGGACGGCGTGTCGGTGGCTCTCGTCGGCGCGCGCAACGTGGATCAGCTCCGCGGCTTGCTTCGCGCGCTTTGAGGTCTGCCCGCTTTCCAGCCGATCGGGTACGGTGCGGCCCACCGTGAACGTCCTCTTTCTGTCGATCGATTTCGTCTACCCGCCGGACCGCGGACTTCGCGTGCGAAGCTTCTCGCAGCTTCGCGTGCTGTCGTCGATGCCGGCGGTGGAGAGCGTGACGTTTCTCTCGATGTCCGAGAAGGCGATTCCCTCGGACCGCCTCCGCGCGCTCGAGGGCGCCGTGGGCGCGACCGGAGCGCGCGGCCCGGGAAGAGTCCGCGTCGAGCCCGTGGTCGTCCAGCCTGGGAGCATGCGCCGCTCGCCGCGCCAGCTGCCGCGGCTCCTGCGCCTCCGAGCGCAGGGGGTGCCGTATCTCGTCGCCAAGCACGACACGACGGCGATGCGCGAGCTCGTCGAACGCGAGCTCCGCGCCCGCCGGTACGACGTGGTCTACGTCGGGCACCTCGCGATGTGCGCTTATCTGCCCACCATCCGCCGGCTCGCGCCGCGGGCGAGCGTCGTCCTCGAACAGCACAACGTGGAGTGGGAGATCTTCGATCGCCTCGCGCCCACGCTTCGCGGTCCCATGCGCTATGTCGGCAAGATCGAGGCGCAGTCGCTCCGGTCATACGAGAAGAAGGCTCTCTCGGCCGCCGACGCGGTCATCGCGATCTCGACGGCTGACGCGCTCGCGTTCGAGCGCCTCGCGGGGGTGAAGGCGGTCGTCGTGCCGACGTTCATCGAACGGACCTCGACGGGCGCCCGCACCGAATCGACCGACGCGAAGGCCCTCGCGTATACGGGGCTTCTCGCGTGGCAGCCGAATGCGCTCGGCCTCGACTGGTTTTGCAGAGACGTCTGGCCGCTCGTGCGCGCGAGCCTGCCCGAAGCGACGCTCACGATCGCAGGGCCGGGCCTGCGCAAGACGCCCGAAGGCGCGCTCGCGGTGCCGGCGCAATGGCAAGCGCCGGGGATCACGACGGTCGGCTATGTCGACGACCTGGAAGACGTCTACCGAAAGAGCGTCGCCGTGATTGCACCGATCGTCGGCGGCTCCGGTGTTCGGATGAAGCTCCTCGAAGCGATGCGCGCGGGGATGCCAACAGTGACCACGACCGACGGAGCCGCCGGACTCGATGTCCAAGACGGGCGCGAGATGCTCATTGCGGACGACGCGGGACAGTTTGCGTCACGTGTCGTGAAGCTATTGAACGAACGCGATCTGCGAAGCACGATGCGGGAAGCCGGATACGCATTCCTCGAGAAGCATCATTCGCTCGCCGCGGCCCGCGTGCGCGTCGAAGAGGCATTTGCGCTGGCGGCGCAAAAGCGAGCGCAAAACTAGGCGCAGAACCAGAGCATCGGGTTCGCGAGGACTTGGTTCTATACGGGGGCTGGACTCGATTGTAGCGTTCGAGTTCTCGTCGGCCTCTGTCCCCGAACTGACGTAACGAGGAAACCATGCGCACTCCGAATCAACCCGTGATCGTCGCAGTCGTTGCCGCCAGCCTACTTGTCCCGACGGCGCTCTCGATGGCCGTCTTCGCGGCAACCCCCGCGCCCACGGCCACGGTGGCGCCGCCCTCGACGGCGAAGGTGACGTCGATCAGCGTCCCTCGCGTGCCGGCGACACCCCCCATCCCTTCGTTCGTGCAGGCCCTCGCGGCCCAGCAGCAAAAGCAGATCCGTACGTGCGGCGCGGCGTTTTCGGCGAGCTATGCGAATTACACGAACTCCTTGAACACGTGCATCGCGACCAACGAAGCGGCCTACAATGCGCTCACGGTCGCGCAGCAACCGGCGACCTGCCAGTTCTACGGTTTCAGCACCGTCACGGCGTGCACGGCCGGGATCAACGGCGCCATCACCAACCTGTGCACGAACCAGCAGTCGCCCAGCGGGACGGCGCTCCTCGCTACGTATAGGCAGTGTGCGTGCAATGCGGGCGTGACCGCGGTCTGCAGTTGATTGCGCCCGGGCCTCTAACGAGGCCGATCCGTGAGTGTGCCGAGAAATGCGACGATCGCGTCCACCTCGGCGTCGTCCAGCGCCGGCCCGTCGCCGGGCTTGCGGTCGTAGGGTGCTTGCCGCGTATTGATCATTCCGCGGTAGGCCTCGGGCGTATCGTCGAACGGCGTGCCGCTCGGATACCAGTGGGCGAGGTCGCTCACGCGCGTCGCGTAGAACTTCACCACGTCGCGCAATCGCGCGAACGCCCCGTTGTGCATGTACGCCGGGCGCACTGCCACGTTGCGGAGCGACGGCGTCCGGAAGCTCGCGCAGTACTGCGGATCGTTCGACGGATTGTTCGTATCCGTCCGCTCGCACACGCCGAGGTCGTCTTCGTGCGCATGGAGCTTGCGGTTGCGCGGAGCGCCGACCGCGTCGTAGCTGTAGTCGGTGAATAGCGAGCGGCTCGGGTCCGGAACCGTGTCGACCAGCGAGTGGCACGCCGCGCAGCCCGCGCGGCGGCTCTTGAAGAGCTCGAGCCCTTGCTTTTCCTGGGTCGAGAACGCCGCCTTCCCGCGCATCACATCGTCGTATTTCGAGGCGAAGGGCGCCATGGAGGGCGAGAGGAGAAACATCTGCAGCGCGACCCCGAGGGCGCGCACCGCGCTGTCCGGGTCATTGAGCGCCCCGGGGAATTCTTTTTCGAAGGCCGCCGCGTAAGGCGCGGCGCGAAGCTTGTCGGCGATCTGCGCGGGATCGCGGTTGTTCATCTCGCGCGGATTGAGGAGCGGCTGCCGCACGAGATCCGCGATGGAGTCGGCGCGGCCGTCCCAAAAGAAGCCCCCGTGGGGCGTGTATCCAATCGAGTGGTTGTCCTCGTCGTCGCTGAAGAAGCGAAAGCGCGGCACGTAGCGCAAATAGAGAAGCGACGGGGCGACGCGCCGCGCGAGCACGCCCGGGCGGCTCCCCGCGGGAACGCCGACGCCCGAACCGTGGTCGCCCGAATACGCCTTCGCGGGGTCGTGGCAGCTCGCGCAGCTCGTCCCGTGCGGCTCGGACATGCGCGCATCGAAGAAAATGGCCCTGCCGAGTGAGGCGCGTCCCGTCAGAACGGGCGGCGCGCCTTCGGCAGGGCCATCGGCAATCACGGGTCGTGTCCAGAGACACGCCGCCACGCACGCCAGGGCGGCGAGCGTAGCGGCGAGGGCACGAACCGTACGGGTCACGAGTTACTGCTGGGGAGCGAAGGCGACGCCGCGGAACGACGTGCCCGAGGGCGCCTCGGCGAGGAGCGCCGGGGTGGCCGTGAGGGCGCCGTCGAAGCCGCTCGCGTCGACGATCGAGACGAGCTCGCCGCCGCCGGCCGTGCTGCTGCCGCCTTTGCGGGTCGAGTAGAGCGTCACGACGCCGCCGCTGGTGATGCCGGTGATGCCACGGTACGAGTCGGCGGAGTTACCCGCCGTGCCGCTCGCGGTCCAGCTGCCGCCGACCAGCGTGTACTTCGTGACGCCGCCCGGGGTGCCGGCGGTGTCGTCGGCAACGTAGAGCGTGTCGATCGAGCCGTCGCCCGTGAGGTCCGTGAAGAAGAACCCGTAGGGGCTGCCGCCCGAGGTCGCGAAGCCCGGGATGCCCACGATGTTCTGGCCTGCCGTCGCCGGCGTGCCCGTGCCCACCGCCCCGACGCGGACCGCGCTGCCCGACGCCGTCGTGATGAAGAGCTGTCCGCCGAAGATGTCCGTCTGGCGGAGGTTCACCAGCGTACCGGCGCTGATCTGCGTCGAAGTCGTGCTGCCGAGCGTCGTGAAGCGGACGCCGCCCGCCGCGCCCGTGACCCAGAGGCTCAGGCCGTCGGTGCTGGTGGCGCTGCGCGGGTTGTTGCCTTGCGCCCAGTCGG
The DNA here is from genome assembly GCA_035482215.1 of Polyangiaceae bacterium. Lineage (GTDB taxonomy): Bacteria > Myxococcota_A > Polyangia > Polyangiales > Polyangiaceae > Palsa-1150. The sequence continues at coordinate 12,328 of DATHQY010000509.1, read as the reverse complement.
TGAGCGCCGTCGACGAGTCGATGTTGCCGAGCGCGTCGATGCGCGCGACGGTGCGCGGCGCCGACGAGCTCACGATGCTCGTGGACTGGGGGAGAGCGAGGTCATAGCCCGTCGCAAGGAGGTACTTGCCGTTCGTGCTGAGGGTGAGGAGCCCCTCGGAGGTGGCGGTGCCGCTCGCGATGACCGCGTGGCCGGCGCCGTTGTCGGCCGTCGGGAGCGCGATCGACGTGACGAGCGTGCCGGCGGGGGTGAACTCGTCGATGAAGACCGAGTTGCCCGTGTTGGCGAGCGTCTGCACGCCGTCGCCCACGCGGTAGACTGCGAGGTTGCCGCCCGTGGCGACGGTGGTGCTGCCCGAGTCGACCGTGCTGCTGCTGCCCGAGTCGACCGTGCTGCTGCTGCCCGCGTCGGCCGCGGGGCTGCCCGCGTCCACCGTCCCGAGCGACGAGGCCACCGTGTTGCAGCTCGCGACGAGCACCGCCGCCTGGCTGATCCAGGCGCCGGCCTGCGACGTCGCGATCGGCGTGCCGCCGAACTCCGCGCCGTCGAGGGCCATTTTGATCGCCGTCGCGAGGGTGTCGCGCTGCGACGTCATCGAAGCGATCTGCGATTCGAGCGAGGCGTACGTCGCGTCGTCCGCTTGGAGCGCGAACGTCGAGATCGTGAGCGCGCACTGCGGGAAGACGTCGAACGGCGAGTTGATCTGCTTGTACGCGTCGCCGAGGCTCTCGAGCGTCGAGGTGTTCGCCGCGACCGCGCCGGAGTAGTCCGTCGGGTCGAGGGCCTGCGTGATGACGCGGCCGTCGGACATGTACGAGTCGCGCAGGCCGAGGACCGAAAGCATCGTCGGGCGCACGTCCGTGTGGTCCGTCCAGATCGTCTGGTCGCCCTGGTTCGCCTCGTTCTTGACGCCGGGGCCGACGAAGCCCGCCCAGGTCTGGCCGATGACCGACTGGTCGTCGCCGTGGTTCCAGGCAAACGAGCTCTCGATGCAATCCGCGCACGTGCTCGAGGGGAAGTCCGTGACGAAGTAGTCCGCGTCCGCGAAGTAGGCGAACGTCGCGTTACGCGCCGGGTCGCCCGTCGTGATCATGTGGACCGCGGCCATGCCGGTCTGGTCCGCCATCTTGAAGAGCAGGTTGTCCGTGTTGCCCGTGTACGGGTTCAGGATCGTGAAGGCACCCGCGGCGCGCTCGAACTGGCGCGCGATCGGGTCGGTCTGCGCGAGCGGGCCCGTCGTGCCGGCGGCCGCGCTGACGCGCGAGAGGTAGAACGGCGGCGCGTCGTCGCCGTGGACCGTGAAGTCGTACGGAGCGCCGGGGTTCGTGTCGTTGCCCATCACGAAGTTCGTCGAGAAGGTCGGCTGTTCCGTCGCGAAGAGCGTGTCGATGTTGACGTTGACTTCGCCGATGCCGCTCGACTGGCCCGCGGGCGCCGGGTAGCTGCAGGCGTTGCCGGCGGTGCCGTCGCACGTCGACGGCTGCGGTGCGACGCCGACGAAGTGATCGCCCTCGTCCACCGTGAAGACGAAGAGCGTGTTCGACTGGTCGATGCCGTCGGCCGCGAGGCGCGTGAAGAAATTCGCGAACGCCTGGTCGTAGGCCTGTAGCTGCGCGGTGTAGCCCGCTTGGCCCGGACCGAACGCCGCCTGTCCGCTGCCGTCCGTGCCGTGGCTGTCGTGCGCGTCCGAGAGGTAGGTGTAGGTGATGGGCACGCCGTGCTCCTGCATCGACGCGACGTAGGACAGCGCGACGGCCGGCTCCATCCCGTTGAAGCCGGGGAAGCCCGGGTTGCCGTTGACGTCCGTGATCGGGTTGCCGAGGAGGTCCGTCAGCGCGACGCTCGCGTCTTGGCCCGTGAGGATCGGGTCGACCTGCTGCGCGCCGAACAGACCGTTGAATCCGACATAGCCGCCCGGCTCGCCCGGGAGCCTGTCGGTTTCGCCGCTCGCGCACACCGAAGAGCCCTGGGCGCAGTGCACCGCGATGCCTTCGAAGTCGGTGACGGCCTTCGACGAGTTCGCCTTGGCTTCGTTCCATTGCGGCGAGTTGGCGCCGAACACGGTCGTCATGTCGCCGGTCGCGCCGGTGCTGACGTTCTCGAGCTCCATGTCCGCGATGCCGACTGCACCGAAGTTGCAGCCCGCGCGCGTGTACGTGACCCACGGAGCCGGCATCTGCGAGCCGTCCGGCTGCACGAGGTTCGGCACCGTCGGGGTACCGCTCGCCGACACCGTGTCGGTCCAGTACTGGAACGTGCTCGGGAAGCTGAACGCGCCCGCGGAGCTCGTACGCACGAAGCTGTTGCTCACGGTTTGGCCGTGGCGGTCCGGGTACACGCCCGTGAGGGTCGAAAGGATGCCGCCGCCCGTGTGCGAGATGAGGATGGTGTGATCGTTCGCCATCATCGTCCCGTTGCCGCGGATGAAGTCGAGCAGATGGGGCATCTGCTCGAGGTCCGAGGCGACGTTCGGGACGTCACGGTTCAAGTGCGTGTTGTCGAACTGCACGTAGATGACGTGCTTGATCGCGCCGCTCGCGCCGAGGTTGCACGCCGAGGCGCCCGAGGCGTCCGAGCTGACCGTCGCGTCCGAGCCCGCGCCCGCATCGCCGGCGCCGTCGCAGGTCACCGTGATCGCCGAGGTCGACGTCGCGGGGTTGCAGGTTCCGCCGGCGGGGACCGGACCGTCGCCCACGGTGAGCGTGAGCGTCACGGGGCCGGGCTGCGAGCACGTGAAGGTCGTCGACGCGCTGGTCGGCGCGGCGAACGAGCCGCTCGGAGCCGACCACGCGTACGTGATCCCGCCCGGGTTCGGCGCGGTGGCCGTCGCGGTGAGCGCCATCGGCGATCCGACCGCCGCTTCCGACGGGCTGGCCGAGACGCCGCCCGCGTTGGCGCAGAGGAACGTCTCGCCCGTGATGTTCGCGGTGCCCGAGTCGGTGCCCTGCGCATTGCATTGCACGAGGACCTTCACGATCGACGTCATGCCCGCCGTGACGGAGAAGGTCGCGCTGCCGAGGCAGGTCACCGTCGCGTCGGCCGTCGTGGCCGAGATCGAGACGGTGTAGCCCGAGGCCGAGGGGAGGCCGCCGACCGTGAACGAGATCGCGGTGCTGCCCTCCACGCTGAACGTGTTGCTCTTCGTGAAGCCGTTCGGGCCCGTGATGGTCCACGAGACGGTATTCACGACCTCGCCGCCCGGGAGCGAAAGGTTCATGCCCACGCTGCCCGTACCGTCCTCCGTCGACTGGCCTTGCGGGCCCTTCGTATCGGACGAGCACGCGCTCAGATGCGCCGAGGCGGCGGCCAGGAGGCCGACCCCCGCGACGACAGACATTTGATGAAGAATGGAACGATTGGCCCGCATCGGAAACTCCTGCAAGTCGGTGTCGCCTCTTGGAGGGACCCGCGGTTGGCGCGAGGGTGTGCGGGCGCCCCCTAGCGCAAGAAGCGCGCCTCACGGACAAAGCGATGCGTGCACGCTTTCTCGCGTGAATTTGCGCTGGCACAGCGGTCCTCGGGAGAGGACCGCGCGATTTCCGGATACCGACCTTCCGATTTTCGGAGCGGCTACCCCTCACACGCGGCGGCGGCGGCGTGCGCCGGCCAGGACGGCCGCGATTCCGCACGCCAGCCACGGCCATTCGCTCGACGAATTCGATCGAGCGTGCGCGACCGCGCAGCCTCCCCCCGAAGAGCTCGAGGTGGACGATCCGTTCCCCGGAGACGAGGCACTCGCATCCGATCCACTCGTCCCGACTCCGTTGCCGCCGTCGTTGTCCGCCGCGGATGCGTCGTCTCCGGCGTCGTCATCGCTCCCGTTGTCACCCGTGGACGTCATCGCGTCGACTTCGCTCGTCTCCGCGTCGGGTGCCTCTCCGCTCGTCGCGTCCGCGGCCACCGACCCGCCGTCGTGACGCGCGGAGCCATCGATGGGCACCGAGCTGTCCCTCTGCGACGTGCCGCCGGCGTCGTTCGCCGAGCTCGCTCCGCCGTCGACCGGTGCGGACCCTGCGTCGGCGGGGACGGAGGCATCGCTCTGCACCGACGACCCGGAGTCCTCTTCCATGGATGCCCCCGCGTCGTCCGACGGGGCTGTTCCCGCGTCCGGAACGGCGAGAAGAGCGGATGCCACGATGTTCGCGATGAGCGTGTACCCCACGTCAATCGGGTGCACGCCGTCGCCGAAGAGCTGCGGCATGTTCTCGGTCGGCGTGTAGAGATCGATGAGCCCCGTGTTTTCTTGCGTGGCGACGGCGCGGATGAGGGGATCGATTTGCTGGACGATGACCGTCCCGTCGATCGTGAACGTGTTCGTGAACGCCGCGGGGGGGAGCATCAGGTAGATCTGCGGCGCCGTCGGCAGATCGGCGAAGTGCTGGACGAGCGCGATGTACTCGTTCGTGAACGCGGTGGCATTCGCGCCCGCGTTCCAGTTCGTCGGCTTCGAATCGTTCGTGCCGAGCATGATGACGACGTCGACGACGGCGTTGGCGCCTGCGTTGCTCACGAACGAGGTCGCATTCTGGTACTCGACCTGCTGGATGTACGGCGTGTCGCCGGACGTGAGCAGCGTCGCTCCCGAATGCCCGAAGTTCTGGACGTTGACGCCCGGATCCTGGCCCGCGAGAATGGTGGCGAGCTGGGTCGGGTACGGGCCGAGCGGCGGCCCCCCGTCGGCCGTTTGGTCGCCGACCCCGGCCGTGATGCTATCGCCGACGCACGCGACGTGCGTAGGCAGGCGCGGACCGGCGGCCTGCGCGAGGGACGGCGGCGTAGCAAGCGCGAGCGCCGACGCGAACGCGAGACCGAGCAAGGAGCGTGGCACCGAAGGCGAGCGTAGGTGAAGCATCTAGGCTCCATACGCTCATGCGCTTGCACCGCAAGGTGGGGTGAGCTCGCCGGGTGACGGAAGCGCGAGCAAAAGCGACGAATCCGCGCTGGACGCGCGAGCGAGGCGCAGGATGTCCCGGCGCGCGCGAGGGGTGACGGCGGGCTCGACGGCCGCCGGCGAGCAAGCCCATGTGCCAGAATGCGCCCATGGGCATGCTCGACTGGAACGAATACCGAAAACAGCTGGCGACGACGATTGCCGAGATCGCCAAGCTCTCGCCCGATCTCGTGAAAGGCTATCGCGCGATCGCGGCGTCCCACGCGACGAAGGGGACGCTCGACGCCAAGACGCGCGAGCTCATCGCGCTGGCCGTGGCGGTCACCGTGAAGTGCGACGGCTGCATCACCGTGCATGTCGAGCAAGCGCGCCGTCACGGGGCCACGGCGGACGAGATCACAGACGCGCTGGGGGTCGCCGTCATGGTCAACGCCGGCGCCGCTATCGTGTATTCGGCACGGACACTCGATGCGTTTCACGCCTTGCCCGACGCCGCGCCTCCGCAGGGCGACGCTTCGCCTCCGCGCGGCTGACAACGGAGTTCGACGAACGCCGGCCACCGCGCGCTTCGCGGCTTTCTGGCGTGATGGAAACGCGCGTGCATGGCCAATAGAAGGGAAGAGGAAACGCGGGACGCATGACGAACGGACGCGCGTGGGCGCTCCTCACGGCCGGCGGGCTCGCGTTCGTTTCGGTCGCGGCGTTCGCGCGGGCCGCGGGGGCGACGCCGTCGGCGAGGCTCGTGTATTCACGCGCGCAATCGGCGTCGTCATGCCCCGACGAGACGGCGCTGCGCAAAGCGGTCGCCGCGCGCATCGCGTACGACCCGTTCTTCGGCTGGGCGGCGACGCCATGATCGAGAGGCTTCTCGCGGCCGAGCGCGACGACCCGGCGCCTCCGGCGTCTCTCGCGCGCGTATGGTCGCGCGTTTCGGCTTCGGTGGCGCCCGCCGCGGGCCCGTTCGCGCCGTTGCCCCCGCCCCCGCGAACGCTCTCGGGTGCGATTCGCGCGCATCCTCTGGCCGCGGTCTCCGCGGCATTGATCCTCGGGTCGATGATCGGAGGCAGCGCCGCGCGGCGCGGCGGGTGCGAGCGGATCGAGCGGCGCCGCGGAAACAGCCGCGATCTGCTTCGCCGATGCGGGATTGGTCGACGGCGAGGGCGAGGGCTTCTCCGGGCTCATGCCGGCGTGGTGCGGAGCTGCGCCGGGCGCCCCGCGCGCGTTCTCGTCCCCCGCCGACGTAACGGCCGCCGTTACGGGCTTCTACGGCGCGGCAGGATCGAGCGGAAATCAATCCGGAAGCGAACAACCCGCCGCTCAATACGGCGAGCTACGCGATCGTCGACGCGTCCGCGACCCTCGGAGCCGGGACGTTCCAAATGCGGATCACGGCCTTGGATGGGACGATCGAGCAGGCGCAGATCCTCGTCTACGACAGCCCGGCCCGCGTGAAGCTCGTACTCGACGACACCTCGGTCTCGCTCGTGCGCCCCGTTTCGCTTCAATACCGCGCCGGCATCTGCTCCCCCGCGTTCCCCGGAGGGACCCCAGTGCCCGCAGGCAAGGCCATTCCGCTCGCCGCCTTTCCCGCGGGTCGCTGGATCTGGTGCGGAGGCGGAGGGATACCGTCCTTCGGCTATGGCTTTGATCTGAACGGCGACGGAGCCGCCTTCGCGCTCGACATCGATCGTCAGGCAACTTCGTCGCGGGCGTCGACGGTGGCCTCATCTCGCAGTGGGCCCCGCCTTCGTACGGATACCCCTATACGGAGAGCGTCAGCACGTGTCCCGCGGCGTTCGCAGTCATCGACTCGACGACGAACGCCGCCCCTGGAGGCTTCTACCAGCCCATTCCGCCGCAGTGACGCGGTAAAGGGTGCCTGCGCCAGCCGACACGAACCGCGAATGCCGTATTACGAGCTCACGAACAGGTCACGACGATCTGTGTATCCATTTCTTGAATCGTGCCCGCCCCATTCGCGATTTGGCACGTGACGCCGAACGGCTGCTGGGCGACGGTCACGTCGTAGCTGCTGCCGTCGGCGAGGACCGAGGGAAACGAGAACGGCCCATCGGCGGAAATGGCCAGGGAGTCGTGGTTCGGCCCGAGGAGGACGAGGCCCGTCGCGCCGCCCAGCCCGGTCACGGTGCCTCCGAGCGTGTACGTCTCCGTGGTGCACACGACGGCGATCGACGTGACCGGACCGCCGTTCACTTCTCCCGCGCCCTCGTTGACCACGCAGGTCTGGTTCGGCATCGAGGGCTGCTGGTCGACGCTGACGTCGTACGAGGCACCCGTCGGCCAGCGCGTGGGAAACGCGAACGACGCCATGCCCGACGCGATCGCCAGCGTCTCGCCGGCGTCGGGTCCCGCGTCCGGCGGTGCGTTGCGGAGGACGAGCCCCGTCCCCGCGACGAACGTGAGAGTTCCCCCGACCGTGTACGGCCCCGGACCGGGGCCCCCATCCGCATCGGAGGCCCCATCGCGCGCGTCACGGTCCGCGCTCGCGTCGTTTGCGTCCGCCGTCCCCGGGTCGTTCGCGTCCGCCGTACCCACATCGGGCGCCACGCCGCTCGCGTCGCGCGGTGCGGCGGCCTCGCTGGCGGCGTCGGCCCTTCCGATGGGCGAGCCGCTCTCCTCCTCCCCGATATGGGAGGCCGGGTTGGAGGAGCACCCCGCGGCGGCGATCGCGATCGCCGCGCACGCGGCCCGCGCGCACACGGTACGAACCGTACGAGATGCGGCGCGAATGGGAACGATGGCGGGCATGGGGTCCGGCACTCATACGGCTTGCCGTAGGCCGTGCGTGAAGGCCGTCGTGCTCGCGATTGGCGATTTGGCCATTAAGGAGTGATTCGTTGGCGACGTAGCCATATCCGACGAAGCATGGTTTTTCTACGACGAGCGGGGCGTCTTGCCGGAGTGAGGTCGCCGTTCGCTTCGCGCTGGGCGAAGGGCTTGTTCACGCTCGCCGCGTTGGGGCTCGCCGCGTGCGCCTCGGGATGCACGAGCAGCGGCGACAAACCGTCGTCGCAGCTCGGGACGTCCAACACGTTCACCCCGGACGCATCCGCCGTCGCTTGCACGGGAAACGAACCCGGATGCCCTTGCTCGCCCGACGGCACGACCGTCGCGTGCGGGCATGTCGTCTACCGATCGGCCGACTACGTCTCGTGCTCGATGGGCCAGCTCACGTGCGCGAGCGGCAAGTGGAGCACGTGTGTCGGGGACCAAGTCGTGACGATGAACCTCGGCGGGGCGGGGCTGAAGCTCCTGTCGCAACCGCAGGGCGCGCCGGCTCCCACGGATTGCGATCCGCTGCTCAACGCCATCAACTCGAACATCTACGCCGACATCCCGGCGGACGCCGGCGTCACGACGACGGATGCGGGCGTGCAGATTACAGGGGTGCCGCAGGTGCTCGGCAGTTGCACCGCGCTCACGGTCACCCCGAGCGCCCCGCCGGGAACGAACCTGCTGATTACACAAGTCGGCACTCCGCCCACGCCGAACAGCCTCCAGTTCACCGCGACGCTCGCTCCTCCGGGGTGCTTCCCCGGCACGCCTCCTTCGCCCATCTGGACGGTGAGCCGGCCCGACGTCGCGACCATGAGCCCGGGCGGCCTTCTTCTGCTCCAGTTCACGTACGCGGGACCGATGAACGTGACCGCCTACCTCGGAACGCTCTCGGCCACCGTGACCGTGAACGTGACGGTCAATGCGCTCGACCTGACCGGCGTCGGCGACAGCGGGACGATCGCGAACCAGTTCAGCTCCTCGTGCATGCCGGTCGACGCAGGAACGGACTGAAATGACTTACGCGGCGCGAATCTGCCTTCTCGTCCTGTGCCTCGCCGTCGCCGCGTGCGGCGGGACGCCGCCCTCCACTTCGGAATCCGCACCCGCGCCCGAGCGCACCCAGCAAGTCGCCGCCGCGCTGTCGACGCCGGTCATTTCGCCCCCGTCCGCCTCGGTCAGCACGCTGGGCACGCAGGCTTTCACGGCTTCGAGCGGTACCTCCCCGTACACATGGTCGCTCACCACCAATGCGTCGGGCGGTACGATCACGGCGGCCGGCGCGTACACCGCGGGCGCGCTGGCCGGCACGGACGTCGTCACGGTCACGGATTTCGCGGGATCCACCGCCACGGCCAACGTCACCGTCGCCGCGTCGTCCACGACGCTCACCATCTTCCCGGCGTCTCTCTCGATCAGCCCATCGAAGAACGCGACGCTCGCCGTGCAGGGCGGGACGTCGCCGTACACGTGGTCGTTCACGCAGTCGCAGTCGACGACACCGACGATCGCGTCCTCGCTGCCCGGGACGACCGCTACGTACACGTCGGGTACGACGAGCGGCAAGACGGACATCGTCAAGGTCGCCGACTCCGCGGGACACAGCGCGACGCTGAGCATCAGCGTCACGTCGAGCCCGACGGCGGTCTCGCTCTATCCCACGGGCCCCATCGAGCTCGCTCCCGGCGCGACGTTCCCCTTCCATGTGGCCGGCGGCACCGTTTCGTACACGTGGTCGAACGCGAGCCCGACGATCGGTTCGATCTCGTCGAGCGGCGTTTACACGGCGGGTTCCACGTGCGGGACCGACACTGTGACCGTCAAGGATTCGGTCAATCACACGGCGACCGCCACGGTCGTCGTCGGTTCGTCCGTGACGGTGTCGCCGACGACGACGGGACTCGTGCCCGGCGGAACGCAGCAGTTCACGGCGTCGGGCTGCAAAGGCGCCCCCTACACGTGGTCGGTCAGCGCGGGGTTGCACGGCACCATCAACGCCGCCACGGGCCTCTATTCGGCGCCGGCCACCATTTCCGCCGCGACGACCGATACCGTGCAGGCGACATCGGGCAGCTCCGCGACGGCGACGGTGAACCTGGAGCTTGCGCTCAGTTTCACGCCGGCCACCGCGAATGTCTACAAGAGCACGAGCACGGCCGCGCTGACGGCAAAGGGAGGCAGCGGCTCGTTCACGGCGTGCGCGGTGACCTCCGGCGCGTCGACGTGCAGCATCACCTCGGGCGGCACCGTCACGTTCGTCGCGGCCTCGTCGCCCGAAACGGCGACGGTCCTCGTGACCGACTCGCAGGGCCACACGGCCTCGACGACGGTCACGGTCTACGGGTCGGTTCAGATCTCGCCCGCGGGGCCGGTGAGCACGGTTCCGAATGCTGCGGGCACGGTGTTTACCGCCAGCGCCGGAAGCGGAAATTACACGTGGACGCTCACGAAGGGTTCCGGCAGCACCGGTGCGATCTCGGGGAGCGGAGCCACGGTGACGTACACGCCGGGCACGGGCGCGGCCGCGAGCTTCACCGACACTGTGAAAGTCACGGACACCGGCTCGTCCGCCACGGCGACGGCGACGATCGTGGTAGGGCCGAAGATCGCCATCGCCGCGTCGCTCGGCACCTCCGTTCCGCCGAACTCCCAGCAGACGATCACGGCGTCGGGCGGAAGCGGCAACTACTCGTTTGCGCTCGCGGCCACCCATTACGGAACGTTGATCGCCACGAGCGCCTCGACGGTGACCTATGTGGCGCCGGCCGCGTCGGGCAAGACGGACACGATCACCGTCACGGACACGACGTCCCCGACGGCGACAGCGTCCGTGGCCGTGACCGACAACGTCGGGATTTCGATCACCGGCACGTCGCCGGTGTCGCCGGGGACGACCGAGTCGATCAAAGGGTGGAACAACGGCGGGACGTACACGTGGAGCCTCGCGAGCCCGTCGGGCGGATCGTTCAGCGGCACGGGGCAGACCATCAGTTACACCGCGGGCCCGAACAACAACTCGACCGACACGTTTCGCCTGACGGACGCGTGGGGCAACAGCGCATCGCTCAACATCGTGGTCCTCCTCGGGATCACGCCGTCGACGGCGACGGTGGTGCCCGGCGGAACGACGACGCTGACCGCGACGCCGGCCGGAACGACGTGCGTCAGCTGGACGCTCACCGCCAGCTCCGGATCCGCTTCGCTTTCGTCGTCGGGCGGCACGACCTCCACCGTGTACACCGCCGGCGCGACGGCCGGATCGGTCGACACGGTGAAGTGCACGGACGCGAACGGCAACATCGCCGTCGCGAGGATCACCGTCGGTCTGTCGGTTTCGCCCGCGACCGCCACGGTGGCGCCCGGTGCGTCGACGACGCTCACGGCGACCGAGGCGTGCAGCGCATGGTCGCTCAGCGCGAACAGCGGCGCAGCCACATTGAGCTCCTCCGGCGGTACGACCACGACGACGTACACCGCGGGTTCGACCGGCGGCACGACCGATACGATCAAGTGCACCGACGCGGGCGGGAACGTCGCCATCTCCAAGATCACGGTCGGCCTGGCCCTCAGTCCGTCGACGGTGACGCTCTCGCCGGGGGGGACGCAGACGTTCACCGCGAGCGCGGCGTGCGCGACGTGGTCGCTGTCGTCGCAGTCCGGGTCGACGTCGTCGCCGACGAACGGGACGCTGTCGTTCGCCTACACGGCCGGTCCCAAGAACGGGACGACGGACACGCTGACGTGCACGGACGCGAGCGGGAACGTAGCCACGGCGAAGATCACGATCGGCCTCACGTTGTCGCCGGCGAGCGCGACGATCGCGCCGGGCGGAACGCAGACGTTCACGCTCGCGAGCGGTGGAACGAACACATGCACGTGGTCGGTGGGGGGCGCGTCGAACACGCCGTCGTTCGTCTCGACGACGGGGACGAGCGCAATCTACCGCGCGGGTCAGAAGGCAGGCACGGTCGACACCGTCCAGTGCACGGACGCCAACGGCAACGTCGCCGTGGCGAAGGTCACCGTCACGCTCTCGATTAGCCCGGCGACGGCGACGGTGGTCCCCGGTGCGTCGACCACGCTGACGCTGACGACGAACAGCGGCACGGACACGTGCGCGTCGTGGGCGTTCAGCACGAGCGCCTCGGGGTCGCCCGCGCTCAGCGCCGCGAGCGGCACCACGACGGTGTACACGGCCGGCCATACGAGCGGCGCGGTCGACACGGTCACGTGCACGGACACGTACGGGAACGTCGCCACCTCGAAGATCACGGTGGGGTTCTCGATCAGCCCCTTGAACCCGACGCTGCCCCCGGGCGCGCTGCAGACGTTCTCCGCGACGACCGCGTGCACGTGGTCGATCAGCGGCAACTCCAACACCGGCTCGCTCAGCGCCACGAGCGGCACGTCGACGATGTACACCGCCGGCCACGCGAGCGGCGCGTTCGACCTGATCACGTGCACGGACGCGTTCGGAAATGTCGCGACGTCCAAAGTGACCGTCGCCCTCGGCATCGCGACGTCCTCGGGCGGCGGCGCGGTGACGACCGCCACCGTGTCGCCGACCCAGACGCAGCCGTTCTACGTGGCGAGCCTGGCGTCGTCTTTCACCGGTACCTACACGTGGTCCGTCTCGGGGAC